>JBDKLM010000018.1:0-34775 GCA_039806005.1 Pseudomonadota bacterium
ACAGGCACACCCAATTCCACTGCGAATGCCCACCATTCCATCATCACCTCGGCAAAATATGCCGAACATGATGCCATAGTCCTGATTTACCTTCTCTGTCGCATCATTCAAGTCGCAGTCGACGAGGCGTCTTATTTTCTAACCTCCATGCGCTGTTACGGCCAGGATTTTGACGTCTTCGCGACTGAGAGGCACAGCATCGCTGGTCACTTGCGCGAGAGCAACAATATCTACGCAAAAAGATCGCAGTCATAAAAACGTGGACGCAATCGAATCAAAAGATTGTGTCACAGATATTTTTTTAAGAAAGGTCTTGTGCAACATCAAGTCGGATGTAAATTTTCCGGCCCATCGGATAGCTAGAACGCAATGAAAGCTCTACAGTGGCGCCGATCGTTCTTCAATAGCTCGTCACCATGGAAAATAACGATATTACTGTCGCACCTCCCGACCTCAAGCAGGCCGCCCGGATTCCGGACAAGCAGATGGTCATTTTCGCTGCCGACACACTGCGATTAATGGCGAACAATGAAGCTTTTAGACAAGAGCTGCAGTACCCACAAGCCACACTGAATTCGATGACAATCACCGATCTGCTGGGCAGCCCGGACGACGAGAAATTTCCCGCCACGATATCCGAGATGCAGACAGCTGGCGTGAACGACTTTCGTCTCAATACCTGCATGCAGCGTCAGGATGGCAGCAGGTTTCCGGCTGTACTTGAACTCAGTCCGTTACAACTGCAAAATAGCGCGGCCATTTTCGCGATAATGCAATCATCCCAGCACCAGACCACGACGCAGGTATCGGAGCGGGAAGCACGTCTGGAGCACATTGTCTCCAAGGTTCCCGGACTGCTGTTTCAGATGCGTCAGGGATCGACGGGGCTGATTCAATTCAGTTTTCTTTCAGACGCTTGCGAAAATCTTCTGGGGATTACACCCCAGTCCTTGTATGCCAACGCGCGTCAGCTTTTTGCGCAGATCGTTGATGAAGATCGTGAGAGCTGGTCGACTCAGTTACGCGACTCTGCGGAAAAACTGGAGGTGCTGAGCTGGGAAGGCCGCATTCGGATTGACGCCTGGAAGGACATTAAATGGATTAGCTTGCGCGCCACGCCCGAGGACGACGGCAACAATGGCATTCAATGGACTGGACTGATGACTAACATCAGCCGCAGCAAAGGTCATGAGCACGCTTTGCGTCAGTCACGCGCGGAACTCGCGGATCTATATGTGTACATGAATCATGAGCAAGAAGAAGAACACGCTCACATCCAGCAAACCCTGCATGATGATTTGGGGGGTAATTTGTCAGCACTGAAAATGATGCTGACGCACTTGTGGGAAACCGGACCCGATATCGAGGAATTCCTCGCACAAAAGCCCTATATCGAAAAACTGATCAGTCGCTCGTTACTATCCCTTCAGCAAATTGCCACCGAGATCCGCCCGGGCATTCTGGATGCTGGTATCGTGGCCGCGCTCGACTGGCTGGCTAAAGACCAGGAGAATCAAACGGGCATTCACTATGAAATTCGATGCAATGCAGAGGAGATTCCTCTGGAGCCAGCACTGGCGACCAGCTTGTTTCGAATCGTACAGGCGGCGTGCGCCAATATTCGCGAATATGCGCAGGCGAGTGCCGCCGAAATTCATCTCTACGATGGCTGCTCTGAATTACTGATGGAGATCATCGACAATGGCAAAGGCTATCCAGCTGCAACACCATCAAACACGCCCTTGAATTACCGCCTGCGCGAAATGCGGGAGCGGATTGCTTTGTTGGGCGGCAGTTTTTCGATGGCGTCCCGACCCGGCAAAGGCATGCTGATCAGCCTGCGCGTCCCGCTGCCGGAAAAATATGCGATTGAGTCATGATCGCCGTCTGCTGCCATTATCTATAGCTCGTAAATATCCTTCTGCCCCGCCAACACCTGCTCAACCAGCTTGCGCGACAAGCTCGGCGCCAGCAGTTCAATGAAGGTGAACACGTAGCCCCGCAAATACGCCCCCTCTTTCAGGGCCACCCGCGACAGATTGGTACCGAACAGATGACCCGCAGACAGTGCGGTCAGACTCACATCGCGAGCGGCGTTGTAAGCCAGACCCGCGATGATGCCCACGCCCATGCCCAGCTCGACATAGGTCTTGATGACATCCGCATCAATCGCTTCAAGCACCACATCCGGTTTCAGCCCTCGCCGCGCGAAGGCCTGATCGATCTTGTTGCGGCCAGCGAAGGCCGCGTCGTAAGTAATAAGCGGATAGGCTGCGATATCTTCCAGCGTCAGGCTTTTCTGTCGGGTCAGCGGATGATCAGGCGGGGCCACGACCAGATGCTCCCACTGAAAACAAGGCATGGAGACCAGGCCATCAATGTCGGCGATCGCTTCGGTGGCGATCGCCAGGTCGGCCTGACCATTGAGCACCATCTCGGCAACTTGCCGGGGATTTCCCTGCAACAGCGATAAACGTACCTTCGGAAATTTCTGCGAAAACGCTTGCACCACGGCGGGCAAGGAGTAGCGGGCTTGTGTGTGGGTGGTGGCAATCGTGATGCTGCCGGAATCCTGCGCAGCGAATTCCTTGCCTATGCTCTTGAGCCCCTCGACCTCCTGAAGGATCAGCTCCACCGATTTCAACACCGCCCGGCCGGGTTCTGTCAGACCACGAATGCGCTTGCCATGACGGGTGAAGATATCAATCCCCAGTTCTTCCTCCAGCTCGATGATCGCTTTGGAGACGCCCGGCTGCGAGGTGAACAGTGCCTTTGCGGCCTCAGTCAGATTGAAGTTTTGCCTTACCGCCTCTCGAACGAAGCGGAATTGATGAAGATTCATGATCTTTCCTGGAAAAAGATGATCAATGCTTTCATAAAAGAAATTAAATAACCCAGAACGACGGTCATCATGCCTTGTATTGCTTATTGAGCAACCAATTTAATAAATCCGGAAATTTTTGCAGCCAAGTCAATTGCGATAAGTCCTTGATTTTGCAGGATCTTGCGTCGTGCAACGGTGCTGGCTAGCCCCAAAACGAAGATTCATTAAGCCCGTCTTTATATCTGAGAATCATATAAGCAAATAAATACTCTGTTGTTTGGAATAAGGAAGGAGTTTATTAGCATTCTGGCTTCTTTGCGCGAGGCTTTATGACTTTGACTTATGTAGTGTCGGGATTTGCCGTGGGCATGCTGGTCGGCCTGACTGGCGTGGGCGGCGGTTCGCTCATGACGCCCTTGCTGACGCTGCTTTTCGGTATCAACCCGACGGTAGCGGTCGGTACTGACCTCGCCTTCGCTGCAATCACCAAAAGTGCCGGAACCATCGCACACCGAGTGAAAAATAATGTGCACTGGGATATCGTCAAGCGCCTGTGCTTGGGCGCATTGCCCGCTGCCCTGCTTGCCACGCTCGCACTGAAATATTTTGGGGCGCTTGACAAGCACATCGGCCAAATCATTCGCTACGCGATTGCGTTCTCGGTGATCCTGACCGTCATTGCGATCATCTTCCGCGGTCGCATGCAAGCCTGGATGAATGCGCATCCCGAAAGACAGCTGCAAGGGCGTGCGCAAGTTATTGCCACGATCGTCGCTGGCGCAGCTATCGGTGCGTTGGTTACTGTGTCCTCGATCGGTGCCGGCGCAATTGGCGCGACCATACTGGTTCTGATCTACCCCCATCTGAAACCCGCCGAGATCGCAGGTACCGATATCGCTTATGCAGTGCCTTTGACGGCCATCGCCGCGGTGGGTCACTGGTGGCTAGGCTCCATCAACTGGGAGCTGCTGGCCACTTTACTGCTGGGTTCCGTGCCAGGCATCACCATCGGATCGCTGCTGGCACGCTCCGTCCCTGAAAAATTCCTGCGCGGACTACTCGCGACCACGCTGACCGGTGTGGCAGCCAAGCTCGTGCTCTGAAACGAATCACTTAAGGATCCTCATGTACCGCTACGACCAATACGACCATCAGATTGTCCGTGAACGCGTCGCGCAATTCAGGAGTCAGGTGGAACGCCGCCTGTCGGGTGAACTCACCGAAGATGAATTCCGGCCCCTGCGTCTGCAAAATGGCCTCTACCTGCAACGCCACGCCTACATGCTGCGCGTGGCGATTCCTTATGGATTGCTGTCATCAACACAGATGCGCAAGCTGGGACATATCGCGCGCAAATTCGATCGTGGCTACGGGCATTTCACGACTCGACAGAATATTCAATACAACTGGATCGAACTCGAGCAGTCACCCGAGATTCTGGCAGAGCTGGCTTCGGTAGAAATGCATGCGATTCAGACATCGGGCAATTGCATACGCAATATCACCTCGGATCAGTTCTGCGGTGTTGCCGCAGACGAGCTCGCCGATCCACGGCCTTATATCGAAATTCTGCGCCAATGGAGCACTTTCCATCCAGAGTTCGCTTATCTGCCGCGCAAATTCAAGATCGCAGTCAACGCTGCTGCTGAAGATCGCGCTGCCGTACAGGTACATGACATTGGCCTGAATCTGATCAAAAACGATGCAGGTGAACTTGGCTTTCAGGTGCTGGTCGGCGGTGGTCTGGGTCGTACACCGATCATAGGCAGTGTGATCCGCGAATTCCTTCCATGGCAGCACCTGCTGAGTTATACCGAGGCGATCATGCGCGTCTATAACCAGTACGGCCGCCGTGACAACAAATACAAGGCTCGTATCAAGATTCTGGTCAAAGCGCTCGGGGTGGAAGAATTTGCTCGCCAGGTTGAAGCCGAATGGGTGGATCTCAAAGACAGCCCAAGCACGATCACGGCAGAGGAATTGGCGCGTGTAGCCAGCTATTTCACGCCACCCGCCTATGAAACACTCAAGGACGATGATGCACTCCTGCAGCAGCAGCGTAGCGACAATAAGCCTTTTTCGAACTGGCTCACGCGCAACGTAAGACCGCATAAAGTGCCTGGCTATGCAATCGTCACACTGTCGCTGAAAAAAACCGGTACGCCTCCCGGCGATGCCACCGCCGAGCAGATCGATTTTGTGGCGGACCTCGCGGACCGCTACAGCTTTGGTGAACTGCGTGTAACCCACGAGCAGAATCTGGTTCTCGCCGATGTGAAGCAGTCGGATTTGCTCGCACTGTACAAAGAAGCGAAAGCGCATGGTCTGTCGACTGCCAATATCGGTCTGCTGACCGATATTATTTGCTGCCCGGGTGGAGATTTCTGCTCGCTGGCCAACGCAAAATCCATCCCTATTGCGGAAGCCATTGCCGAGCGTTTCGACAATGTCGATTTTCAGCATGACATTGGCGACATTGAACTTAATATCTCGGGCTGCATCAACGCCTGCGGTCATCATCATGTGGGCAATATCGGTATCCTGGGCGTCGACAAGGATGGTTCAGAGTGGTACCAAGTCTCCATTGGTGGTGCCCAGGGAAATGCCAGTGCCATCGGCAAAATCATCGGGCCCTCCTTCGCGGCCGGACAAATGCCGGAAGTGATCGGACGTCTGCTCGAAGTCTACGTGCGGGAACGCATTGAGGAAGAGCGCTTTATCGATACGGTCAATCGCATTGGCATCAACCCCTTCAAAGACCACGTGTACGCCACACCGATCGCGGGTCACACCTACCACGCCGGAGAGGACGCATATGCGTAAGATCATCAAAGACAAGGCCATCGTTGATGACCACTGGAATGTGCTCACGCTGACCGAGGGAGAATCCCCTGAGAGCGTGGCGGTGCCGGCAGGTCATCAGATTGTGCCGCTGCAGGTATGGTTGTCGCAAAAAACGACGCTGTCTTCGCGCAAGGATATCGGCGTCTGGCTGGCTAGCGATGAACGCCCTGAGCAATTGAAAGACGATGTGGCAGCATTACCCTTGATCGCTGTTGATTTTCCGGCATTCTCTGATGGGCGCGGCTATTCGATTGCCTTCAATCTGCGCAGTCGATTGGGCTACGACGGTGAAATACGCGCCATTGGCGATGTGCTGCGCGATCAGCTGTTCTATATGCAGCGAGTCGGCTTTAATGCCTTTGCAACCCGCGAAGATCGCAGCATCGAGGATGCGCTCAAGGGACTCACGGATTTTTCGGATGTCTACCAGACCTCGTGGGATCAGAAGATGCCGCTGTATCGCCGTGCCTCAAGACCCGCCGCACAGGATCTGCCATGAGCGCGCACTACGACGACGTGCTCTCAGGCACGCGCTCACTGCTCGATCGTATCGCCGCTGATTTTTCACCGGCAGTTTTCGCCTCGAGTCTTGCGGCCGAAGACATGGTGATCACCGACTTGATTTTGCGCGCGAAGCTGCCGATCACAGTATTCACGCTTGAAACCGGGCGGCTGCATGCAGAAACGCTGGGCATGATCGATCGCATCCGCGAAGCTTACGACTACGATGTTGCGCTGTACAAGCCTGAGGCAACTGCCATTGCGAGCTACGTCGCCGCCAATGGCTTGAATGCGTTTTATGACAGCATCGAGATGCGCAAGGAATGCTGCCGCATACGCAAGGTCGAACCTCTCAAGCGTGCACTGGCGGGCAACAAAGCCTGGATCACCGGACAGCGTCGTGCACAATCGACGACTCGCAGCGAGCTCGCCATGCAAGAAGACGATACCGCACATGGACTGCAAAAATTCAATCCGCTCGCCGATTGGTCGGAGGATGATGTGTGGCATTACCTTCGCAGTCATCAGGTGCCGTTCAATCCGCTGCACGAAAAAGGCTATCCCTCGATAGGATGCGAGCCCTGCACGCGTGCCATTCAGCCCGGTGAAGACATACGCGCCGGCCGCTGGTGGTGGGAATCCCCTGATAGCAAGGAATGTGGACTCCACATCGTCGATGGCAAACTCGTCCGAAGCAAGCCCGATCAAACTGAACTACCGACATCATGAATTCGCCCGCAGACAACAAATACTTTATTGACGCCGCCAGTAACCGCCATCTGGATTGGCTGGAATCCGAGTCCATCCATATCATGCGTGAGGTCGCGGCGGAGTGCAGCAATCCTGCGCTGCTTTTCTCCGGCGGCAAGGACTCGGTTGTCCTTCTGCGCATCGCGGAAAAAGCATTCCGGCCGGGTAAATTTCCTTTCCCGCTCGTGCATATCGATACCGGCCACAATTTCGAGGAAGTCATTCAATTCCGCGATCAGCGCGTGGCTGAACTTGGCGAGCGTCTGATCGTGGGTTCAGTGGAAGATTCGATCAAACGCGGCACAGTCCGCCTGCGCAATCCGCAAACGGACTCGCGCAACGCCGCTCAAGCAGTCACGCTGCTGGAAACAATTGCTGAACACAAGTTTGATGCCTGCATTGGTGGCGCACGCCGTGATGAAGAAAAAGCCCGCGCGAAGGAGCGCATCTTCTCTTTCCGTGATGATTTCGGCCAATGGAATCCAAAGGCACAGCGCCCCGAACTCTGGGATTTGTACAACACGCGCGTGCATCCTGGCGAGAATATGCGTGTCTTCCCGATTTCCAATTGGACTGAACTCGATGTCTGGCAGTACATCGCCCGCGAAAAGCTGGCCCTGCCTTCGATCTATTTTGCCCATGACCGGGAAGTCATTCCACGCAATGGATTATTGGTGCCACTCACACCACTGACACCGGCCAGAGAAGGGGAACAGGTCGAGAATCGCACCGTTCGCTTCCGCACCGTTGGCGATATTTCCTGTACCTGCCCGGTTGCATCGACCGCATCGACCGTGGATGCCATCATCGCCGAGACAGCAGTAACGCAAATTACCGAACGCGGTGCCACACGCATGGATGATCAAACATCCGAGGCATCGATGGAAAAGCGCAAGAAAGAAGGATATTTCTGATGAACGCAGTCGCAGACAAAAACCTGATGCCAGCTGATACAAACGCCAATGAGCGCGGTCTGCTGCGTTTCATTACTGCGGGTTCGGTTGACGACGGCAAGAGCACGTTGATTGGTCGTCTCCTGTTCGACAGCAAAGGCATTTTTGCAGATCAGCTCGATGCGATCTCCCGCGCACGTCACAAGCGCACCGTGGGTGACATGGTTGATTTATCACTGCTGACCGATGGATTGGAAGCGGAGCGCGAGCAAGGCATCACCATTGATGTCGCCTATCGCTACTTCGCAACTCCCAAACGGAAATTCATTATTGCCGACGCGCCCGGTCACGAGCAATATACCCGCAATATGGTCACTGGCGCATCGACGGCAGATGCCGTGATCATTCTGGTCGATGTATCCAAAGTGAAGTTCGGCGACGATGGCAAGGCCGAGCTGCTGATCCAGACCAAGCGTCACTCCACCATTGCCAAGCTGCTGCAAATCGAGCATGTGATCGTTGCAGTCAACAAAATGGATCTGGTCGACTATGACTCATCGGTTTACGATCGCATCGTAGCCGCCTACGAAGCCTTTGCTGCGCAGCTGGGCCTGAAAAACGTACGCCCCATTCCACTGTCAGCGCTGGCAGGCGACAACGTGGTCACGCGCAGCGAGAACATGCCCTGGTATGCAGGCCCAACGCTGATCGATTTGCTGGAATCCCTGCCAGTCCACGATAACGAACACACGCAGGCCTTGCGCTTTCCGGTGCAATTGGTCGCACGTCACAATGGTCATGAGGCCAATGACTTCCGTGGCTACATGGGGCGCGTTGAATCCGGCACAGTTCGGAAAGGCGACAAACTGCTGGTGCAACCGACGGGCTTGTCAGCCACAGTCAAAGACATCCTCACGCTGGATGGCTCGCTGGAGAGTGCCTCTGCTGGCAAATCGGTGACGATTCTCCTCGAAGAGTATCTCGACATCTCGCGTGGCGATATGCTGGCTGCCGCCGACGCGCCTGCCACCGTACTCAAGCACGTGACAGCCGATGTGTGCTGGCTGTCGGAAGAGTCGCTGGATCTGCGCCGCAAGTATTGGCTCAAGCACACCACACGCCAGGTAGCCGCAAAAGTGACGTCACTGGACTCACTCCTTGACATCAACACGCAGGAACAACATGGCGGCGATACCCTCACACTCAATGGCATCGCACGGATCACACTCACCGTGCAGCAACCGCTGGCAGCAGATGCGTATGAAAACTGCCGCTCTACCGGCAGCTTCATCTTGATTGATGAAGTCACACACCAGACCGTTGCCGCCGGGATGATTCGTCTGGGTTGAGCACTGGGCTGGCTGCTGCACTGCTAAACTGCGCCAATGCAGGATCCATTCAACAGACCGATCCGGACGCAACCGGGTCGCGTCTGGCTAGTGGGCGCCGGTCCCGGCGCAGCCGATCTCATTACCGTGCGCGGTGCAGCAGTGCTGCGTGAGGCAGACATCGTTTTGCATGACGCACTGGTCACACCCGAAGTGCTCGCACTTTGTTCACAAGCTCAACTGGTTTCGGTGGGCAAACGCAGCGGTCAGCGCTCCACCGCACAAACACTCATCAATCAGAAATTAATCGACTGCGCGTTTCGCTACGATCGCGTGGTGCGACTCAAAGGGGGCGATCCCATGCTGTTCGGACGCGCCGATGAAGAATTGCAGGCGCTGGAATCCGCTGGCATTCCCTACGAGATCATCCCGGGCATTACGACTGCTTTTGCCGCTGCTGCTGCGATACGTCAGCCACTGACCAAACGCGGTATCGCGCGAAACGTCGCCTTCTTTACATCCACCACTGGCAAGGGTGAATCCGATCAGGCAGCACTTCCCACCTGCGACACGTTGGTGCAATACATGGGTGGTCAGGAAGCGATAGAAACTGCAAAACGTTTACTGGCCCACGGCAAGGCCGCTGAAACACCCGTGATTGCGATTGAAAATGTCAGTCGTAACGATCAGCGCGTCATGCGCATGACACTCAATGAGATGTCCAAGGGTATACCTGCCTGCGAAGGTCCAGTACTGGTGATGATCGGCGAGGCCCTGCAACCGAGAAGCGTGAAAACTTAGACCCTGCTGACGCAATAAGCAGCAATCGCATCAAGCACTGCCGGACTCTCGCCGACCGCATCACTGACGTGAATGGACAAATTCGGATATTCGGTGCGCAGGGATTCAATCATGGGCGGAAGGTCGCGCAGCACATGACCACCCTGCCCCAGAAATACCGGAACCACGCTGACCTCGGTGCAGCCGCGGCCGACTAACTGGGCTACGACCGCCGGCAGGCGCGGCTCCATCAACTCCAGAAAAGCCAGTTCAACTACAGCATCAGGCAAGCTGGACTGCGCAATGCCCTGCAGTTTTTGAAATGGCTGAGCCCAGCGCGGATCACGCGCCCCATGAGCAAAAAGTATCAGCGCTTTTTGGTTTGTCATCAATGTCTCTCCACCCACCAGCAAGCGCTGATGGCAGCAAACAGGAATAAGGCACTCGGTGCAATCGCCGTCATGAAAGGAGGCCAGGTATTAAGCAAACCGATGTGCGAGAAAAGGCTGTTGATCAATTGGAACGATACGCCGATCATGATGCCGATAAAAATTTTCAGCGACAAACCACCGCTACGGGACTGCAAATAAGCAAACGGCAATGCCAATGCCATCATCACGAAGACGGCAAGCGGATAAAAGAGTTTTGTCCACAAGGCGATCTCGTAGCGATCCGTACGCTGCCGATTCTCTTCCAGATGCCTGGTGAATACAATCAGATCCAGCGCTGACATCCTGTCGGGATCGGAGACCAGAACCGCCATGATGTCCGGCGTGATTTCTGAAGTGAGTGTGCTGGAATCGAGCTTGTACTGCGTGATGACGCCGGAATGGCCGGAATTTCTCTGGCCCGCGTCACGAGCAAACCGCATCTCTTTTACTCTATCGAGGCGCCATTGGTTATTGTTCAGAAAATGCGCCTCTTCAGCCGTAATGAGGGTCATCAGACGCATCTGGGTATCTACCTCATAGATCCAGACCGACCGTAAGGCGCCACTGATCTCCACCTTGCCCGCATTGAGAAATCTTGAACCCACAATTTGCTTGCTGACCGGGTCACGTAGTACGTCCTTGGCCCACAAGCCGGAGCGAAATTCAGAGGAAATTGCCGAACCCTGAATGCGACGTTTGAAACCCTCTCGAAAATCATTGGCTCGCGGCGCCAGGAATTCACCCATCAAGAAAGTCAGCACGGCAAACAATATGGCAATTCGTGACAGCAAACGAATGGCATCCGACATCGATAGTGAGGATGCGCGCATGACGGTAAATTCGGAACGCGCTGCGAATTGAGCCATCACATAAATCGTACCGATCAGTGCCGCAATTGGCATGATCTGGTAAGCATAATTCGGCAGGCCGAGCGACACATAGATGAAGGCATGCTCGACGCGATATGCCCCCTGACCCACCGACTTGATCTCGCTCATCATGTCAAGAAAAGCGAAGAGCGCCAGAAAGGCAACCAGCACAAACGCAACGGAACGATAAATTTCGCCCGAAAAATAACGACGAAGAACCGTCATCGTTCGCCCCCAGCGCGCGGCAGGACGGCACGACGTAGCACGGACAGCCAGACGGATGGGTGCCAACGCATATTGGTGTTATTGCGCCAGAAAAATGACAAGGCAATCAGCATGAATGCCACCAGATGCAAAGGCCACCAGGACATTCCGAAGGAGGTTTTACCTTGCGCCACCATCGCCTGCATGATGCTGGTGGCATTAAAGTAGGTTACGGCCAGAAGGAAGGCAATCATGAGATTCAGTGTCCGACCACGGCGGGGATTCACAAAGCCGAGCGGGATAGCCAGCAGCATTTGCATCAGGCAGGTCAAGGGTGCCGAGATCCGGAACAGCAATTCAGCGAGGTTGTTGCGGGTCGGATCAGCGATCAGCTCTGCCGTCGACAGCACCCGTGCCGATTTGTTTTCCGCGAGCTCGTGAGCATTGCTTGCGATGATGACGGTGTAACGATCAAAATCCATAATGCGAAATTCCGACGAGCCGGGCATACCGTCATAGCGTCGGCCATCGTGTAACTGAAGCAGCTTGTCACCACGTGCATCGATGCTCATCGTGCCCTCGCGCGCCAGTACGACACCGCTTTCCTGATTTTGATTCTGGCTGAGGAAAACGTTTTTTACCTTGGTCGTATCCGATGAGAGGCCCTCGACGAAGAATACTTTTTCACCATTGGCAGATTCCTGAAATTTACCGGGAGCGACTCGTGAAATATCTTCGCGGTTGCGAAACCGCTCCCGTTGCTCAGCATTGAGTTTTTGCGACCAGGGCGTCAGCCAAAAAGACAGCGTCGCTGTCAGGACCACCAAGGGAAAGCCCACTTGCATGACCGGCCGTATCCACGCCATCAGCGAGACACCCGAGGAAAACCAGACAACCATCTCGGAATCCTGATAACTGCGCGCGACTACCATGAGTACCGCAATAAATGTCGATAGCGAGATCAGTACTGGCAAATTGATCAGTGATGCGAAGCCGAGGAGCGAAAGGACATCGGAGGTCGCGATCTTGCCGGCGGCAGCATCGCCCAGGATGCGTATCAGCGTGACCGAGATGATGATGGTAAATAGCGCCGTGAACACCGCGCCCACGGCATTGAGCAATTCGCGGCGTATGGCGCGCTGAAAAATCATTCGGGGACTATAATTGTACGCATTAAAGGAGTGGACATGGACTTTAGCATAAAAGCTTTTAATGCAAAAAACGCAATCGCCCAGCATAAAACGGGTTGTGTCGCTGTCGGCGTATTCGAAAACGGCAAGCTGTCAGCGGCCGCCAAAGTGCTCGATGACAAAGGCTCGCTGACTGCAGCAGTCAAAAGCGGCGACATCTCCGGCAAGGCGGGCACTACCCTGCTACTGCACCGTGCAAGCGGTAACATCAAGCGCGTCCTGCTGGTCGGACTCGGTACAGAAGCCGAGGTGTCGGACCGAAATTTCATCGCAGCCGCACAAGCGACCGCGCGCGTGTTCGCAACACTGGGCAGCAGCGACGCGCTGGTCGCGCTGCCCTTCGATGTGGTGCAGGGACGTGATGCCGACTGGGCACAACGCACCATGGTGCTCGCGCTTCGAGAAAGCATCTACCGCGCTGACGCACTCAAGAGCAAGAAAGATGAAAATCGAACCGGCGTCACCAAGGTGACACTGGCCGTCGATGAGAGTCGCTTGGCTCATGCACGCAAAACCCTGTCGCAAAGCGTGGCGCTTGCCAACGGCATGGACCTGAGCAAAACCTTGGGCAATCTTCCGCCTAATATTTGCACACCCACTTATCTGGCCACCACGGCAAAACAACTGGGCAAAGAATTCAAACTCGGCGTCGAAGTCCTCGACCGCAAGCAACTCGAAGCGCTCAAGATGGGCAGCTTCCTGTCCGTGACCAACGGCAGTGATCAGCCACCGAAATTCATCATCCTCAAGCACATGGGTGGCAAGGCGAAAGACGCACCGATCGTGCTGGTCGGTAAAGGCATCACCTTTGATACCGGCGGCATTTCACTCAAGCCCGGTTCGGGCATGGACGAGATGAAATACGATATGTGCGGCGCTGCCTCGGTACTGGGCACCTTCCGCGCTATCGCCGAAATGCAGTTGAACCTGAACGTCATTGGCGTCATTCCTACTTGCGAGAACATGCCATCGGGTCGTGCAACCCGCCCCGGTGACATCGTCACGTCGATGTCAGGACAAACCATCGAGATTCTCAACACCGATGCCGAAGGCCGACTGATCCTCTGCGACGCCCTCACCTATGTCGAGCGCTTCAAACCCGCCTGCGTGGTGGATATTGCCACCCTCACGGGGGCATGCGTGACCGCTCTCGGCCATCACAACACAGGTCTGTTCACTCGTCATGACAGCACCCATGATGCGCTGGCTAATGAATTGATCGCCGCCGGCAAAGCTGCCAATGACACCGCATGGCGCATGCCCATCGAGGAAGCGTACCAAGAGCAGCTCAAATCCAACTTTGCCGATATCGCCAATATTGGCGGCCCACCGGGAGGCAGCATTACCGCAGCCTGCTTCCTGGAGCGATTCACTCGCAAATACTCATGGGCTCATCTGGATATCGCTGGCACTGCTTGGAAAAGTGGCGCTGCCAAAGGTGCCACGGGCAGACCGGTGCCTTTACTGACGACATTCCTGCTGGAACGTGCGAAACATTGATCAATGAAAATCGCCACATGGAATGTCAATTCCCTGAAGGTACGCCTGCCGCAAGTGCTGGAATGGCTGGCATCCTCGCCGGTCGATGTGCTCTGCTTGCAAGAAACCAAGCTGACCGATGATAAATTCCCCGTGGCAGAGATCGAAGCTGCAGGCTATCAGGTGGTCTTCACAGGACAAAAAACCTACAACGGCGTTGCCATCCTGTCCCGCCATCCGATCACGGATGTGGTCAAGAACAATCCCATGTTTCAGGATGAGCAGCAGCGCATCATCAGCGCCACCATCGAAGGCATGCGTATTGTGTGTGCCTATGTACCTAACGGTCAGGCGGTGGGATCAGACAAATATGAATACAAGCTGCGCTGGCTGGATGCACTCATCCAGTGGCTAGCAGCCGAGCTTAGACAATCTCCTTCACTTGCACTGCTAGGCGACTACAACATCGCGCCGACCGATGCGGACGTTCATGACCCGGTCGCGTGGCAAGATCAGGTGTTGGTGTCAGCGCCCGAACGGGCGGCGTTTGATCGATTATGCGCACTGCCGCTGGCAGATGCGTTTCGCCTGTTTCCACAGGCGGAAAAACTCTACAGCTGGTGGGATTATCGTCAGATGGCCTTCCGCCGGAATCGGGGTCTGCGCATCGATCATATCTTGCTATCACCTGCTCTCGCCCAGCGTTGTACCGCGTGCGAAATCGACAAATTACCCAGAAAATGGGAACAGCCTTCGGATCACACGCCCGTCATTGCAACGCTGAAGTGACCTAAAGGGACACCGCCGTGCGCGGCATTCATCTTTAGCGGTTGTTTACTTTGATATAGACGGGCTGCACAGCTTGCGGAATGACCTTGCCCGCGAGTTCGGCTTTGCTGTTCAAGTCACGCGTGAAATCAAGTGACAGCATGAGCGCGAGGATTTGCTCATGCTCCTGCGGAAGCAGGCTCCAGAAGTCGAGCGAGGTTTGCTTGTCAAACGGATTGATATAGCGTTTTTCCTTGCGTAATTCAAAATGCAGATGCGGGCCGGTAGAAAAACCGGTCGAGCCGACATACGCAATTTCCTCGCCGCGCATTACTTTTTTGCCGGGCACCATGTTGGGCGCAAAACCGGACAGGTGCGCATAGTAGGTTTCGTAGTCCTGACCATGACTCAGAATCACCAGGTTGCCGTAGCCGCCCATGGGGCTGGCAAACACGACCTCGGCATCAGCGACCGCATGCACGGCAGTACCCGAAGGCGCGACGAAGTCGATACCGATATGCTGCCCCCGGTAGCTGAAGCTGCGAATCGCCACTCGAGGTTTTTTCTTGCCGCGCGCGTAGGTCGGGACTTGGCGACGAACCGTCGTCACGCTTTCACCGACACCACGAGAAATGCCCACATGACGGGTCGGCGAGTACCACAGCGCCCGTTCGTAATCAGTGCCACTGGTCGTGCTGAAATAAGCACCTGGCTGGTTCGCACGCTCAAACCAGACTACCCTATCTTTCACGATGCCTCTGAAGGTGTCGATCAGTTCGATTGCCAGAATTTTCTCCAGGCCCTGCTCTGCGGAATTGTCTTTCCCCAACACGACGCGAAGCTGATAATTCGCGGGCGCCGACAGTTTTGCAAGCATCTGACGGATCAGCAGTCCCAGCTCCCAACGCAAATGCAATGGGATCTTTGCGAGCTGCTCAGCGGACAGCGATTCAAGATCGCCTGCAGGCAAACTGAATTCATTCTGAAATTGCGACAGCATCGGCAATTCCAAACGACGAATCACCGGTTTTTCTTCGTTTGAAGCTTTGGACATGAACAAGGCGATGGGCTGATCGGCCGTAGAGGCACGACTGAGCACCGCCAGCGAATTGACTTCACCTTTGGGCGCGACCGCCGAAGCGTAGTGCAGGCATTCGTTACTGCGTACTTGCGGCTCTATGGGATTAGCATCGAGAAGAAAATGCTGCAACTCCTGCTCTTCAATACCCAACTGCCAGGTCAGGAGACGCTTTTGCTCCGTGGTCAGGCATCCCTGCTCAAGATTGGTGTCGATGATTCGTGACTGATCTGCCGCTGCCGGAGAATTCATGTGGATCACGACCGGACCACGGGAGCTCTTGCGCTGCGCGAACAACTTGGATGGCGATTTGGATATCGATCTGGACGGTGCCTTGCCCGCCAGCGCAGGCTGGGTGGGCAGCACAGCAGTCAGTGCAAATAATGCAAGAATCAGAATTCTCATGAAAAGCTGTCCAAAGATATCCGGTAACACTGTTCATCGGTCTGCCGCGCCAAAATTTGAATAACACGCGGTTTGCGCACCCTCTGCGCTTCTGACGGAATGTCCAGTGACTGGGGACGCACTGTACAAATACAGCACTTGCCATAACGGTCAGATCGTTATGTTCTATGAAAGCACTGTATTATGCGAAACTAATAAGACGCGACTTTTATAGGGTTATTTGATGTTAGTTGAATAATTTTCAAATAACTAATGCCGCTTTTATAATCGGTTTTAATATTAACACAAGATTGTCAGAAATCCACATGCAAAATCAAGAAGTTCCGCAACGTCGCTTAAGTACTTTCGATCTAATTTGCCTGGTGTTCGGGACGGTCGTCGGTGCGGGTATTTTCAAAGCGCCATCAATTGTTGCAGCGCAATCCGGTAGCGGGGCCGAATTTCTGCTGGCATGGCTGATTGGCGGACTGATATCGGTGGCTGGCGCACTCTGCTACGCGGAATTGTCCACCACATACCCGAGCGCGGGCGGCGAATATCATTTTCTGAGCCGCAGTTTCGGCAAAAATCTGGCTTTCTTTTATGTATGGGCTCGCGCCACCGTGATTGTCACCGGCTCGATGGCCATTTTGGCAATTACATTGGGCGACTACATGGCGGCCGTATGGCCACTCGGACCCTATTCCAGTTTCATCTGGGCCGCCGGCGTCATTCTGGTGCTCAGTTTGATTAATCTAATCGGCATACACCAAAGCACATTTACGCAGAATACCTTCACGATTCTGGAGTTTCTGGGGATTGTTGCCGTCATCGTCGCAGGTTTTTATGCGGGTCAAGAGACACCATCGCTGGATTTGCTGACTCAAAAAGCAGGCGACACCAACTACGGTCTGGCGATGGTATTCGTCTTGCTGACCTTTGGTGGCTGGAATGAAGTGGCTTACGCTTCTGCCGAGGCGCGTGACGAAGAACGGGGTATCTGGCGTGCCCTGTCGCTGGGTCTGGGTGCGGTCACGATCATGTACCTGCTCGCCAATGTAGCTTATCTGAAAGCGCTGGGTTTGAACGGTATCGCCAATTCGCCGGCTGCCGCCTACGACGTTTTCATTCTGGCCTTCGGCAAAGGATCGGCCGTGGTGTTCAGCATGATCGTGATTTTTTCTTGCCTCAATTCCATTAACGCGACCATTATTTTTGGCGCACGCAGCAACTATGCGATGGGTAATGACTACCGAGTATTCTCTTGGCTGGGCCAATGGCATTCGTCGGGCAATCCGCGCAACAGTATTATTTTGCAAGCAGGTATTGCCTGCGGCCTGATTTTGTTTGCTGCCATGACGAGCCAGGGTTTCAAAGCCCTGGTCGAGTTTACTGCGCCGGTTTTCTGGTTTTTTGTCCTGCTGGTTGGCATATCGCTGATCATGCAAAGACTGCGCGACCCTGATGTAGCGCGTCCGTTCAAAGTCCCCTTTTATCCGGTACTACCGCTGATCTTCATAGGATCAACCGCTTGGTTGCTATGGTCCAGCCTCGTCTACACTGGTGGGGGTGCCTGGATTAGCCTGGTCGTGCTGCTATCGGGGTGCATACCTTTGCTGCTCAATCGCAGACAAGCACTCAAACCGGTATCTGAGTCAGTCATTTGACTACCATAGACAAATGACTGATATCACTGATTTTCCACGTCATTGAAAACGGATTTTGTATGAACAGGTTTTCACCTGCAGTGCTTTATTTGTCGCTACTTCTCTCATCGGCCCAGTTGTTCGCAGCCGATACAACGGCACCGGCAGCACCCTCTGGCCCTACACCTGCCCAGGCACTTGCGGCGCGCACCGCAAAAATAGAATGTCCGGCTTTTCAGAAAATCGCCACGGACTATCAGACAAAATTCCTGGCGCCCATGCAGACCTGGTCGGGACAACATCTGAGCAAGCTTGGCACGAAAAAACTGACCTATGTTTTTTCTGGCGCAGACATCGTCACACCCCTGACGCTCTTCAGTACCGCCGATCACTTCACGCTCATTGCTGATCAGACGCCCGAGTACACGCTGCCGCAAGAATTTTCAGGCGCACAAATCGGCAAGGAGTGCCAGACACAGGCTTATTTCGCTCGCTATGGCTACTTCAGGACCAACGATCTCGAAGGAAAAGATTCGGTCAAACCCCGGTTCGTCAAAATGCTGGCCTACAGCATTCTGATGAGCGGTGGCAGCATCGGCAAAATGGAATACCTGAGTATTGCGAGCAATGGCAAACTCGATGTCCGCGACAATCCCACCACGGTCAAACCCGATGGTCTTCGTTTTCATGTCACCACCGCCGACAAACGTGCCGTTCTCGTCGATTATTTGCGCATGAATCTCTCCAATAGCGGTTTGAATGCCGAACCGAGACTGCAGCAATTTTTGGCGACGCATACCGATGGCACCATCTTCATCAAGTCCGCATCACATCTGCTGCAGAAAAATTATTTTTCTATTCTGGCGGGGCTAATCACTGACCACGCACAAAATGTGGTTCAAGACGAGACGGGACTTGATATTGAATTATTCGGAAAGTACTTTCAAATCGACAGCTACGGCAAATTTCTGCGTCCCCATCCGCTCTGGCATGACAGTCCATCGGGTGTTCGGCTTCGCAATTTTTTAAGTGAAAAAAATACGCTGCAACCCCTGCCCTTTACTATCGGCTACGAGAAAACCAGTGGATCGGTGCTGCTGGTAGGTACGCGTCTGCAGAAGAGTGCCAAAACCAACTAAGCACGGCTCACCATTACCGTAAAACCGTATATTCGATGGTCAGGTTGCGGATGCAAAGTCGGGCCACATGCAGCCCGACTTCGAAAAGGCAGAGTTTTCTCAAGCAGTGCTCAGCTTGAAAAAACGATCCAGAACCTGCGGCCGTATAGTGGCAAGCCTTCTTGGTTAGCGCCTTTTCAAGAGTTCAAAAAGTCGCTTCAGCGGACCTCGTTGCGTTGCGACCCTGAGTTCGGCAAAAGCAATATCAATTACAGCATCAGCAAGAGTCCGAAATACAAAGAGACCTCACTAACAAAAGAATCAGCCGCCTGTCCGCGCGCGAGCTGCAAATTGCCAAAATGGTATGTTCGGGTGCACTCAAATATGAGCAAAATTGATGTTTGCCGTGCCAGTCAACTCGACGGTGACGCGGCCAGCGGTATCTCTTTACCCACGGTGTCCAAGATGGAAAGCGGCTCCTATGGCGAGCCCGGTTTTCGGACGATGGTTCGGCTGGCGCGTGGCTACGGGGTACCGCTGGTAAATTTCGAACGATTTTTCAAGTAATCACGCCCGAGTTTTCCGAGGGAAAATGTGAGCAAATTGATCAAATTGCCAGAATAAAATGTTATTGTGATGGAATTGTTGGCCGCTTGCCGGAGGCAGGCTGACATGATTTTTCAGGCTTGAGGGGGACCCTGAAAAAGCTCACGCTGTATCGCAAGCCAACGCAGCCGAGCGATACAGGCGTGATGGAGTTACGGCGTTGGCGCCAAAGCTGCCGCCAAAAAAGTTTCCAGCGTTGTTTAATCTGTGCTTTCTAAAAAAATGAAAACAGCCATTGACCTGGATGCCATCACGATAGATGGCAGCAAACTCCGAGAGGCGCGGGAGGCGCGGAATCTGTCGATTGCCGAGCTCGCCGCACTGGTGACGCTGTCGCGGGAGCAGGTCAAAGCGATCGAAGATGGCGGGCACCGCCCCTTCTACACGCCCGCACACAAACTTCTGGCTGTGCGCAAATATGCAAACGCACTGGAGATCGCCTATGAAGAGGTGGTCATGGGTCCCGGCGCTGATCAGACCATGCCAGCACCAGACGACGCGCCGGCCTCCATGCATACGCCCCACGAGGCGATTGAACCCGCAGATCTTCGGATTGCTGCTGTCGAGCGCAACGCGGAAATCAGGAGACTGGCACTCGTTGGCGCAATCGCGGTGACTATCCTGCTCGCCATTTACGCCAAAGTGCGTGGCTCGAAAAGTGAAATCAGTGAAGAGGCTGCCGATCCCGCTTATGCCACTGTCACAGAGGCAGACAAAGTCGAGGTCGCGGCGCCCGCCAAGCCGCAGCAGCCCGCCACCAAAACCAGCGCGCCCGAAACGACAGAAACAGCCAAAGTCGCCGAGCCTGCGAGCCAGTGCCCTGTGAAGACAGCTGCTTCGGAAGCCAGCGTCTGGTCGCCGGCCTACCAGTACAGAGCGGATCTGCGCCTGTTTGTCATCAGCGCCCGGGAGGGCAGCGTATGCGTCACTGATGCCACAGGTAAGGAGACCCTGCTGCAACTTAAACCCATGACCTGGCAAATCCTCGCTGGCAAGCCCCCCTACGACGTGCGATCGACGCAGCTGGCAGAACACAAGCTTTACCTGCAAGGGCAGCTGGTCAAAGTACCTGCGAATGCCAACACGATGCGGCTGATACCGACGCAAGCCCTGCCGCCTGCACCTGCCGCGGCGCCTGCGCCTTCTGAAGCCCCCTCGGCAACCCCCGCGCCTGCGGCAACGGCGAGTCCGGACGCCTGAAGAAGTCCACACGGACCATCACGCGATTGCAGCGTAATGGAGCCGGCCCACTTTTACGGCAATGCAACATCGATATCGGTTGACGGCGCAAGTTAACAAATTGGATCATCCGGTATCCGACCATTTGCGCGTTTGACGAAATCCTTCCTCAATCTCGCCTGTCCGTCATCCCGGCTTGTTCCCGGATTTGCTCAGGCATCGCAATTCTTTCGGGCAAAAAACAAACAAGGAGACCCCCATGACACCCTTCCGCACCTCCGGAACAGCCCTGCGCGCTATGGCCACGCTAACCACCGCTGGTCTCATGACGCTTGGCATGAATGGCGGCGCCATCGCTGAAGACTTCAAGGTGGGTATTGTCAGTTTTCTCTCGGGACAGGCTGCTGACAGTTTTGGTGTGCCCGCGGTCAATGGCGCGAAAGTCCTGATCGAAGCATTCAACAAAGGCAAGGCACCCGCCCCGTACAACAAGCCTGGGTTTGGCGGAATGAACATCGTGCCGGTCTACGTGGACGAAAACGGAGGTGCGACTAAACAAGTACAGGAACTGCGCAATTTGTACGACCGCGAGAACGTGGATGTGGTGGTCGGCTATGTGGGCTCCGGTGATTGCCTGGCCGTGGCGCCAGTAGCCGAAGAAATGAAGAAAATGCTGGTGCTCTACGATTGCGGCACACCGCGCATTTTCGAAGAAGGCAGTTACAAATACGTCTTCCGCACTGCGGCCCACGGCGCGATGGATAACGTGGCAGCAGCTCGCTACCTCAAAGGTCGCAACATCAAAGTCAACACCATCAACCTGATCAATCAGGACTATGCCTGGGGTCACGACTCGCTCAAAGACTTCACGCTGTCGATGGCAGTGCTCTACCCGGAAGCCAAGGTGCAAGCCGATCAGCGTCCCAAGTTCGGCGCGGGTCAGTACGGCACTGAAATCTCGCAGCTCATGTCACAGCCGGCCGACATCACTCACTCCAGCCTGTGGGGTGGTGATTTGCAAGCCATGATTCTTCAGTCTGCACCGCGTGGCTTGTTCAAAAAATCGCAGGTCGTGCTGACGGCAGCCGATCACGTGCTGGTACCACTGGGCGACAAAATGCCTGAAGGTGTTGTACTCGGTGCGCGCGGTGCCTACGGCATGCTGGCACCCAAATCGCCACTGAATGACTGGTGGTGGAATCTGTATCAAACCCAGTGGAATGTGTACCCCGTGCAGGCGCCCTACCGCATGGCACAGGCGCTCATGGGACTCAAGCTCGCCGTAGAAAAAGCGATGGCAGCCAACGGTGGCAAGAAGCCGAACACGGAACAAATCGCTGCCGCACTCGCCAGCTCGGAATGGGACGCACCCGGTGGCCGGGTGAAAATGGCATTGGGCAATGGTCATCAAGCGATACAGCCGACTGCCATTGGTCGCACCAAATGGGATGCCGCAAAAAAACTGGTGGTGATGGAGGACATACAGCGCTTCGCCGCCGAATGTGTGAATCCACCTGCGAACATGAAATCGGAAGACTGGATGAAAGCAGGCTTCCCCGGCGCGAAGTGCAACTAATGGCATCTGCACCGACTGCCTGAGATGACCCTGCTCACCACCATTCTGATTGACGGCCTCACTTATGCATCCTGGCTGTTCATCGTCGCGCTTGGGCTGACGCTGGTTTTCGGTATTCTCAAAATCCTCAACGTTGCCCATGGCAGCTTCTATGCCTTGGGCGCGTATGCGGCAGCCAGTCTGGTGGGCTGGTTTGCCAGCATGCAGCTGGCACCTGAACTGTCCATCGTTGCCATGCTGCTGGCGGCTGTTGCAGTCTCGGCACTGGTTGCGCCCCTATGTGAACGAGGTTTGCTGCGGGTGTTTTACGGGCGCGATGAAGTGCTGCTCGTTCTCGTCACCTTCGCGCTGTTTTTGATTCTCGAGGATGTTACGAAACTGGTCTGGGGCGTCAATCCGCTCTACGTATCCGAGCCCTATATGCTGTTCGGCACCATTGATGTTGGTCCTCTTTCCTACGTCGGCTATGACTTCATGCTGGTGCTGGTTGCCATCGTCGTCGGCTATGGCGTGTGGTGGGGGCTGAACCGCACACGTATCGGCAAGCTGGTACTGGCCGTGATTCACAGCGAAGAAGTCGCCTCCAGCATGGGCGTAAATGTCTCGCGTATTTATACGCTCGCATTTGCGGCCGGCATTTTTCTCGCTGCTCTGGGCGGCGCACTTACGGCTCCCATGATTTCGGTACAACCCGGTGTCTCGGTTGGCGTGATCATCGTGTCATTTGCAGTGGTAATTATCGGCGGGTTAGGCAGCATTCCCGGCGCTGCAGTGGGCGCACTCATCGTTGGCGTAGCGCGCTCGGCGGCGGTGCATCTGATGCCAGTGGCAGAGCTATTCTCCATTTATCTCGTGATGGCTGTCGTGCTAATGTTCCGGCCCGAAGGTCTCTTCCAGCGCATACAGGCAAGGAAAATCTGATATGACGCAGGGAGGTTTTGCGCTCTCGCGCACGTTCGCCGCTGGTTTGTTGTGCATCGTCTTGCTGCTGCTGGCGGGCACTGCAATGCCGCGCTGGCTGACATTCCTGATCACCATGTCCGCAGCCAATGGCCTGGTCTCACTCGGCATTGCGCTGCTCATGCGCAGTGGCGTTGTCTCATTCGGTCAGGGTCTGGTATTTGCGATCGGTGGCTATAGCGCTGCGCTGGCGTTTGGCCGGCTGGGTATCACTGATGCGCTTACGCTGGCGGTTGCAGGAGGCGTGCTCGCCGCGCTGGTCGCAGCACCCTTTGCCTGGCTGATCGCGCGCTACCGTGGCATTTTTTTCGCGATGCTGTCGCTGGCGCTCTCGATGGTGCTCTATGGCTTGCTGGTGAAATCCGAATCTCTGGGTGGCTCCGATGGTTTCAATATGGGTCGCGCAAGCTTCTTTGGATTGCAACCCGGCGATAGCTGGAGCAACTATGCAAACTATGCAGTGACCATCACGCTGGCGGGCATCGTTGGTATCGCCATGCGCATCTATTTTGATTCCACACGCGGACTGGTTGCACTGGCGGCGCGCGATAATGAGATTCGGGTCGAATATCTCGGCAGCTCGGTACGCGGTCTGATCGCCAGCAATTTCGTCATCGCGGCATTTTGCGGTGGTCTGGGTGGTGCACTGGCTGTAATGGCCCTGGGGCATGTCGAACCCGAGTTCAGTTACTGGACGCGCTCCGGCGATTTCGTTTTCGTTGCCATTCTCGCCGGACACCATAGCGTGCTCGCCGCTTTTATTGCTTCCACCGTACTGGAAATTGTGCGCTCATTCTCCAGCGCCTATTTTCCGAACAGCTGGCAACTGGTACTGGGATTGTTCTTGTTGGCGGTCATCCGTTTTCTACCCAGCGGCATTGGATCCTTGTGGACGGCGCGCTATGCGTCAACCCGACACAAAGGAGCGACGCCATGACGCAAACACGCTCAGCCATCGTCGCGCGCGGTGTGCAAAAAAGCTTTGGCGCCGTCACTGCCGCTGCGGATATTCATCTCGATATACCCGAGGGTCAGCGCGTTAGTCTGATCGGCAGCAACGGCGCAGGCAAAACCACATTCGTCAATATGCTCACGGGTTACATCCGGCCGGATGCTGGTCAGATTCTCCTCGATGGCGACAATATCGTCGGACTCGAGCCACGACAAATTGCCCGCATGGGTGTTGCGCGTTCTTTTCAGATACCACAGCTCTACAAAGAGCTCTCCGTACTGGACAATATGCTCGCGGCAATCGCTTCACAACAGGGGGCATTGTCTTTCTGGCGACCCGCGAAAAATGCCGCTGCCATCGAACGCGCACAATCGATGCTGGCGCGTTTCGAGCTGGCTGCACACGAAGACAGGCTGGTGGGCGAACTGCCCGGGGGTGTGCGCAAGCTGCTGGATATCGCGATGGCCTTGACGCGTCAGCCTAAAGTACTGCTGCTGGATGAACCTACGTCAGGCGTTTCAGCCGATGAAAAATTTCCGATGATGGATACTGTCATGCGCGCGCTTAATGAAGAACGCGTCACGGTGCTTTTTGTTGAACACGACATGGATATCGTCGAACGCTACGGCGACCGCGTGGTCGCTTTCTACAGCGGTCGCATCATTGCTGACGATACACCCGAGAAGGCGCTAGCGATGAGTGATGTAAAACGCTACGTGACCGGCAATTACATCGAAGCGAAAGATCATGCTTGAGATCGCCAATATCGCCGTCTCGATACAGTCAGCGCAGGTCCTGCGCGATGTGTCGCTGCAGGTCGCACAAGGGCAAATGATCGGCCTGATCGGTCGTAACGGCGCCGGCAAAACCACAACGCTGCGCGCCATCATGGGCCACCTGCCACTGACCGGTGGCTCGATTCGTTTCGACGATCAGGATTTTTCATCACTGCCACGACATGCACGCGCTGCTCTCGGCATAGGGTACATGCCGGAAGATCGCGGCCTGGTACCTGAACTCACCGTGGAAGAAAATATTCTGGTGCCGCTGTGGGCCTCGAAAATGGCGAACACTGGACCGCGCCTGACTTTCGTCTACAACGTCCTGCCCGAATTGCACGATATGCGCGATCGGCGTGCACTGCTGCTCTCGGGTGGCCAGCAAAAACTCGTGGCACTGGGACGCGCACTGGCTATTGGTACCCGATTGCTGCTGCTCGACGAACCCTTTGAAGGCGTGGCACCGGCGCTATCGGCGCGTTTGTCTGAAGTGATCGCCAGTCTGCGCGGCAGTGAGCTCTCGGTACTCATTGCGCAGTCGGATCTGAATCATTCACACAATCTGCTCGATGCAGAAATCGTCATCGAGCGTGGTGCCAATTCGCCGGCACGCTGATATTAAAAAAACTTCGGCACTCACGATTTCCCGCATGATCGACTGGCGTCAACACATCACCCTGCCCGATACGCGCACCGAGACTCACTTCGGCGACCGATCGCTGCGCTGCTTCACTGTGCGTCCATCCTCTTTCTATGCGATGTTTTCCCGCGCAGTCGCTGCCCGGCCTGAACATGAAGCGCTGGCTTGCAATGATCAACGCTGGACCTATCGACAACTCGATGCCGAGGTCGATCGCATAGCCCATGGATTGGCAGCCCGCGGTCTGCAGGCAGGCGAGCGCGTGGTCATGTTCATCAGCAACCGCGCCGAGTTCGTCTCTGTTCTGTTCGCACTGCAAAAACTGGGCGCGATCGCTGTACCGGTCGGGACGCGTGAACAAGGGCCAGGACTCGCCTACATCGTTGAGCAATGTGGTGCTGCCGGCATCGTCTTTGATGACGATCTCGCCGATCGCGTGCCAGGTAGTGCCACGGCGCCTGCCCTTCGGCTGCGCATTTCTACGGGTATCAAAGGCGATACGCTCGCCGCTCTCAACGGGCCCGCCATTCCGCCTGCAACCGTGGATGAAGAAGCCTGTGCCTGCATTCTGTATACCTCGGGTACCACCGGCAATCCCAAGGGCGCGATGCTCACGCATTTCAATATTGCGCATTCGGTGATTCACTTTGAGATTGCACTGAAACTCGGGCACGAAGATCGTGCCGCACTGGCCGTGCCGGCCAGTCATGTGACGGGTCTGATTGCACTGATTGCGTTGATGGTCCATGTCGCAGGCACACTGGTGATCGTGCCTGAATTCAAGGCAGCGTCTTTTGTTCAACTCGCAGCGCGCGAGCGCATCACCTACTCGCTGATGGTACCGGCGATGTATCAGCTGTGTCTGATGCAAGCAGAATTTCGCACACTGGATCTGAGCCACTGGCGTGTCGGCGGCTATGGTGGCGCACCCATGCCCGTGCCCACCGTGCAGGCACTGGCCGAAGCGGCACCCGGACTCACGCTGGTGAACTGCTACGGCTCCACCGAGGTCACCTCGCCTGCGACCATCATGCCACTTGGGCTCTCTGCGATTCACAATGATAGCGTTGGCATTGCGGTTCCCTGCGCCACGATTCGCGTCATGAACGACGAAGGCCAGCCGGTCCCGACCGGCGAATCCGGTGAGTTGTGGATAGGCGGTCCTATGGTCGTGCCCGGCTACTGGGATAACCCGGAAGCCACCGCCAAAGGTTTTGCCGAAGGCTGCTGGCGCTCCGGCGACATTGGCTCGATTGATGAACAGGGACTGGTACGCATCTTCGATCGCATCAAGGACATGATCAACCGTGGCGGTTTCAAGATTTATTCAGTTCAAGTGGAAAACGTCCTGATGTCCGTTCCCGGTGTGGTCGAGGCTGCCGTGGTTGGCCATCCCTGCCCCGTGCTCGGCGAGCGCGTGCATGCTTACTTGTACACGACCGATAAAACGCTGACTGCGGATATGGTGCGAGCCCATTGCGCTGCGCGACTCGCTGATTACAAAGTCCCCGAGCAAGTGGTGTTGACTCAGGGTCCCTTACCCCGAAACGCCAATGGCAAATTGCTCAAGCGCGCGCTGCGCTCTTGATAGGTAGTACGGCTGCACCCGCATAACTGGCTTGCGCACACAGCGCTTCCTCAATTCGCAGCAACTCATTCCACTTCGCCATACGCTCCGAGCGCGCAAATGACCCCACTTTGAGTTGTCCGGCATTCCAGCCTACCGACAAGTGCGAAATCATCACATCTTCCGACTCACCAGAACGTGCAGACACAATGGTTGAAAAACCACAGGCCTTGGCCGCCTGCAGTGCATCGAATGTTTCACTGATGGTGCCTGCCTGATTGGGTTTGATGAGTACCGCATTGCAGGCTTTCTGCGCTGCTGCATCGCGTACGCGTGCGGCATTGGTCACCAGATAATCATCACCAATGATCTGCACCTTGTGACCCGCCGCTGCCGTAAAGGCAATCATGCCGGCGGTATCGTCTTCGGCCACCGGATCTTCGATGGACAGAATCGGATACGTCGCCAGCCAGTGCAGCAATACCTCGATCCACTCACCAGTGTCATAGGCACGCTTCTCCAGACCCGGACGATACACACCGCCGCTGCCAAATTCTGAGGCTGCAATATCCAGCGAAATCATCACCTCACCATGGCGATAACCTGCCTTCTCGATCGCGCGGGTGAGCATTTGCAGCGCCTCTTCATTATTCGCAAAATCGGGCCACCAGCCTCCCTCATCGGCAACGCCTGCACGACGACCTGCATCGGCCATCAGATCACCGGCAGAGCGATAGACCTCGGCGACCATCGCCAACGCCTCGGCCATGCTCTTGGCACCCACGGGCATGACGAGTAAATCCTGAATATCAATCCGCCGACCGGCGTGCGCACCGCCACCAAAAATTTGAATTTCCGGCAGCGGCAAGATCACCGGTTGGTTATCGGTAGCAGCGGTCGTGTTCAGAAGATAGCGCCACAAGGGCAAGCGCTGCGAAGCTGCCGCTGCATGCAAGACAGCCATGGAGGTCGCGATCAGTGCATTACCACCCAGACGCGCTTTATTCGATGTACCGTCCAATGCGATAAGGGTGTTATCCACCGCGCGCTGGTCGAGTGCATCAATACCGATGATGGCGGGTGCAATCTCGCGCACCACATTCGACAAAGCCTGCTGCACATCGTAGCCACCAAAACTCGTACCACCATCACGCAATTCGATCGCTTCGTGACTGCCAGTGGAAGCACCGGCAGGCGCGATACCGCGGCCCATTGCACCATCTTCCAGATAAACATCCACTTCCACAGTAGGCCGACCGCGTGAATCCCAAATACGTCGTGCCTGCAGTGATTGAATTCGCGTACTCATGCAGCAAGTTCCTCTTTCCATGCGGCGCGCAGATCAGCGAGCCTGGTTGGGGGTGACAATACCCAGCGTCGTGCAAAGGCACGCAGCTGCGCTCGGTCGGATTCGGTCAGATATTCCAATGGCGATTTGCCGTCTACGCGCGCCAGCAAGATAGCAGCGAGTAAGGTCGCCGTACGCGCCTCGATGGCTTCGACTTTTTCCCAGGTCACGCCGGCAAGGTAGTGGCTCGCGAAGGTGTCAAAGCAAGCCAGATAATCCTCCGTCGATGCGGGACGCCAAAGGCATTTGGCGATCAAGTGCGTCAAGCAAAAAGCGGCATCAAACGCGGGATCACCATAGACCGCGCACTCTGCATCAAGAAAAATCGGACCTGTGGGTCCGGCGAGAATATTTTTCGGGCTGATATCGCCATGAATCAGCGTAATGCGATGACTCGCTGTCTGTTCAATCAATGCCTGCAACCGTGATGCACAGTCCGTATGCACTTTCGCAGTCGCACCGAAATAAGGATCGAGTCGCAGCTCGAAAAAATTCCGGTCATAGGCGAAGCGCTCGGCCAGCGCGGGCTTGCTTGCGGTCGCTGCATGAATCAGTACCAGTCGACGCGCTACCTGCGCCGCAAACTCCGAGCTGACGTGACCATCGCGCAGCTGTATTTTCCAGACCGGGTGCTGCTCGGGGGCGAGCCACTGCATCGCGAAACAATATGACTGCGCATCCTCACCCAGAATCCGAGGTACGGCGTCCGGTAATGTCTGTGCAACCTCGCGTATCCAGGCCAGCTCGGCATGATTGCGCGCCAGCGGCGCACTCCAGTGAGAGGCGACTTTGAGTTCAGGCAGGGCTTGTTTGATACACAAAGGACCGTGACGCGTTTCAACGCGCACGATGAGAGAAGAGACGCCACCGGTCAGGGGCACGATCTCGGGATTGTCCTCGGCTGCTGCCAGTCCCATGCGCACTAGTGCGGGCAGCACGACGCTTGCCTCGTTGGCCATGCGTGTCACGCCTTATTGTTTTGAATGAAGCGTAACTATAACCGACGCCAATGTCGGCGGTCTCTCATGCCAAGTAGTCGTAGCCGACGCATCGGTAGAAAAACTCTGTAGTGCGCTCAGAGATG
Source organism: Pseudomonadota bacterium (assembly GCA_039806005.1). Taxonomy (GTDB): domain Bacteria; phylum Pseudomonadota; class Gammaproteobacteria; order Burkholderiales; family Burkholderiaceae_D; genus Pernthalerella. The sequence goes on from JBDKLM010000018.1 coordinate 29,779, forward strand.
AAAGATGAGCACAAGAACGATGCCTGTCAGGGCAATCGATGCCCATAAAGCCAATGCACGCGGCTGATGGGGCATCCACTGCAGGATGCCACTGCGTGTGGGATGAAGTACAGGCCGCAGACGATGTGCTGCCTTGGTCGGGGGTCTTGCTGGCGGTGCCCGGCGTCGCTCCTGACCGTTCCAGCGTGGCGAAGTTCGCTCGGCCTGACGCGCCCGCTCGCGCGCCTCTGCCTTGGCGATCCATTCGTCATGCTGTCGACGCTTGCCCGGATCGGACAACACTTCATACGCAGCAGTAATGAGCTGGAAGGTCTGGGTCGCTTTGGGATGCCCGCCGTGCCGGTCGGGATGAAATTGCTGGCACAGAATTTTGTAAGCAGCCCGAATCACCTCAGGTGGTGCGTTGCGCGCCACCTTCAGATTATCGTAGTGAGTGTGAGGACCTTTCATTAAGGGCTCGAACATTGGAATAAAAGAAGGCTAATTGAGAATCTCAAAATACATTTGCGTCATCTCAAAAAATTGCTTCTTGTCCAACTTTGACCTGCGCTTGTCACTCCCGACGTGCCGAACGACATTGGCCTGATCACTACCAGAAACACTGATTTTCTTGTCTGCTCAGTGAACGCTATCCGGACTATGGGAGCGACCCGTACGCCCTGCATATGGCCGCCAACACGGGAGTTTTTCTTCTTCAAGGAAACTATTTCTGTGAATCATGCACAAAGCTGAGTTCCCTGCTGCAATCACCGAGCCCTGTTAATGCAACCCACACCCTGCCTGCAATCCCGCAACCTCATAGCACCATCAGCCAATAAGACAATGCCGCAAGTTCAGGCGCTGTCGTCGTTGTTTGCGTGCTTCGGCGTGATCATGGGTTCCTGGGCTGGTCGCATCCCGGCGCTGCGCGATGCCTTGCAACTCTCGGTTGGTGAGCTATCCATCGTACTGTTATGCAGCGGGCTCGGGGCGGCGTTGTCATCGGCTTTGTCTGCGCGAGCATCCCAACACTTTGGAGCATGCATAAGTCAGCGCACAAAACTTCTCACCACAGGTCTGGCCTTGCTCATATTGTTGCTTTTGATTGGCTTGGCACCCAACTTGCCGCTGCTAATGCTCGCGGTTTTTCTTCTGGGTGCGAGTGCGAGCACTTTTGATATCAACATGAATGCAGCTGCCGCCCGCCAGGAAAATTTGCACGCGCGATCGCTGATGGCGGGTCTGCATGCCTGCGCCTGTGCCGGTGGGTTGGCTGGTGTGATGGTGGGTAGTGGCATGGCGTGGTTGCAGTTTTCACCGATACAGCACTTCAGCTTGCTTATATTGCCCTGTGCGCTGCTGCTCTGGCTCGGGGTTCGCAGACTGAGCGTAGATGTTGTGAGCGATAAGCTAAAAACCAGAAGGCCGGCGTTTGTACTACCGCGTGGCGACATCGCTCTGCTGGGCATGCTGGGATGTCTGGCTGCGATGGCCGAAGGCAGTATCGCCAACTGGAGTGGCGTGTTCATGGCAGACCAGTTGGGCGCTTCGATAAGCTTGGCACCGCTGTCACTGGCGGCCTTCTCTGCCATGATGCTGCTCTCGCGCTTTCATGGCGATCGCCTCAAGGCTGCGATGGGTGCCCAAGGTCTGATTTGCGGTGGCGCGCTCCTCGCCGCCGTCGGCATCTATCTGGCGGTATTTGCAAGCGCCACCCTGATCGCGGTGAGTGGTTTCGCCATTGCCGGACTGGGAATGGCGCTGGTGTTTCCGTTTGTGTTCAGTGCGGCCGGTCAGCAAGGTGCGATGGCGATTGCAGGCGTGGCAACCATGACGTATATCGGCAGCGTGATCGGGCCGCCACTGCTGGGCGGTATTGCGCAATGGCTGGGACTGCAGGCTGCCCTCGCTTTTACGGGACTACTGATGCTGGCAATCGCCGGGATAGCGATGCGCGTGCATCTGCTGCGGTAGGTACAAGTGCATCAACACTTCCGCTATGCTTGTTCAAACAGCGCGGAGCGATCCAGATTAGCTATATCGGGCACGCCCAGCAGCGCCAGGGTGATATCGATCTCTTTTTTAAGCAGCGCGATCGCTTTTTCAACACCGGCCTGTCCGCCACTGGCAAGTCCATACAAACCCGCGCGACCAATCAAACAGGCGTCGGCCCCCAGTGCCAGCGCCTTGACGATATCGCCGCCACGACGGATGCCACCATCCATCAGCACCTGCATCTTGCCATTGACTGCATCAACAATCGCAGGCAAAGCGGCCGCTGCGGAGGGCACACCATCGAGCTGTCGACCCCCATGGTTGGAGACCATGACCGCATCAGCGCCATGCGACATCGCACGCACTGCATCATCTGCGCGCAGGATGCCTTTGACTGCAATTCGCCCCTGCCAGCGCTGACGTAGCCACTCCAGATCTTTCCAGTTGACGGACGCATCAAACGACGCGCTGATGTGCTGCGTCAGCGAGACCAGCTTTTGCGTTGGTGCATCGGGATTATCGAGATTGCCGAAGGTGAAACGCGGGCCGCTGGCCAATCGCAGTAACCAACCCAGTTTGCTCGCATAGTCAAAAATATTATCGAGCCCTATGCGCGGCGGCACTGTGAAGCCATTGTGAATATCACGCTCGCGCGGCCCCTGCAGAGGCAAATCAACGGTCACCACAAGCACGCGCGAGCCGGCATCCCAGGCGCGCTGTATCAGCGCATCGGTCATGCCCCTATCCTTCTGGATGTACAGCTGAAACCAGAAATCCTTGCGCCCGCGCTGCGCCAGTTGTTCGATGCTGCAATTGGAATTGGTGGACTGACAAAAACCCACACCGGTGGTCGCCGTCGCACGGGCGATGTGGAGGTCACCCTCTGGCCACAACAACCCTGCCAGACCGGTCGGCCCCAGAATCATGGGTGAACTGAGTGATTCGCCCAGTATCTCGACCGACTGTTTTCTCTGACTGACGTCCACCATGACCCGCGGCGCAAAACGCAGCCCGGCAAGATCAGCCTCATTGGCACGCAGGGTACGCTCGTCGTGGGCGCCACCATCGATAAACCCGAATACAGAGCGCGGAAGCTTGCTCCGCGCGATCTCGCGCAGATCAGCGATATTGACTGCCTTGGTGAAGTGCATCTTGTCTGCCTATTTGGATATTATTTTGCAGACATGATACCTAAGGATGCAACGAGCCGCCCAGAAACGGTCGGCCAGAGCGCAAAACCGCATAAAAATCTGCGGCATGAAATCCTGACCAGCACCGAATTATCGTCTTGGCCAGATCTCCCAAAACAATAGAAATGGGCAATCGCTCACTAAAGATTCAGCGCAGACTTGGCGCCTCTCAAATCATTTTTTAATTTTTCAATAAATTTATTAAAAATCTGAATTTCAACCTCAGAAAATTTCATGATAATTGCCACCTCTTCAATATTTACCGTGGCAGCTTCTTCAAATAATTTTACATTCTCGTCAGTAATTTCCCTAACTCCGAAATTTACATATTTCATCATTCCAGGAAAAGAAACCAAATTTAAGTTTTTATTTCTCAAGCTATATTTTGCGAGAATATTCCCCATTATTCTCTTCATCAAATCATTATCGAATTCAAAATTTTTTGATTCATCCACCTTCGCTTGCCGGCCCAACTCCCTCAACTCGTCAACGATCAACTCAAACATTTTTTTTAGCTCAGGATTTTTTATATCTTCAGGGAAGCCATAAAGCAGCGGCATTGCTTGAACAGCTTGTGGAAAATATATCAAATTTTTCAAAAATTTTTCATCCGGATTTTTCACTGACTCTTTCAGATAACGAAGAAAATCTATTTTTAAGTAATTTCCCACGGCAGAGCCTTTTAGAACATCAGAATTAATGGGAGGGTAAGAGCAACACCACCGCTCTTCCAAAACCTCATACAAATCTTTTCTTGAGCAATTAATTTCATCATTGCCATCACCGATAAGAATTGACCTTCCACGCGCCTTTATTTTTAAATTTTGCTCTTGCCTTAGCTGAAAATCTTTAGCTTCCTTCTGCATCGCCTCTACTTTTTTATTTAAAGAATTAATGCCAAATACAGAAAAATCAGATTTATCTAAGACAGCATAATGATTTAAAAATTTCACTACATTATCGAATGATCCAGGGACCCATGAAGCATCACCAAAATAAAAATAATTTAAAAACGCTTCAATCTCATCATCACAAAATCCTTTATCACTGAAATCATCAAATATAATTTTATTAATAATTTTTTTCTTGTCTTCAACTGAATATCGACTTCTTAATGAGCCATCCAAATTGATATCGTCCGACGATGACAAAATTCTATGTTCTTTTTCTATAAATACTTTCAAAAAATCTGAGGAAGAAACCCTTCCATTGTTTTTTACGGAATTAATCAGATCGATTGTTTTTTTATTTTTCTCGAAATTTTTGTCCACGAACTCAACAAACCATTCTTTTGCCTGCCATTCTTGATATCGGTTTACGAATTCGTCAATTTTTTTCAATAGCACATCGATTAGATCTGAATATTTTTTTTGTTTTTTTTCTCGAATATAGAGACACGGACTTATCAATAGTCGGCCTTTTTCTCGGTCAAAATGAATTTTATTTTTCAGCGTTAAATACCTAATATCTTCAGACTCCGCAGAAATGTCGTTTGGATCTACACGTCTGTCGAAAATTTTAGGCACCATAAATACCTCGGCATCAAAGATTGCCTGACGACATCACGAACTCTACTCAAGCGAGAGCTGGACTGAGCAGCGGAAAATAGATGCAAGAAATTCTCAAGAAAATAAACTCGATACTAACGTGAGAGACAATTTTTGAAATGGTAAAGATGCATACTTGAGATACTAAGCCTCAAGCACCGATTGACTACAACTCAATCAATCCATGTCGCACGGCGATCAGAGTGAGCTCAGCCTGGTTGGCAACGCCGAGTTTCTGCTTGACGTTGTAGAGATGCGTACCGACGGTACGAGGGGAGATATTCAG
>JBDKLM010000019.1:0-30805 GCA_039806005.1 Pseudomonadota bacterium
TACAACTACTTCAAGCAGTTGTTTGCACAGGTGACCAATCCGCCGATTGATCCGATTCGTGAAGCGATGGTGATGTCGCTGGTGTCCTTCATCGGTCCAAAGCCGAATCTCTTGGACACCAATAACATCAACCCGCCGATGCGTCTCGAAGTGGCGCAGCCCATCCTTGACTACAAGGACATCACGCGCTTGCGCAATATCAGCGAACACACGGGCGGCAAGTTCAGATCGTATGAGCTGGATATCTGCTACCCCGCTGCCTGGGGCAAAGAAGGCGTTGAGGCCCGTCTTGCTTCACTATGCGCGCAGGCGGTTGATGCCGTGCGTTCGGGCCATAACATCCTGATCGTTTCCGATCGCAAGGTCGATGCCGACAATGTCGCCATCCCTGCGCTGTTGGCGACGTCGGCCATTCACCAGCATTTGGTCAGCAAAGGTTTGCGTACCTCCACCGGTTTGGTGGTCGAAACGGGTTCCGCTCGCGAAACGCATCATTTCGCGCTGCTTGCGGGTTATGGCGCCGAGGCTATCCATCCCTACCTCGCAATGGATACGCTGGTCGAGATGGCCAAAGGGCTGCCTGGTGATCTGTCGCCCGAAAAAGCAATCTACAATTTCCAGAAAGCGGTCGGCAAAGGTCTGCTGAAGGTATTCTCAAAAATGGGCATTTCGACTTACATGTCGTATTGCGGTGCTCAGATTTTTGAAGCAATCGGTCTCAACAAATCGCTGATCGAAAAATATTTCAAAGGCACGGCTTCCAACGTCGAAGGCATCGGTGTCTTCGAAGTGGCCGAAGAAGCTTTGCGGCTGCATCAGCTTGCCTTCGGAAACGATCCTGTGCTGGCCCATGCACTGGACGCGGGTGGCGAGTACGCGTTCCGCGTGCGTGGCGAAGAGCATATGTGGACGCCGGATGCGATTGCCAAGCTGCAGCACTCGACGCGCGCCAACAATTTCAGCACCTACAAGGAATACGCGCAAATCATCAACGATCAGTCCAAGCGTCACATGACACTGCGAGGTCTGTTTGAATTCCGTATTGATCCAAGCAATGCGATACCGCTCGAAGAAGTCGAACCCGCCAGCGAGATCGTGAAGCGTTTCGCAACCGGCGCAATGTCGCTTGGCTCAATTTCAACCGAAGCGCATGCCACGCTGGCGATTGCGATGAACCGCATTGGCGGCAAGTCCAATACCGGCGAGGGTGGCGAGGATGAAAACCGCTACCGCAACGAATTGCGCGGCATACCGATCAAGAAGGGCGATACGCTGGCCTCTATCATTGGTCAAGAGCGTGTCGAAGTCGATCTGCCCTTGCTCGAAGGCGATTCGCTGCGTTCCAAGATCAAACAAGTGGCTTCGGGTCGCTTTGGTGTGACCACCGAATACCTGACCTCGGCGGAACAAATTCAAATCAAGATGGCGCAAGGCGCCAAGCCCGGTGAGGGTGGTCAGCTACCGGGCCACAAGGTTTCGGAGTACATCGCCAAACTCCGGTTCTCTGTGCCAGGTGTCGGCCTGATTTCGCCACCGCCGCATCACGATATTTACTCTATCGAAGATCTTGCACAGCTGATTCACGATCTCAAGAACGTCAATCCTTCTGCGGCCATTTCCGTCAAGCTCGTCTCTGAAGTTGGCGTCGGCACGGTCGCTGCCGGCGTGGCTAAAGCCAAAGCAGATCACGTGGTAATCGCCGGTCATGATGGTGGTACAGGTGCATCGCCGCTGTCATCGATCAAGCATGCGGGCACGCCATGGGAACTCGGTCTGGCTGAAACGCAGCAGACGCTGGTACTCAATGGATTGCGCAGCCGTATTCGCGTACAGACTGATGGTCAGGTCAAGACGGGTCGTGATGTTGTGATCGGTGCGCTGCTCGGCGCGGATGAATTCGGTTTTGCGACTGCGCCGCTGGTGGTGGAAGGCTGCATCATGATGCGCAAATGCCACCTCAATACTTGCCCAGTGGGTGTGGCAACTCAGGATCCGGTGTTGCGCGCCAAGTTCCAGGGCAAGCCTGAGCATGTCGTGAATTATTTCTTCTTTGTTGCCGAAGAAGCGCGTCAGATCATGGCCCAGCTCGGTATTCGCAACTTCGACGAGCTGATTGGTCGTGCCGATCTCCTCGACAAGTCTCGCGCGATTAGCCACTGGAAGGCCAAGGGTCTGGACTTCAGCAAGATTTTCTACATGCCGGAGATGACCGACAATGAGCCGCGTTATCAGGTGCTGACGCAAGACCATGGTCTGGACAAGGCGCTTGATCACAAACTGATCGCACAGGCCAAGCCAGCGATCGAGCGTGGTGAGAAGGTGTCGTTCATCTCTCCGATCAAAAACCTCAATCGCACGGTTGGCGCAATGCTCTCCGGCGAAGTCGCCAAGAAATATGGTCACGAGGGTCTGCCGGATGACACTATCCACATTCAGCTGCAGGGCACCGCAGGCCAGTCGTGCGGCGCGTTTCTGGCGCACGGCGTTACGCTGGATCTGGTCGGCGAAGGCAATGACTATGTCGGCAAAGGTCTTTCCGGTGGCCGCATCATCGTGCGTCCCAATACAGAGTTCCGCGGCCGTGCGGTCGACAACATCATCATTGGCAACACTGTGCTGTACGGTGCAATTGCCGGTGAGGCTTTCTTCAATGGCGTCGCGGGCGAGCGTTTTGCCGTTCGCAATTCAGGTGCAGTGACCGTTGTCGAGGGTACCGGTGACCATGGATGCGAATACATGACTGGCGGCACTGTGGTGGTACTCGGCGCAACGGGGCGCAATTTCGCTGCGGGTATGTCCGGCGGTATCGCTTATGTGTACGACGAAGATGGCAGCTTTGCCCAGAAATGCAATCCTGCGATGGTCACGCTCGAGCCCGTATTGTCGGCATCCGAGCAGGAGTCTACGGTTGCACAGTCTGCCTGGCATAGTCTTGCGCGCAATGGTGAGCGTCAGACCGATGAGGTCATGCTCAAAGCTCTGATCGAGCGCCACTTCAAGCACACGGGCAGTACACGCGCGCGCATCTTGCTCGATGAATGGAGTACAGCTCGCGCCAAGTTTGTGAAGGTCTTCCCGACCGAATACAAGCGCGCACTGGGCGAAATGTTTGCGGCGAAATCAGGCAAGGCCAAAGAGAAAGCCGCCGTCTGACCGTCATGAGAAAACCGGCGATGTCCTTGTGCATCGCCGGCAACTGAACCAAAGAATTGCGAGAACGTTATGGGAAAAGTCACCGGTTTTCTGGAGTATCAGCGGCTGCAAGAGGCGAGTGAAGCACCGCAGTCACGAACCAAGCATTACAAGGAATTCTTGCTGCATTTGTCGGATGCCGACGCCAAGGTGCAGGGTGCGCGTTGCATGGATTGCGGCATCCCCTTTTGCAACAGCGGCTGCCCGGTCAACAACATCATCCCCGACTGGAATGATCTCGTTTACAACGGCAATTACCGCGAGGCGCTAGAGACGCTGCACTCCACCAACAATTTTCCCGAGTTCACGGGCCGCATCTGCCCTGCGCCCTGCGAAGCTGCCTGCACGCTCGGTATCAACAATGATCCGGTGGGCATCAAGTCCATCGAGCACTTCATCATCGACAAAGGTTGGGAAAACGGTTGGGTCATTCCGCAACCGGCGACAGCCAAAACCGGCAAGAAAGTGGCCGTTGTAGGTTCCGGTCCTGCAGGCATGGCAGCCGCGCAGCAGCTCGCGCGCGTGGGCCACGACGTCACGGTGTTCGAGAAGAACGACCGCGTCGGTGGTCTGCTGCGTTATGGCATTCCCGACTTCAAGATGGAAAAGTCGCACATCGACCGCCGTGTTGAGCAGATGCAGGCCGAGGGCGTCACTTTCCGCACGGGTGTTCTGGTTGGCAAGGATTTCCCGGCCGAGATCATGAATCTCGCCAAGGAAACCGTATCCCCTGAGCAGCTGAAAAAAGAATTCGATGCCGTCATCATCGCAGGTGGTGCTGAAGTGCCACGCGATTTGCCGGTGCCCGGCCGCGAGCTGCAGGGCGTTCATTACGCAATGGAATTCCTGCCGCAGCAAAATCGCGTGAATGCGGGCGACAAGCTCAAGGAACAGATCATGGCCACTGGTAAACATGTGGTGGTGATTGGCGGCGGCGATACCGGTTCGGATTGCGTCGGTACTTCCAATCGTCATGGCGCGGCTTCGGTCATTCAGTTCGAATTGCTGCCTCAGCCACCTGAAGTCGAGAACAAGCCGCTGGTCTGGCCTTACTGGCCCACCAAGCTGCGCACATCCTCGTCGCATGAAGAAGGCTGCGAGCGCGATTGGGCGGTGGCGACCAAACGTCTCGAAGGCAAGAACGGTAAAGTTGAAAAACTGATCGCCGCTCGCGTGGAGTGGAAGGATGGCAAGATGCAGGAAGTGCCAGGCTCGGAGTTCGAGCTCAAGGCCGATCTGGTTCTGCTGGCCATGGGCTTCGTCTCGCCCGTGAGCACCATCATCGGCGCTTTCGGTATTGAAAAGGACGCGCGTGGCAATGCCAAGGCCACTACCGATGGCGAGGGCTGTTATCAGACCTCCGATCCCCAGGTGTTTGCTGCCGGTGACATGCGCCGCGGTCAGTCACTGGTGGTGTGGGCCATACGCGAAGGTCGACAGTGCGCATGCGCTGTGGATGAGTTCCTGATGGGTGCTTCCGTCCTGCCGCGCTGACAGGTTGTGACGGCGGTGATGCTGAATGCCCGCTTGCGGGCATTTTTGCTTTTTGCAATGTTATTCTTCGGGACGGTTGAATTGCGACCAGAAATTGTCTGGCTTGCACTACAATCCTCGTCCCATCTCACTTTTACGTCCTCGTGCCCAATCTCGTCGATATTCATGATCTGCACTTCGGCTATGGCGACCGGCTGATACTGTCCGGTCTGACCATGCAGTTCCCGCGCGGGAAAGTGATTGCGATCATGGGGGGCTCAGGCTCTGGCAAGACCACGGTGCTGCGTTTGATCGGCGGTCAGTTGCGTCCACAGTCGGGCAGCGTCATGGTCGAGGGTCAGCAGGTGTCTGCGCTCAGCCTGGATGGTTTGTATCGCATGCGCCGTCGCATGGGCATGCTGTTTCAGCACGGCGCACTTTTTACCGATCTCTCGGTCTTCGACAACGTTGCTTTTCCCTTGCGCGAAAATACCTCCCTGCCTGAGGAGATGATTCGCGATCTGGTGCTGCTCAAGCTCCATGCGGTGGGGCTTTCGAATGCTGCTCTACTCAAGCCCGCCGAGATTTCGGGTGGCATGGCCAGACGCGTGGCTCTCGCTAGAGCGGTGGCGCTGGATCCGCAGCTGATCATGTACGACGAACCCTTTGCCGGCCTTGATCCGATTTCCATGGGCGTGATTGCCAACCTGATACGCAAGCTCAATGATGCGCTGGGGTCGACCTCCATTCTCGTCTCTCATGATGTGCATGAATCCTTCATGATTGCCGATTATGTTTACTTCCTCTCGCAGGGCCGCATCGTCGCTCATGGCACACCGACGGACATGATGGCCTCGGACGACCCTTATGTGAAGCAATTCGTTCATGCCCAGGCCGATGGTCCGGTGCCTTTTCATTACCCCGGGCGCTCAATCGCTGAGCAGCTGGGTGTGGCAGGGCGATCATGATGCTGGACGGACTGGCGCACATCGGCAGCCGCGTGCGGCTCGGTCTTGCTGCACTGGGAGTGTCGGCGCGCACATTTCTTGACCTCGTCATTGCTACGGGTTCGCTGTGGCGCAGGCCGCGGCTCGTCAGCGATCAGGTGCATTTCATCGGCAACTATTCGCTGGTGATCATTGCGGTGTCGGGTTTGTTTGTCGGTTTTGTGCTGGGCTTGCAGGGTTATTACACGCTCAACAAATATGGCTCCGAGCAGGCGCTGGGTTTGCTGGTTGCCTTGTCACTGATTCGTGAACTTGGCCCGGTCGTCACCGCCTTGCTGTTCGCCGGCCGTGCCGGCACTTCGCTGACGGCCGAGATCGGTTTGATGAAAGCCACCGAGCAGCTGAGTGCCATGGAGATGATGGCGGTCGATCCCATGCGTCGGGTACTGGCGCCGCGTTTCCTCGCTGGCGTGATAGCGATGCCGGTGCTGGCTGCCATTTTCAGTGCTGTGGGTGTGCTGGGCGGTTATATTGTGGGTGTGCGGCTGATTGGTGTGGATGAGGGCGCTTTCTGGTCCCAGATGCAGTCGGGTGTGGATGTGTGGGCGGACGTGGCCAACGGCGTGATAAAAAGTGCCGTATTCGGGGTGGCGGTGACCTATATCGCGCTCTACGAGGGCTACTGCGCAGCGCCGACCCCCGAGGGCGTGGCGCGCGCCACCACGCGTACGGTCGTGATTGGTTCATTGATGGTGCTTTGGCTGGATTTCCTGCTGACTGCGCTGATGTTTTCCTGAGGCAAAGATGCAACGCAAATCTCTCGATATCTGGGTGGGACTGTTCGTGCTGCTGGGCGCGCTCGCGGTGATGTTCCTCGCACTCAAAGTGGGCAACATGAGCTCCATGAGTTTCGGGCCAAGCTACACCCTCATCGCGCGTTTTGACAATATCGGCGGCCTCAAGCCCCGCGCACCGGTCAAGAGTGCCGGGGTGGTGGTGGGGCGTGTGGAGTCCATTGCCTTCAATGACAAGACCTTTCAGGCACAGGTGACGCTGCGCCTCCAATCGGAGGTTCAATTTCCCAAAGACAGTTCGGCAAAGATTTTGACCTCGGGTTTGCTGGGTGAGCAGTACATCGGTATCGAGCCAGGTGGTGACGAGAAAAATTTTGCAGAGGGTGATCGCATCAAGAGCACTCAGTCAGCCATCGTGCTGGAGAATCTGATCAGTCAGTTCTTGTTCAGCAAGGCGGCTGACAGCAGCAGTGAGGGAAAAAACAAATGAACACGTCCAAGACCATCGTGCGATGGGTGACTATTGCGCTGATGACGCTCGTGCTCACCGCGTGTGCCAGCATACCGCCGGGCTCCACAGCGGATTCGCGCGATCCATTCGAACGCTACAACCGCGCGATGTTCAGTTTTAACAAGACCGTTGATGACAAAGTACTCAAGCCGGTAGCAACGGGTTATGCGCGAGTGATTCCGGAGTTGATCCGCACTGCTATTGGTAATTTTTTCGGCAATATCGGCGATGTCTGGACTGCGGTGAACAACTACCTGCAAGGAAAACCGCGCGAAGGCACCAGCGATGTGGCGCGCGTAGTACTGAACTCGACCTTCGGCATTGTCGGATTGATTGATGTGGCCACACCGGTGGGTCTGGCTCAGCATGACGAAGATTTTGGTCAGACGCTGGGTGTATGGGGTGTGAAATCGGGCCCCTATCTGGTCTTGCCGATTTTTGGCGCGAGCACGGTTCGTGACGGCCTCGCCAAGCCTTTGGATATGTATGCAGACCCGGTCAATCAGATCGACCCAGTGCGCGCGGAGAACAGCGCCAGAGCGCTGCGTCTGGTAGATGATCGTGCGGCCTTACTGGAGTCCACCCACATGATGGAAGATGCGGCGCTGGACCCTTATCTGTTCGTTCGCGATGCTTATTTGCAGCGGCGCGAGAGCCGCGTCAGAGATGGCAAGTCAGACTAGGTAGTCCCGGGCGTTGTGTTGCGGCCGTAACGGTTTTTGGCGATTCGTGATTGCATTGGTTATCATCTGCTCAGGTCCCTTAGCGCCGATGGGCTTTCAATCCCGACATTGTCAATAAGTTATGAAATTTTTTAAAACACTTCCCGCCCATTTCGCCCTGCTTTTTCTCTTCATCGCTGCCAGTGCCAGCGCGCAGCAGGAAGCGCCAGACGCTCTGGTTAAGCGGATCAGCCAGGAAATTCTTGAGCTGGCGAAAACCGATCAGCAAATACAGGCCGGCAATCAGCAGCGCATCATGGAAGTGGTGCAATCCAAAATTATTCCCCACGTTAATTTTCAGCGCATGACGGCAATGGCCTCGGGCCGTTTCTGGCGCGAGGCTACGCCAGAACAACAAGCAGCCTTGACCAACGAGTTCCGATTGCTTCTGATTCATACCTACTCTGGTGCGATCACCCAAATTCGCAATCAACGATTGGATTTCAAACCCTTGCGGGCAGACCCGGAAGACACCGAAGTCGAAGTGCGTACCAGCGTTGTGCAGCCGCGCGGTGAAGCCATGCAGCTTAATTATCGGCTCGAAAAAACCGCGAATGGCTGGAAGATTTTTGACGTCAATATCCTCGGCGCCTGGCTGGTGGAGACCTACAAAGGGAGTTTCGCTGCCGAGATCAGCAAAGGCGGCATTGATGGTCTGATCAAGACTCTGGCCGATCGCAATCGCCGGCTGGCCGCGGTTCCGCCAAAGCCACCCGCAGGAAAAAGCTGACGCATGGCGTATTTCCCAATCTCATTGACGATGCAGGATGCCGGCAGCGGTTTGCAGCCGGGATTGGATGCGATTCGCGGCGGTACCACTGACATCGATCTGTCGCGTTTGGAGCGCTTTGATTCGGCCGCGGTGGCAGCCTTGCTGGCGTGGCGGCGGGCAGCGCAGTCCGCAGGTCTTTCCCTTCGCATTGCCGGCGCACCTGCGGGTCTGAGAAGTCTCGCGAATTTGTACGGTGTTGCTGAGTTGCTGGAAGGCTGAACTGTACGCAAGCGAAGACTCAAGCAAACCAGAAACCTTGGGGACCGAAACTCTAATGCCGAGCCCCTGATGTACCGAGGCAGAGCGCCGCACGGCCGCAGCACCTCGCGACAAACCGGAGAATTATTCGGCCTGCCGCCAAGTTGCCGTTACCACTCGGAAAATCCCCTATAATCAAGGACTTTGCGCCGCCATTGGGCGGCGCGTTGCATTTTCACCTTTCCTGCCACCATGGCCGCCATCCAGATTGATCAAGTCAAAAAGCGCTTCGGCACCCTGCAGGCGCTGGGCGGCGTATCGCTAGAGATTGCCGAAGGCGAGTTCTTTGGCTTGCTGGGCCCCAACGGTGCTGGCAAAACGACGCTGATTTCCATCATCGCCGGACTCTCGCGCGCCGATGAAGGTCGGGTGAGCATTCATGGCCATGATGTGGTTTCTGACTACCGTCGTGCGCGCCAGTGCATAGGTGTCGTGCCGCAGGAGTTGGTATTCGATCCCTTCTTCACAGTGCGGGAAACACTGCGCATGCAGTCTGGTTACTTCGGCATTCGTGATAACGATGCCTGGATTGATGAGGTGATGCACAACCTCGATCTCACGTCCAAGGCCGACAGCAATATGCGCTCCCTGTCCGGCGGGATGAAGCGCCGCGTGCTGGTTGCGCAGGCGCTGGTACACAAGCCGCCCGTCATCATGCTCGATGAACCGACCGCAGGTGTCGACGTGGAATTGCGTCAAACCTTGTGGAATTTCATCGGCCGTCTCAATCGCGAAGGTCATACCGTGGTGCTGACCACGCATTATCTGGAAGAGGCGCAGGCTTTGTGCAATCGCATCGCGATGCTCAAGGCTGGCAAGGTGGTGGCGCTGGATTCCACCGCCGCGCTGATTCGCCGTATCTCGGGATCTCAATTGGTGGTGCGCCTAGCCGAAGGCAGCCTGCCGCCTTCGCTTGCGCACCTGGTTTCCCACCCTGAAAATGCGGCGCCAGAGGGTCAATACACCTTGCGCGTGAATCATCATGACGAGGTCGAACCTATGCTGGCAGCTTTGCGTACCTCGGGCGCAAAGCTTGAAGATTTGCAGCTGCATCAGGCCGATCTTGAAGATGTATTCATACAGATCATGGGCAAACCATCATGACAGGCTTTCAGACCCTGTTTTACAAAGAGTTGCTGCGCTTCTGGAAAGTGGCGACGCAAACGCTCACGGCGCCTATCGTGACGGCCATGTTGTATTTGCTGATCTTTGGCCATGTGCTGGAAGCGCATGTGCAGGTATTTCCCGGCGTGTCGTATACAGCGTTTCTGGTGCCGGGTCTGGTGATGATGAGTGTGTTGCAAAATGCATTCGCGAATTCATCGTCGTCCCTGATTCAATCCAAGATCACCGGAAATCTGGTGTTCGTGCTCTTGACCCCCCTGTCGCACTGGGAGTTGTACAGTGCTTACGTCCTGGCGGCGATGGTGCGCGGCTTGGCCGTCGGCGCAGGTGTGTTCCTGATCACCGTCTGGTTTGCAAAGCTGTCCTTCGTGGCGCCGCTCTGGATACTGTTGTTTGCGCTGCTGGGCGCCGCCATTCTGGGCACTATGGGGCTGCTGGCGGGTATCTGGGCTGAAAAGTTCGATCAGCTGGCTGCTTTTCAGAACTTCCTGATCGTGCCGGCGACTTTTCTGGCCGGCGTGTTTTACTCGGTGCACTCGCTGCCCCCTTTCTGGCTGGCTGTGTCGCATGCGAACCCGTTTTTTTATATGATCGATGGCTTCCGTTATGGTTTCTTTGGCCACTCGGACGTGCCGCCCACGACCAGTCTGATGATCGTGGTGAGCTTTCTGGTTTTGCTCGCGGGTTTGGCGATCAGACTGCTCGAGCGAGGCTACAAACTTCGTCACTGATACCCACTCATTCATTTTTGTGCAAAGGCAAAATCGTGCTGCCCACACCTGAACTCATCAAGAATTACATCGCCAGCGGTCTCGAGTGCACGCATCTGGAAGTCGAAGGCGATGGCCAGCACTTCAGTGCATTGATTGTTTCGCCCGCCTTTGCCGGCAAGCGACTGATACAGCGCCATCAGCTCGTTTATGCTGCGCTGGGCGACCGCATGCGTGAGGAAATTCATGCGCTGTCGATGAAAACACTCACTCCGGAAGAACATCAGTCTTAATGGACAAACTTCTTATCACGGGTGGCAAACGACTGTCCGGTGAAATTGCCATCTCTGGCGCCAAGAACGCTGCCTTGCCCATCCTGTGTGCAGGACTGCTGACGTCCGACACACTGGCACTGGCCAATGTGCCGAAGCTGCAGGATGTCGCCACGATGCAGAAGTTGCTGCGGCAGATGGGCTTGTCCATCGAAGAAAAAGGCGATCTCCTTGAATTGTGTGGTCGGGATATTCACAGCCCCGAAGCGCCGTATGAAATGGTCAAGACCATGCGCGCATCGATTCTGGTGCTGGGCCCGCTTCTGGCGCGTTTCGGTGAAGCCAAAGTTTCTTTGCCGGGTGGGTGCGCGATTGGTTCGCGTCCGGTGGATCAGCACATCAAGGGTTTGCAGGCGATGGGCGCCGAAATCCTGATCGAGGCAGGTTACATCCATGCACGTGCCAAAAAATTGCGAGGCACTCGCATCGTGACCGACATGATTACCGTCACCGGGACGGAAAATCTGATGATGGCGGCATCGCTCGCAGATGGCGAGACCATACTCGAAAACGCGGCGCGCGAGCCGGAAGTCACCGACCTTGCCAATCTGCTGGTTGCGATGGGTGCAAAGATTGAAGGCGTAGGCAGCGACAGGCTCATCATTACCGGTGTGCCCGCGCTGCATGGTGCGAGCCATGCGGTGATTGCGGATCGAATCGAGACGGGTACTTTTTTGTGTGCAGCCGCAGCGGCCGGTGGTGATGTGGTGCTGCGTCACACGCGCGCCGATCTGCTCGACGCTGTTGTGGACAAATTGCGCGAGACGGGCGCGATACTGACTTCGGGCGAGGATTGGATTCGCGTACAGATGGCGGGTCGACCGAAGGCCGTAGGTTTTCGCACCACGGAATACCCGGGCTTTCCGACCGATATGCAAGCGCAGGTGATGGCGCTGGATTGTATCGCCGAGGGCAGCAGTCGCATCATCGAAACCATCTTCGAAAATCGCTACATGCATGTGCAGGAACTCAACCGTCTGGGCGCGGCGATCGAGATTGATGGCCACACCGCTGTTGTTCAGGGAGTGCCTCGCTTGATCGGTGCACCGGTAATGGCCACTGACCTGCGCGCCTCGGCTTCTCTGGTGATCGCTGGCCTTGCCGCCGAGGGGCAGACGCTGATCGACAGGATCTATCATCTGGATCGCGGTTATGACCGCATGGAAGTAAAGCTGTCCGGGGTTGGCGCAGACATACAGAGAATTCGATAATGAACCAAATGCTCACGCTGGCGCTTTCCAAGGGGCGCATCTTCGACGAGACTCTGCCGCTGCTCGAGGCGGCTGGCATACACGTGACCGAAGACCCCGAGAAATCGCGCAAGCTCATTCTTCCCACCAGCGATCCCCAGCTGCGCGTGGTCATCGTGCGCGCGTCTGACGTACCGACCTATGTGCAATACGGGGCGGCGGATTTTGGCGTTGCGGGCAAAGATGTATTGCTTGAGCATGGCGGAGAAGGCTTGTATCAACCGGTTGATTTGCAGATCGCCAAATGCCGGATGTCGGTCGCAGTACAGGCAGGTTTTGATTACGCCAGTGCCGTCCGCCAGGGTGCGCGATTGCGAGTTGCAACCAAATATGTGCAGGTCGCCCGCGAACACTTTGCTGCCAAGGGTGTGCATGTGGATCTGATCAAGCTGTATGGTTCCATGGAGCTCGGTCCACTGGTGGGCTTGTCGGACGCGATTGTCGATCTGGTCTCCACCGGCAGTACGCTGCGTGCCAATCATCTGGTCGAGGTGGAACAGATCATGGAGATTTCATCGCGACTGGTCGTGAATCAGGCCGCGCTCAAGCTCAAGCGCGAAAAACTGCAACCCATCATTGATGCCTTTGCCAAGGCATCGCTTCGTGAAAAATAAAATCATGTCCGTCGTCATACGCCAGCTCGATTCTGCCGACCAGGATTTTCAAGCCAGACTGATGGCAGTGCTTGCCTTCGAGGCGTCGGAAGACGAGGCCATCGATCGTGCTGCTGCCAGCATCATTGCCGATGTACGGCAGCGCGGCGATGCAGCGGTGCTTGAGTACACACAGCGTTTCGATCATGTCGCGGCCTCCAGCATGGCAGCGCTCGAGATTCCGCGCGCGTCATTGCAGGCTGCACTGGCGAGCCTTGCGCCCGAACGACGCGCTGCATTGACAGAAGCTGCGGATCGCGTGCGCAGCTATCACGAGCGTCAAAAGCAGTCTTGCGGCTCGGAGGGTTTTGCGTTCACCGAAGCCGATGGCACCGTGCTGGGACAAAAAGTCACGCCGCTGGACCGTGTTGGCATTTACGTCCCGGGCGGTAAAGCCGCTTATCCCTCGTCGGTGCTAATGAATGCCATTCCCGCCAAAGTCGCCGGTGTCGCCGAGGTCATCATGGTCGTGCCCACCCCCGATGGGGTGCAAAACCCGCTGGTGCTGGCTGCCGCAGAAATTGCCGGTGTCGATCGTGTGTTCACGATAGGCGGTGCGCAGGCTGTGGCCGCACTGGCTTATGGCACGCATACCATTCCTCAGGTCGACAAGATCGTCGGTCCGGGCAATGCCTATGTCGCGGCAGCCAAGCGCCGTGTGTTTGGTGTGGTGGGCATCGACATGATTGCCGGGCCTTCCGAAATTCTGGTGCTGGCCGATGGCAGCACCGATCCTGACTGGGTCGCGATGGATTTGTTCTCGCAGGCAGAACATGATGAACTCGCGCAATCCATTCTGGTTTGTCCCGATGCCGCTTATCTGGCGCGCGTGGCCGATAGCGTCAATCGCCAGCTCGATGACATGCCACGCAAAGACGTGATTCGCACCTCGCTCACGAATCGTGGTGCGATGATCAAGGTGCGCGACATGGATGAAGCCTGCGACATCGCCAACCTGATCGCGGCCGAGCATCTGGAGATTTCGGCGGCGGATCCCAAGCGCTGGGCCGACAAGATACGGCACGCAGGCGCGATGTTCCTGGGACGCTACTCGTCTGAGTCACTGGGCGACTACTGTGCCGGCCCCAACCACGTGCTGCCGACTTCGCGCACGGCACGTTTCTCGTCGCCTTTGGGTGTCTACGATTTTCAGAAGCGCTCGTCGATCTTGCATGTCAGCGAGGCCGGTGCGCAAACACTGGGGCGCGTCGCCGCCGAGTTGGCCTATGGTGAAGGTCTGCAAGCCCACGCACGTTCTGCCGAGTTCCGGATGAAATGAGCGCTTCATGTCCGTGATTCAGAACATCATTCGCGCCGATGTGCGCGCGCTCTCCGCGTATCACGTGCCGGATGCATCGGGTCTGGTCAAGCTCGATGCCATGGAAAATCCGTACACGCTGCCCGCTGACTTGCAGCAGGAACTCGCTCAGCGGCTTGCTGCCGTTGCCTTGAATCGTTACCCGGTGCCGTCCTATGCGGGTCTGAAGTCGGCGATTCGCAGTCAGCTGGGCGTGCCACCAGGATTTGATGTTGTGCTGGGTAATGGCTCGGACGAGTTGATCAGCATCGTCTCGGTGGCCTGTGCGACGCCGGGGGCCAAAGTGCTGGCGCCGCTGCCGGGTTTTGTGATGTACGCGATGTCGGCGCAGCTCGCTGGCATGGAGTTCATTGGCGTGCCGCTGAAATCCGATCTGACGCTGGATCTGGACGCCATGCTCGATGCCATTCGTACCCATCGTCCCGCGATCACCTACCTGGCCTACCCGAACAACCCGACCGGCAATCTGTTCGACATCGATGCCATGCTGGCGGTGCTGCGCGCCGTTGGTGACAGTGGCGTGGTGATTGTTGACGAGGCCTATCAGCCATTTGCGGGCACCACCTTCATGCCGCGCCTGAGCGAGCACGAGAATCTGATCGTCATGCGTACCATCTCAAAGCAGGGTCTGGCGGGTATTCGCCTCGGCTATATGTCGGCTGCGCCCGCCTTGCTCGCCGAATTCGACAAGGTCCGCCCTCCTTACAACATCAATGTGCTCACCGAGGCGACGGCCAGCTTCGTGCTTGAACATCGCGATGTGCTTGACCAGCAGGCATCGGCCATCTGCAGCGAGCGTGCTTCTCTTTCGGCAGCATTGTCAGCCATCCCGGGTATTCATGTGTTTCCGTCGGCGGCGAATTTCATTCTGCTGCGCGTTGAACGCCCCGGTCTCAGCGGTACCCAGGTCTTCGATCGTCTGCTGGTGCAGAAGGTACTGGTGAAAAATGTCGGTAAAATGCATGCGCTGCTGGAGAATTGTCTGCGGGTGACCGTGAGCACGCCGGCAGAAAACGCGCTCTTTCTGGCGGCGCTGCAATCCAGCCTGAATTCCTGACACCACTCATCATGTCCATGCCACGCACAGCAGAAGTCGTTCGCGACACCAGTGAGACCCAGATCCGGGTCGCGATCAATCTCGACGGTACCGGTCAGCAAAAGCTCAATACCGGCGTACCTTTTCTTGACCACATGCTGGATCAGATCGCACGCCACGGCCTGATCGATCTCGACATCGAAGCCAAGGGTGATCTGCACATCGATGCCCACCACACGGTGGAAGATGTCGGTATCACACTAGGACAGGCCTTTGCCCGCGCAATAGGTGACAAAAAAGGCATACGCCGCTACGGTCATTCATACGTGCCACTGGATGAAGCGCTGTCGCGAGTCGTGATCGATTTCTCCGGTCGTCCCGGCCTCGAATTTCATGTGCCGTTCAAGCGCTCCATGATTGGTTCTTTTGACGTCGACCTGACCCATGAATTCTTTCAGGGTTTCGTCAATCATGCCCTCGTGACGCTGCATATCGACAATCTCCGTGGCGAGAATGCGCACCACCAGTGCGAAACGGTATTCAAGGCCTTTGGCCGGGCCTTGCGCATGGCGGCCGAACTCGATCCGCGCGCGGCCGGCACCATTCCTTCCACCAAGGGTAGTCTCTGACCGATGTCAGCCGCAGGCTTTGCGGCTCGAGAACACGACAGTCCGCGCCAATGTCATGAATAGAATCGTCGTTGTCGATTACGGTATGGGGAATCTGCGCTCCGTGGCGCAGGCCTTGATGCATGTGGCGCCCGAGTCCGAGGTTCGCATCTCAGGTGATCCTGAGGTATTGCGCCGGGCTGATCGTGTTGTCTTGCCGGGGCAGGGTGCGATGCCTGACTGCATGCGCTCCCTGCGAGAATCCGGCCTGCTCGATGCGCTCATGGAGGCCGCCAGAAACAAGCCGCTGTTTGGTGTGTGTGTGGGCGAGCAAATGCTGTTTGATGCCAGTGAAGAAGGCAATGCGAGCTGCCTCGGACTGATGCCCGGCAAGGTGGTGCGTTTTCAGCTCGAAGACCAGCTGCAGCCGGATGGCTCGCGCTTCAAGGTGCCGCAGATGGGCTGGAACAGCGTACAGATCAGGCATAGCCATCCCATCTGGGAGGGTGTGGCCGAAAACAGTTATTTCTATTTCGTTCACAGCTACTATGCCGTGCCGGAAAATCCGGCCCATGTGCTGGGCGAGAGCGTCTACGGCGCACCATTTTGTTGCGTTGCAGGACGGGATAATATTTTTGCGACCCAATTCCACCCTGAAAAAAGTGCATCGGCCGGTTTGCAGCTGTATAAAAATTTTGTACATTGGAACCCTTGACTCGCGTCTCCCAGCTCCCGCCTTGCCTCAACTCTTGATTAACTCTTCCCGCCCCCAGTAGCCATGCTGCTTATACCTGCTATCGATCTCAAAGACGGCCAATGCGTACGCCTAAAGCAAGGCGACATGGATCAGGCTACGGTCTTTTCCGAAGACCCCGCGCAAATGGCGCGCCACTGGCTCGAGCAGGGCGCACGGCGCTTGCATCTGGTCGATCTCAACGGGGCATTTGCCGGCAAGCCGAAAAATGAACCAGCGATCAAAGCCATTCTTGCAGCCGTACGTGGCTATGCAGACGAGCACGACATTGATGAAATCCCCGTGCAGCTCGGTGGCGGCATACGTGATCTCGACACCATCGAACGCTATCTCGACGATGGCATTTCCTACATCATCATTGGTACCGCAGCGGTCAAAAATCCCGGTTTCCTGCATGACGCCTGCAGCGCCTTCCCTGGGCAGATCATCGTCGGACTCGATGCCAAAGATGGCAAGGTAGCCACAGACGGCTGGAGCAAACTCTCGGGCCATGAAGTCATCGATCTCGCCAAAAAATTCGAAGACTATGGTTGCGAAGCGATCGTCTACACCGACATTGGTCGCGACGGCATGATGAAGGGCGTCAACATCGAAGCAACCGTCAAGCTGGCCCAGAGCATGACGATTCCCGTCATTGCCTCAGGTGGCGTTCATGATGTCAAAGATGTCGAGGCGCTATGTGCGGTTCAGGACGAAGGTATCGAAGGCGTGATTTGTGGCCGTTCCATTTACGAAGGCACGCTCGATCTCCGTCAGGCACAAAGACGTGCCGATGAACTCTCCGGCGAACTCGACGAAGACGCGGAAGACACCGAAGACTGACATGACCCTCGCCAAGCGCATCATTCCCTGTCTGGACGTGACCGCCGGGCGGGTCGTCAAAGGGGTCAATTTTGTCGAGCTGCGGGATGCCGGCGATCCGGTTGAAATTGCGCGTCGCTACGACGAGCAGGGCGCGGACGAAATTACCTTCCTCGATATCACCGCATCTTCCGACGACCGTGATCTCATCTTGCACATCATCGAAGCGGTTGCATCGCAGGTGTTTATTCCCCTGACGGTGGGTGGTGGCGTGCGCGTGGTGGATGACGTGCGTCGTCTGCTTAATGCCGGCGCTGACAAGGTCAGCATGAACACCTCGGCGGTCACCAATCCGCAGCTCGTCGCTGACGCAGCCGCCAAGTATGGGTCTCAATGCATCGTGGTGGCGATTGATGCCAAGCGTTCAGACGCGGGTCATTGGGAAGTGTTCACGCACGGTGGTCGGCGCGCGACCGGACTCGATGCAGTCGAATGGGCACGCAAGATGCAGTCTCTGGGTGCGGGCGAAATTCTGCTGACCAGCATGGACAGAGATGGCACTCGCTCGGGCTTCGATTTACCACTCACCCGAGCGGTATCTGACGCTGTCTCGATACCAGTGATCGCATCCGGCGGCGTTGGCTCGCTGCAGGATCTCGCCGATGGCATCACCGAAGGTCATGCGGATGCCGTGCTCGCGGCAAGCATTTTTCACTATCAGCATCACAGTGTGCAGGAAGCCAAGCAATTCATGGCGGGATTGGGCATACCCATGAGGCTGACATGATTGCGCGCGCCAAATGGCTCAACCGCATTCATTGGGATGAGAACGGTCTTGTGCCCGTGATCGCGCAGGAAGTCGGCACCAATGAGGTGCTGATGTTTGCCTGGATGAACCGCGATGCGCTCGCGCGCACGGTGGAACTCGGTCAGGCCGTTTACTGGAGCCGCTCTCGCAAAAAGCTCTGGCACAAGGGCGAAGAGTCCGGGCATTTCCAGGAAGTGCAGGAGATACGAGTCGATTGCGATCAGGACGTGTTGCTGCTCAAAGTGAAGCAAGTGGGCGATATTGCCTGTCATACTGGCCGGCATTCCTGCTTCTTCAGTAAATTCGAGCACAATGGCGATGAGTCGGACTGGATCGAAGTCGATCCGGTACTGAAAAACCCGGACGATATCTATAAATAAAATATGAGCGACGTGCTTTCGCGCCTGGCGCAAGTGATCGAGTCACGCAAGCCCGAAGCGGGCGGCAATCCAGAGACCTCCTATGTCTCTCGCCTGTTCGACAAAGGTGATGACGCCATCCTCAAGAAAATCGGCGAAGAGGCCACCGAGACTGTCATGGCCGCCAAGGATGTTCGCTCCGGTGCAGACGCCAGCAAGCTGATCTATGAGTGCGCTGACCTGTGGTTTCATTCGCTGATCATGCTCGCCCGGTTTGACCTGAGTCCTCAACAAGTGCTGGATGAGCTGGCGCGTCGCGAGGGTTTGTCGGGCATCGAGGAAATGGCCAACCGCAAATTGAAGGAACGCGAGCAAAGCGAGCAGAAAACCTGAAGCACCAGGCCGCCTTGAATTTGGGCCCTATGGCCGACAGACTGCACCAGATAGCTTCACGTCGATTCTCAAAATACGGCGCCCGCGCCCCAAAAACACAAAGAAAGTGAGTCAAATCGTGGATAACTGCATTTTTTGCAAGATCGCTGCCGGCAAAATTCCTTCAAAGATGGTCTACGAAGACGATGATGTCATCGCTTTCCATGACATTCATCCGGCCGCGCCGGTCCATGTACTGATCGTCCCCCGCGAGCATATTCCCACGTTGGCGGATGCCGATGAGAAGCACACGGCATTGTTGGGTAAAATGATGCTGCTCGCGCCAAAACTGGCGGCGGAGCTGGGTGGTGGCTACCGGCACACACCCGAGGGTCCGATGGGGGGATTCAAAACACTAGTGAATAGCGGTCCTGATGGCGGTCAGGAGGTGTACCATCTCCATCTGCACATCATGGGCGGTCCCCGGCCATGGCGCAGCGAACGGTAAGTTTTGCCGTGAAATTATTTATTAGATGAGAGCCTGCGGGTTCGGCTAGGAGATACAAATGGGTTCGTTCAGTATTTGGCACTGGGTCATCGTGCTGGTGATTGTCATGCTGGTGTTTGGTACCAAGAAATTGGGCAACATTGGTTCCGACCTCGGCAAGGCCGTAAAGGGTTTCAAGGATGGCGTTAAAGGTTCCGAAGAAGATAAAGGTGGAGCGCCGTCTCAGGTGACGGACAAAGCCACCATTGATGTAGAAGCCCGCGAAAAATCCAAGAGCTGATACTGCTTCCTTACGGCGATGGCGGCCGTTCCCGGCCGCCCGCTTTCCTCCTGACTTTCTGTCCCGATGATTGACCTTGGTCTTACCAAAATCGCGCTGATCGGTGCGGTTGCGCTAGTCGTGATTGGCCCTGAGAAGTTGCCAGCGGTGGCTCGCATGGCCGGTACTCTGTGGGGACGTGCGCAGCGGTACATGAGCAGCGTGAAGGCGGAAGTCAATCGCGAGATGCAGATGGAGGAACTCAACAAGATGCATTCCGGCTTCATGAATGCCACCTCCAAAATCAACCAGACGGTCAACCAGAGTTTTTCCGAGGTTCAGCAAAATTTTACCGAGGCGGGTGCATCGCTGACCGAAGCCATGGCCGAGGCCAATCAGGCCTACACAGGTTATAGCGAAGCCTTGCGCGTACCCACCGATGAAGATCTGGCTGCCAAGCGTCGCGATTTCAGGAAGAAAAAACTGTCCCAAACATCTTCATTGCCGATTTGGTTCAAGCGATCGACAGGTCGCAAGACGCGTGTAATGTCAGGCGCGGCGAGAGTTGCGCGCCACCGTCCGAACATTGGCAGAACCATCAGATTTTTCAACTAAAGCATGGCTGACGACAACACCCCTGGCATGCAAGAGACTTTCATCTCTCATCTGATCGAGTTGCGTACGCGACTCGTTCGTGCATCTGCCGTGGTGCTTGTCGTTTTTATTGTCTTGTTTGCGGTGTGGCCGGGTGCAGCTGCTGTCTATGATTTTCTCGCGCAACCCATGATGAATGCGCTGCCCGAGGGGTCGAAAATGATCGCCACCGGCGTCATCACACCTTTCATGGTACCCATGAAAGTAACGATGATGCTGGCACTGATGATTTCGCTGCCGTGGGTCTTGTATCAGGCCTGGGCCTTCGTCGCGCCGGGACTGTATACCCATGAAAAACGTCTGGTAGCGCCTCTGATTATTTCCTCCTCGGCGCTATTCATGCTGGGTGTGGCGTTCTGCTATTACTTTGTGTTTGGTACTGTGTTCAAATTCATCAATGAATTTGCACCGAAATCCATTTCGGTGGCACCGGATATCGAAAATTATCTCGACTTTGTGTTGACCATGTGTCTCGCATTCGGAATCACTTTCGAAGTGCCCGTGGTCGTGATCGTGCTGGTGCGCATGGGTCTGGTCACTGTGGAGAAACTCAAATCCATTCGACCCTACGTGATTGTGGGTGCCTTCGTCATTGCCGCTGTGGTGACGCCGCCCGACATCATGAGTCAGCTGTTTTTGGCCGTTCCCCTGTGTCTGCTTTACGAAATTGGCTTATTGCTGGCGCCGCTGTTTGAAAAGGCGACGCGGGCGCCCGAAGAAACTGTCTAATCCTCTGCTCAGGGTGTAGGCCCTGCTGCCCTTAGCCACTTCACCAGTGGTGCTGCAGCTTTGAAATCTGCAAGCAGCAAATCGGGTAGTTTTTCGGGTGACAGTTTCGTCACATTGACTTCCCGCCTAACCATATAACTCTTCAGTTTCAGAAATTCCTGATGCGGCGCGTCAGCGTCAAAGCCTTTGGGCAAACGTATCAGCTGGTCTTTTTCTACCAGGCCGCCGAAAATCGTGTGTAATCCCTTGTCTCGCAAAAGACGTTGAAAGCCCGAAGCATCATTGACAATGTGCTGGCGCACGGCACGCAGACGATCGGCGGGCGGTCCGTATTCGCCGCCACCTACAAACAAAATCCCTCGGGCGTTAATGTGGAAGTAGTAGGCGGGACCGCCACCCTGACTGGGTTTTTTGAGACCGCTGGCGGTAATCGCTGCAGAAAAAGTAGTTTTGTATGGTGGCTTTCCGCGTGCGAAACGCAGGTCACGGTTCACTCTGAACATCGCTTTTTTCGGATTGCAATGGGTAACTGCCGGATCGAAGCGCGTGATGCCGGCTATCAGTGTTTCTACCAGCGTCAGTAACTCGCCACGCAAAATGTCGTAGCGTGGTTTGTTCATCACAAACCATGCGCGGTTATTGTTTTCTTCCAGTTCGGAGAGGAACTGAATCAGATCTCGAAGATGCATGATGTTTACTCGCCGTCCATGGAACGACGCGGTTTCGAACGAGGTCTGCGCCCTACTGTGATGTCGATGGTGGCTTCGCGCGACTTTCGCAATACAGTCAAACGCACTTTCTCGCCGGGTGTGAGCTGCGCCACCAGGTTGAGCATTGACACCGTATCCGAGACGGGTTTGTCGGCAACCGACAAGAGAATGTCACCCGGCTTCACGCCCGCCTTGTCGGCCGGCCCGCCCCTGAGTACACCTGCAATGATGGTTCCCGTCGATTTTTGCAGACCGAAACTCTCCGCCAGTTCGGGTGTAATGTCCTGCGGCTCGACACCGATCCAGCCACGCACGACCTGACCATTTCTGATGATGGCATCCATCACCGTTTTCACTGTGGTGACTGGGATCGCAAAGCCAATGCCCAAGGACCCACCGCTGCGCGTATAGATCACATTGTTGATGCCGAGCAGATGGCCATTGGTGTCGACTAGCGCACCACCCGAATTGCCGGGATTGATTGCCGCATCGGTCTGAATGAAATTCTCGAATGTATTGATGCCCAGATGATTGCGACCCAGCGCGGAAATGATCCCCATGGTCACTGTCTGCCCTACACCAAAAGGATTTCCGATGGCCAGAACCACATCACCCACTTTGGCGTTGTCCAGGCGGCCCAAGGTGATGGAAGGGAGATTTTTGAGATTCACCTTGATGACAGCGAGATCGGTATCCGGATCGGACCCCACCAGCTTGGCAGGAATCTTTCTGCCATCGGCGAGCGCGACTTCCATTTCTTCTGCGCCATCGATCACATGATCATTTGTAAGAATGTAGCCTTCGGAACTGACAATGACCCCCGAGCCCAGACTGAATTGTTTTTCATCCTGTGCGGACGGACCGTCACCGAAGAAGCGCCGGAAGAAGGGATCGTTATTGAAGGAATGTGCCTGAGATCGCGCTTCCTTGGTCGTGAAAATATTCACCACGGCGGGCATCGCGCGGCGTGCGGCCTCGCGGTAACTGCCTTGCGCTGCTCGCGAGTCCGATTCTGTCGCTTCTTGTACAGGTACCGATTTGGATTCGAGATGGATACTGCTCGAGCCGCGTGCCAGCCACTCGGGTTTGAGTGTCGCTACAATGAACCACAGCGCGAGCGCCACAGTGACGGTCTGCGCAAACAATAACCAGAGACGACGCATAACAGGGATGGAAATGAGCTTAAAAAAAGTCGACCGGGATATGCTGGAAAAACATCTTGCCACCACGCTGGATATTAACCGTTTTCGCGACTATTGCCCCAATGGCTTGCAGGTCGAGGGACGTGAGCAGATTCAATATGTCGTTAGCGGTGTGACGGCGAGTCTTGCGCTGATTGAAGCCGCGCTGGAGAAGGGCGCGGACACCTTGCTTGTACACCACGGGTATTTTTGGAAAGGCGAGGATCCTCGCGTCGTGGGTCACCGGCAAAAGCGTCTGAAAATGCTGCTCTCGAACAATATCAATTTGTTTGCCTATCATTTGCCCCTCGATGCGCATCCGCTGTTGGGTAATAACGCGCAATTAGGCCAGCGTCTTGGCCTGAAGTCCGATGGTCGCTTTGGCGAGCAGGATCTCGGTTGGCTGGGCATAACAGCACCCGAAATCAAGACGGTGGGAGAGCTTGCGCGCGTGGTGGAGCGCGAATTGGGCCGCGCTCCTTTGGTCATCGGTAACTCAGAGCAGACCATTGGCAGGATTGGCTGGTGCACTGGCGCTGCACAAAACGCACTGGCCGATGCAATCGCCGCCGGTGCGAGTGTTTATCTGAGTGGCGAAATTTCCGAGCAAACGGTGCATCTCGCGCGTGAATCGCAAGTCGCTTATATGGCTTGCGGCCATCATGCAACTGAGCGCTATGGCGTGCAGGCACTTGGTCAACATATAGAAAATCAGTTCGGCATTCGGCACGAATTTATCGAGGTATCTAACCCCGTATAAATCAGGCTTGCGAATACGCAGCGAGATGGGAACTAAACCCGTAACTTGTCCACCGAAGCTTTCGTTTGCAGCCAAGTCTGGACCGACATGTCGCCCATCGCGTTATCGCCTAACTGCCGAGTCATGGTTGTTGAGGATGATGTCGTTACTCGTCTTCTTTTGTGTAATGCCATCGACCTTGAACCGTCGCTGACCCTCACAAGTGCCTTTGGTTCGGTCACCGATGCTTTGCAGGGACTGGAGCAAGAGGCCATCGAATTACTGTTAACGGATCTCGGTTTGCCAGACGGTTCCGGCCTCGAGATTATTCGTCATTGTCGACGTGTGTTGCCCGAGGCGGACATCATGGTCATCACCATGTCCAGTGAAGAATCCCAGGTGTTCGCTTGCATCGAGGCTGGCGCTTCCGGTTATGTACTCAAAGAGGCGGGACATGCGGATATCGTTCGCGCCATTCTCGATCTGAGAGCAGGGGGTTCTCCGATCAGCCCGATGATCGCGCGTAAGGTGCTGGCGAGAATGCGTGGCACTCGTCGTCCGGAAGAGCAAGGCTCGTCGATTGGTATGGCCGGATTGACGCGTCGTGAAAGTGCGATCCTCGAATTGATTTCCCGTGGCGGGAGTTTTGCGAAGGTCGCTGCTGCGCTCAGCCTGTCCGTTAGTACGGTGCAGACGCATGTCAAGCGTATCTACGGGAAGCTGTCGGTACATTCGCGCGCAGAGGCCGTATTTGAAGCGCACAGACGTGGCCTGTTGCGTTTCGAGCCTGATTCGGAGCACAAGACTGCACAGAATGGTTCGGCGGAGCCGGAGAAGACGAATTCTCCAGACCGTTAATTCGATTATCAAATTAAAAACTTATTTCTCCGCGCCGCATATTTGCTCGCTTTGCGCGAGGGGATTTGCCCCCTTCCACAAAAGCAGAGTGAGCTCCGCTATAATCGAGGGTTTCCGGAATTTCCAACCTTGTTTGCATTTCTCTGATCGGGATTGAGTTATGAGTGACGAAAATCAGGTCGACCCGGGCCGGCGCGGCCTGCTGGTTGCAACTGCCGCTGCAGGTGGCGTCGCTGGCCTTGCTGCCGCTGGCGCGTTTGTCTCCACATTTGAGCCATCCGAGCGCGCGAAAGCCGCTGGTGCACCGGTTGAGGTGGATATTGCCGATCTCAAACCCGGCGAAATGAAGACGGTTGAATGGCGTGGCAAGCCTGTGTGGGTAATCAAGCGCACACCAGAAATGGTGGCGTCCTTGAAAAAGACCGACACTCAGGTGGCTGATCCAAAATCCGAACGCAATCCCAACGAACTTACGCCGGAATATGCGCGTAACGAAACCCGATCCATCAAGCCGGAAATCCTGGTGGCCGTTGGCATCTGCTCGCATCTGGGCTGCTCGCCAAGCACCAAATTTCAATCGGGCGCTCAACCTTCCCTGCCAGATGACTGGGCGGGCGGCTTCCTGTGTCCTTGCCATGGTTCGACATTTGACCTCGCAGGTCGTGTCTTCAAAAACAAACCGGCCCCGGACAATCTTGAAGTGCCACGCCACATGTACCTGAGTGACACACGAATTGCAATCGGCAGAGATGAGAAAGGCGAGGCTTGATCATGGCTTTTGTTGAGAAAAAATTACCGGCCGATGCGCCGATTGCACAAAAAGCTTTGGGTTGGGTTGATTCCCGTTTTCCGCTGACCAAACTCTGGGAAGACCAGTGGGGCAAGTATTACGCACCCAAGAATTTCAATTTCTTTTACCTGTTTGGTTCACTTGCCGCATTGGTGCTCGTGATTCAGATTGTCACCGGTATTTTCCTGGTGATGAACTACAAGCCGGATGCACAGCTGGCATTTGCTTCAGTCGAATACATCATGCGCGAAGTTCCCTGGGGCTGGCTGGTGCGCTACATGCACTCGACCGGTGCTTCGGCATTCTTCATCGTGGTTTACCTGCACATGACGCGCGCGCTGCTGTACGGTTCTTACCGCAAGCCACGCGAACTGATCTGGTTGTTCGGTGTTGCCATTTTCCTTTGTCTGATGGCAGAAGCGTTTTTCGGTTACCTGCTTCCATGGGGACAGATGTCCTACTGGGGTGCGCAGGTAATCGTGAACTTGTTTGGCGCCATTCCGTTCATTGGTCCTGATTTGTCCCTGTGGATTCGCGGCGATTACGTGGTCTCCGATGCAACGCTGAACCGTTTCTTTGCCTTCCACGTGATTGCGATTCCTCTGGTCCTGTTGGGGCTGGTGGTTGCTCACCTGATTGCCCTGCATGAAGTGGGTTCCAACAACCCAGACGGTATCGAAGTAAAAGAAAACCTCGGTCCCGACGGTCACGGTGTTGACGCCATCCCTTCGCATCCGTATTACACCACCAAGGACATATTCGGCGTATCGATTTTCCTGACGATTTTCAGTGCAGTGATTTTCTTTGCACCCGAGTTCGGTGGTTACTTCCTTGAATATAACAATTTCATTCCGGCCGATCCGCTCAAGACGCCGCCGCACATCGCGCCTGTCTGGTACTTCACGCCGTTTTACTCGATCCTGCGTGCGACGACATCGCAGTTCATGATCGCGTTGATCATCGGGACGATTGCTTATGCTGCATTGATCGTGTTCCGCACGCGTTTGCCGCAACTCATCAAGAATGGTGTTGTTGGCATTACGGTTGTGCTGGTGATTGGCATGCTGGTCTTTGATGCCAAATTCTGGGGTGTGGTCTTGATGGGGGTTTCGGTACTCATCCTTGCGGCGTTGCCCTGGCTCGATCTCTCGCCCGTGAAATCCATTCGCTACCGCCCTGATTGGCACAAGATCATTTACATCGTATTCGGCATTGCCTTCCTGGTGCTGGGTTACCTCGGTGTTCAGGCGCCTACAGCAGCCCGTACCTTTGCCGCTCAGGTAGGTACGCTTGTCTACTTCGGTTTCTTCATGCTCATGCCATGGTGGAGTGCCATGGGTGATTTCAAGCCAGTGCCGAAGCGCGTGACTTTCCAGCCGCACTAAGCCGCAAAGGAACAAGAATGAATATCTTTAAAAAATTAATGGCGGTATTGGTGCTGGCACCGGTGATCGCTGTTGCTTCCGATGCTGGCTTCCCTCTGGACCACGCACCGGATCGTGGCAGTGACCTCTCTTCGCTGCAGAATGGCGCGCGACTGTTTGTCAACTATTGCTTGAATTGCCATTCGGCATCGTTGGTTCGTTACAACCGCTTGCGCGATATCGGTTTGTCAGATGCCCAAATCCGTGACAATCTGCTCTTCACCTCCGACAAGGTGGGTGATCTGATGAAAACCAGTCTGAGCGTCTCGGATGCGAAAGCCTGGTTTGGTGCTGCGCCTCCTGATCTGTCTGTGATTGTGCGCGCCAAGGCGTCTGGTGAAGGTTCGGGCGCGGATTGGGTTTACACCTATCTGCGCACTTACTATGTCGACGAAGGACGCGCGACAGGCTGGAACAATCTGGTGTTCCCGAACGTGGGCATGCCGCACGTGCTCTGGGAATTGCAAGGTGTTCGCAAGGCGAAGTTTGTGGAAGAAAAAGATCCGCATGATGAGTCCAAGACCGTCCACAAGTTTGCCGGTTTTGAACAAGTCAAGGCAGGGAAAATGACACCGCAGGAATATGACACGGCAATCGCTGATCTCGTGGGCTATATGTCTTGGATGAGCGAGCCAGTGAAAAACAAGCGTCAGCAGATTGGTGTCTGGGTTTTGTTGTTCATGTCCCTGCTGGTGCTGCTGACTTGGCGGTTGAACGCCTCGTTCTGGAGAGAAGTCAAATAGTAGCCCTGTATTTTCTGCATGACTGCGTTGCTTGGGCAAAGTGATGACCATGAAGCGCGGTGCAGAGAGTCAGATATGTATGAGTGGGGTGAGGCGGCATGCTGTCTCACCCTCTTTGTTTCCAAGGAACTGAAATCATGATGGTCCTCTATTCGGGCACTACTTGCCCATTCTCACAACGGTGCCGACTTGTCTTGTTTGAGAAGGGTATGGATTTCGAAATCCGTGATGTGGACTTGTTCAACAAGCCGGAGGATATTTCGACCATGAATCCTTATGGTCAGGTGCCCATACTGGTCGAGCGTGAGTTGGTGCTCTATGAGTCCAACATCATCAACGAATACATTGATGAGCGCTTTCCACATCCGCAGCTAATGCCTGCCGATCCACTCATGCGTGCCCGTGCCCGTCTGATGCTGTTCAATTTCGAGAAGGAATTGTTCGTGCATGTGCACACGCTGGAAAACGAAAAATCCCGCTCTGCCGAGAAAAGCCACGAAAAGGCGCGGGGTGAAATTCGCGATCGCCTCACGACGCTGGCGCCGCTATTCCTGAAGAACAAGTACATGCTGGGCGAAGAATTTTCCATGCTGGATGTGGCCATTGCGCCTCTGCTCTGGCGTCTTGATCACTACGGTGTGGAACTCTCGAAGACGGCTGCGCCACTGATGAAATACGCAGAGCGCATTTTCTCGCGCCCTGCTTACATCGAAGCACTGACCCCCTCGGAAAAGGTGATGCGGCGCTAATCGCTGCCGTTGGCGGACTTGCGGGTCCGCCACAGTCTCTGGGAGGCAATCGGTGCGCTCTCTTGCTCAAGCTTTTTTACTGTGACCGTCTGATGCCGGAAACTTCCACCAAACCCTATCTCTTGCGCGCTCTTTATGAGTGGTGCACTGACAATGGCTTCACACCCTATATCGTGGTGGTGGTTGATGCCAGTACGCGCGTACCGGCAGAATTTGTAAAAAATGGGGAAATCGTTCTCAACATCAGCTTTGAGGCGACCGGTAACCTGAAAATCGATAATGATTTCATTCATTTCAAAGCCAGGTTCGGTGGTGTTGCACGCGAGATTGAAGTGCCGGTCTCGAATGTGAGCGCGATTTACGCCCGTGAGAACGGGCAGGGCATGGCGTTCGAGGTCCAGCGTGACGAAGAGGGCCAGCGCAAGAAAAAACCCCGCAGCGAGCCCGCGAAAACACCCGCGAGAAAAATCTCTCCCCTGCTGACCGCGGTGCCCCCTGCCGCTGGTGACTCTTCAGAAAAGACACCCGATGACGACCATCAGCCCGACCCGCCGGGCAAGGGTGGGCGACCAAGGCTCACTCGCATCAAATAACGTATAATTCTGGGTTTTCAGCGGCCGGCTTAGCTCATCAGGTAGAGCACTTGATTTGTAATCATGGGGTGGCGGGTTCGAGTCCTGCAGCCGGCACCATCCTACACTTGGAACCTCTTAGAAATACGCGTCGGGACACGGCGTGGTCGCCGGCAAGGCAGCACGCCAACTCTGGCGGTGTTTGTAAGAGGTTCTTGCACAGGCCGTGATGATCGGCGGCCACATCCTTCGCCTGCCCTTCTTCTGACCGCTGTGCTAACGCAGGGGTCATTTCCTGAACCCTTCTGTTTTCTCTATCCCTCGAGGTCTGATTCGATTTGGCGGTCGCCGCCCAACCCTGCGGTTTTGCCGGGTTCTCCGTGGTGAATGCTATTTGCGGGGAAACCTTCGACGGTCGACGCCCGAGAAGGGTGAGGCAGGGTGTCGATGGATCGGAACATTGAGCAGCGCCCTGGCATGCATGTCGATCACATTGATTGCGATGGTCGCGTCTCGGCTTTGGAAGCCATGCGCAAGAAGGCTATGCCTGAGAATCCCGATCACTTCTTCGTAGGACTGAAGTGTGAGATTGAGATTGGCGTAGGCGAGCTTCGGTAATTCGGGGTCGTATGTCGAGGTGGTGTGCCCGAGAGCCAATGCAGTTAACTCGACGTTGCACGCCACGACTTCGTGCGTCGACTTGCCCTCGAATAGTCGACGCAGTGTGGCTTTCGTCAGCATCACTGTTGTGATCTCCTTCACGACTTTGGTGAGGAGCGGGGAGCCACCGTATTTCTCGTACAGGTTAGGAATTGGATCAGCCATCAATTAGCCAGATGGTTACTTCAAAAGTAACCGCAGGTTAACACATCCCTCAAGCCGTTTGAAAAAGGCCTGCTGGGCTGACCGCTGCGGTTGATGCGGGCCGTATTTTGATTTGGGGACGTGCCACCCACAAAACAATGCCCAGACCGCGGTCTGGGCATTGTGTTTATTAAATGCGGACTACAAAAATTTGCGGCGCCATTTAATCACCACTTTTTTAGCAGCACTTCGGCACCCTTCCGCTGCCACCATAACGGGCATCCTGACGCTCGCGGAAAAATGCCTCATAGCTCATAGCCGGCAGGTCCGGATGATTTTTCTGCATATGATCAAGGTAGTTATCGTAATCAGGCAGACCCACCATCAGCCTTGCCGTCTGTCCGAGATACGCACCGAATTTTCCGAGTTCTCCAAACATCGCAACTCCTCCATTCTCAGGCACTTGCAGTGGCCGAAGGGACCACTTGTGCTTCATCGGAAGTGGGTTTGTCGGAGCGCAGTGCCTGCAAGCAGGAGCGAATGCTGAAAAACAGTATCGACAACACGACTGCCATGAAAATGGCAGCCAGCGTGGCGTCAATGTAGTCATTCATGATGATTTGCTGCATCTGCTCAGGTGATTTCGCCGGGGGGAGTACCTTGCCATCCGCAGCAGCCGTTTTGAATTTCTGCGCATGTGCCAGGAAGCCGATGCGCGGATTTTCATGAAACAGTTTCTGATAGCCCGCCGTCAGCGTGCAAATCAGTAGCCAGACGGTGGGCAAGAGAGTGACCCAGGCGAATTTTTCGCGTTTGAGTTTGAACAGCACCACGGTACCCAGCATGAGCGCGACTGCGGCCAGCATCTGATTCGATATGCCGAACAGAGGCCACAGCGTATTGATGCCACCCAAAGGATCCACCACGCCCTGATAAAGGAAGTAACCCCACGCACCGACACACAGCAAGGTACCGATAAGACCGGCCACCATTCCTGGCAGTGCCTTGAAAGGCGGCACCAGCGTTCCGATCAGGTCTTGCAGCATGAAACGTCCTACGCGCGTGCCAGCATCCACCGCCGTCAGAATAAAGAGCGCTTCAAAAAGAATCGCAAAGTGATACCAGAAAGCCATCATTGTCTGGCCTCCGAAAACGCTGGAGAAAATTTGCGCCATACCCACCGCCAATGTCGGTGCACCACCAGTGCGAGAAATGATCGTGCTTTCGCCGACATTGGCCGCGGTCTGCTGCAGCATTTCTGGTGTGATCATGAAACCCCACTGACTGATA
>JBDKLM010000020.1:0-24487 GCA_039806005.1 Pseudomonadota bacterium
ACAACGGCAGATCCATCTGATCAACCCGATAATCAATCGTGCTTGTATCGACCGCTGCATAGTCCTGCCAGCCGAACATGCCAGTCACCCGCGTACCGACCGGCCATTGCGGGTCCTCGGAGGCGATGATTTCGCCCGCCGCGAAAGAACGCATGACTTCACCAATGCCCACAGGTTGCGAGTAATTTGCCACGGCATTGACCCAGCCACGCATGGCCGGCTCGACGGCAAGAAAATGATTGCGTATCAATACCTGCCCCGGCCTTGGTTGCGGTATGGCGGTCTCCACAATGCGAAAGTGTTCGGCTTGCGGAATGCCTTCGGGACGACTGGAAAGAATCACCTGACGGTTAATGAGAGTGGCCATGATTGTATTGTTTAGTTTTTAACGGTATCGGACGACGCCCTCAGCGCACGGTAACAGAGATCCGTTCCGAGGTCGTCGTTCGTGTGAGCCAGTGGTAAGATCAAAACGCCTGCGAATGAGGCAGCAGACATCCTCGTCGCAGGCAAGAATAGCAAAGCACGCTCACCATGGCGAGACGCGCTCTGCACTGGCGATCAACCCTCAACAGAGACAAGCTCATGAATTCTCATCGCGTCGCACTGGTGACTGGCGGAGGCACCGGCATAGGCAAGGCTGCTGCAAAAGCTTTACTGCAAGCGGGCTATCAGGTCGTTATTACCGGCCGCAATCTCGACAAGCTCCAGGCGGCACTAAAGGACATCGGAGGCACTGACACCAATACGCTGGCAGTCAGCAGTGATGTCGGCGATCCCGATAGTGTCAAACAGCTGTTCGCCAGCCTGAAAGCAAAGTTTGGCCGCATTGATGTGCTGTTCAATAACGCGGGGACTGCATCTCCACCCGTGCCGATGGAAGATTTGAGCTACGCGCAGTGGATGAATGTCGTGAATGCCAACCTGACCGGTTCTTTTTTGTGTGCCCAGGAAGCGATGCGCATGATGAAAGCGCAGTCACCCAAAGGTGGCCGCATCATCAACAATGGTTCGATTTCAGCCAACACGCCGCGGCCTTTCTCGGCGCCCTACACCGCCACCAAGCACGCGATTACCGGGCTGACCAAATCGATTGCACTGGATGGTCGCGCAGATCGCATCGCCTGCAGTCAGATCGACATCGGCAATGCCGCCACCGAGATGACGCAGGTCATCAGTAAAGGCGTGATTCAGGCGGACGGATCACTGAAAGCAGAACCGACGATGAATGTCGAGCACGTCGGTGAGGCAGTCGTACAGATCGCCAATCTGCCGCTGGAGAGCAATATTCTGTTCATGACGATCATGGCGACGACCATGCCCTATGTGGGGCGCGGTTAGTCGAACAGAGAGATGTGCTGCATTCGAAACAATGCAGCACAGCAGGCGTGGCGATCAGAACAGTGAAACACCTCGGAGCGCCAGGCCCAACAGTGCGCCAAACCACAAACCAGCCAGCGCAACAAATGCAATACCAAAACCTGGACCACGCCGGACGGGATTCGCAAGGTAAGCCTGTGCGTACCATGCGCGACCGATGAGCCAGATCACCCCCATCGCAAAAGCACCCGTTTCGCCATTGAAGATCGCATAGATCCAGAGCGAGGGGAGCATCATCGCTGCGGCTTCCATGGTATTCATCTGCACCCGATAGGCACGATCGAACATCTCGTGCCCTGAGGTCGCCGGTGCCATGATTTCATACTTCACGCGCGCCTTGCCAACGATGACCGATGTAATGAACATCAGTAAAACGGTGAGCAGCGTGATCAGAGAGGTAAGTGGATAAGCATTCATGAGAATAAATAAAAATTTCAGAAGAGTGTCGTGGGTTTATTGGCTGTCGCAAACAGCCCTCATCAAATGATCATCAGGCGTCTGCGGTACGACATCAAACCACTCTCCTACCAAATTGTGTTCCATAATCAGCTTACCCGCCCCCATGCTGTCGGACATTTTATGGGTGCTCAAGATGCGTCGCTGATGTTTGCGGCAGCTGAATTCGGTTGGATGCAGCACTGACTGATAAGCCTTGCCCGATGCGTCAGTGACCGGGGTTCGAAGGTCATGCAAATCCCAGATAAACGCGTTACCACTCATGTTCACCATGCGGAGTTTGTCGTAGTAGCGAATGACGTCATTCGTTTCCGCATACTGCACCCAGTTTTCTGCAAAGGCTGGCATCGCGATCAACAAGGCACTCAGATAAAGCCATTTCTTCATGATGGGCAAGCTCGGTGGGACAGGAATGGACTTATTGTCGCAGAAGGCAGAGATACCTGCATTTATCCCAATGACTACGATCTCGCTGGACTCCGCATGCACCGCCACGCAGCAACTGTTGATTCGGGCCTAACCCAATAGACGCACTTGCTGTCAAACCCGCCGGCACTGACCTAATACGGAATCTGGCACACTGGACCTTTTACGGGAACCAGACCATGAACAAAAAAACAAGACTGGCAATTGCCTGCCTCGCGATGACCGTACTCATGGCCGCAGGATTCGCCCCCTACTGCGCCAGCACCGCGCAGGCCCACGATGTTCAGGAGGTACTGGACAAAGTCATTCAGGGCTCCCACCGTTCCGAGGCCAACCGCGCACGCGATCAATATCGCCACCCGAAAGAAACGCTGCTGTTCTTCGGCCTGCGCCCTGACATGACCGTGGTGGAAATTTCGCCCGCGAACGGCTGGTATACCGAAATCATTGCGCCAGTCCTCAAGCAACAGGGTCAGTATCATGCGGCCGTTCCGGCTCTGACGGACGATATGCCTGAAGCGATGAAGCGCCGAGACACCACCTATCGCCAAATGCTGCAAGCTGCACCCGAGCTTTATGGCCAGCCGACGATCAACACCTACAACTCTGCAGTACCTGTGTTCGCGCCGGAGGGTAGTGCTGACCTGGTGCTGACTTTTCGCAATGTGCACAACTGGGCGAAAGCAGGACACACGCAATCGATGTTCAAAGGCTTTTTTCAAGCGCTGAAATCAGGCGCCGTGCTCGGCGTGGTGGAACATAGAGCAAGACCCGACACACCTCTGACGAAACAAATCGAGTCAGGTTACATGACCGAGCAATTCGTGATCGAGGCCGCCACCGCTGCTGGCTTCAGACTTGATCGCAGCGCAGAGATCAACAGCAATCCCCTCGACACAAAAGATCATCCCGGCGGTGTGTGGAACTTGCCACCCAATCTGCGTGGCGTCGCCGAGAGTGACAAGCCCAGATATCGTGCCATTGGCGAGTCGGACCGGATGACCCTGCGCTTCGTGAAGCCTTGAGCTTCCATCCTGACCGCGCATGTAGAAAAAAACGGCGAGGACAAAATCACATGGCATCCGAGACAAAGCACCACGGACAACTCAGAAAAGCGCCCGAAAATTTTCTGGACCCGCGACTCCTGCGCGAGATCCAGCGACAGGGCCTCGATGACGAGCGACGCCGTTTTATGCGACACAGTTTTTTAATGGCCTCCGCGGCTTCTGCCGCCGCGGCTTCGCCAATGAGTTTCGCCAACGAGGCAGCCGGCGATCCCCACATTCTCGCGCTGCCATCCCATTCGACGACCCTGGGCAAGCCCGTGACGCAGGCTGGCTACGGACAACCGTCGCGATATGAAAACACCATACTCAAACGGGCATCACCGGGCCTGACAAGAACCCAGGAATCGTCGGTCTCGTTCACTCCCCTGCAAGCCCTGTTTGGCATCATCACGCCGAATGGACTGCATTTTGAACGACATCACCAAGGCTGGCACGACATTGCACCTGATACGCATCGCCTGATGATTCATGGTCTGGTGAAAACAGCGATGATCTTCACGCTGGATGACTTGATGCGCCTGCCCACCGTCTCCCGCATACATTTTCTGGAGTGCGGCGCGAATACTGCGATGGAATGGGGACAGCCTGTGGTACCCACAGTACAGTACACGCACGGCATGCTGTCCTGCTGTGAATTCACTGGCGTACCACTGTCGGTGCTGCTGGATTATTGCGGCTATGACAGACAGCAATCGCGTTTTGTTCTGGCCGAAGGTGCCGATGGTGCCAGTCTGACGCGCACGATACCCATTGAACATGCACTCGATGATGTGCTGGTAGCTTGGGGAATGAATGGTGAAATGCTGCGCCCGGAAAATGGATATCCGCTGCGACTGGTCGTACCGGGCATGCAGGGCGTCTCGTGGGTCAAATGGCTGCGACGCATTGAAGTCGGTGATCAGCCTTGGGGTAGCAAGGATGAATCAATTCAATATATTGATCTCATGCCTGATGGGAGCCATCGTCAGTACACGTCGATTCAAGAGTGCAAATCCGTGATCACTTCGCCCTCTGGCGGCCAGCAATTGCTGAACAAAGGAATATTCAACATCACCGGCCTGGCATGGTCGGGCCGAGGCAAGATCAAAAAAGTGGATGTGTCTGTCGATGGAGGACGCAACTGGCGCAGCGCCCGACTGGAGGGCCCGATACAAAACAAAGCCCTCACCCGTTTCAATATCGACTGGGTTTGGGATGGCAGCGAGGCCATTCTGCAATCACGTGCTGTTGACGACACAGGCTATGTGCAACCCGGCATTGACCAGCTGCGCAAAGTACGAGGTAGCCGATCCACGTATCACAACAATGCAATTCAATCGTGGCAAATCATGGCCAGTGGCGAGGTGATGAATGTTCAGGCCTACTAAGCATCGCACCCAAGGTCAGCATCCTCAGCGCTTCGAGCGACTTTCGTGGCTCGCTCGTGGCGGCTTGCTGCTATTACTGTCATGTGCCGTCATGAGCCAAACACTGGCCGGCGAATCTGGCTACCCCGGGGTTGGTCGCAAGGCGACGACCAAAGAGATTGAAGCATGGGACACCGATGTGCGACCTGACTTCAAAGGTCTTCCCAAAGGATCGGGCAGCGTGCTGCAAGGACAACAAGTGTGGGACGCGAAGTGTGCGTCCTGTCATGGCACCTTCGGCGAACTGACACAGATGTCTGCGCCGATTATTGGCGGCACCACGGCAGAAGACGTGCGGCTTGGGAGAGTTGCGGCCTTGTCCAATCCGAATACGGTACTGAGATCAACGATCATGAAAGTACCCACACTGAGCACGCTGTGGGACTACCTTTACCGCGCCATGCCCTGGAATGCGCCCAAATCATTGTCGGTGGATGAGACCTATGCAGTCACCGCCTATATTTTGAATCTGGCTGAGATCGTGCCGGAGGATTTCAAATTATCGGACCAGAATGTCAAAGAGATTCAAGAGCGCATGCCAAACCGCAATGGCATGACGCGCGACCATGGCCTCTCCACGATCAAAGGTCGGCCGGATGTGACCCATGCCGACTGCATGAAAAATTGTTTGGACAAGGCGGCCACAGTACGCGCGAGTCTTTCCGAGGATGCCTTGAATTCCCATGGCGATCTTTCTTTGCAGAATCGCTCGTTTGGACCCATACGCGGACTTCCATCCAGTAAAAAATAACAAATCCCCTCGCCCAGGCATCGCAGCGCTGATGCACGCGCATCACCCACTTTTTTAGCTCATAAAGTAGTACCTCGCCTCAATCTTCCAGATTCTTGGGGAGCTCACCCGCACTCTGCGGATAGCCTTGAGATTCAGCGCTTGCTTTGCAACTTGCATGACCTCCGTCACCCCCCCTTCCGCTTTGCCATAGCTGCGAGCGATAGTCGCAAAAAAGATCTCGTGAGTTGAATTTCTTCAATGTTTTTGTTACTCAAGTGTCACTTCGGAAATGCCCTTCGACGGCAAGGAGGTGATGAGAACGTGAAGAGAATGATTGGGCCATCGTTCGAGATTGATACGCTTCCAATATCACCAGTTTCTTTTGGGAAATTCAATGTGAAGAAGACGGCTGAACAATAAAAAGTGTCCGGCAATTTTTACCCTCAAATCTTAATGAATCTTTTTAAGCATTACCCCCTTCAATTCTATAAATGCAGGGGTCGCAAATCGGAATGAAAAATCATTCTCTAAATATCGCATCTGATTATTGTCTTACAACACAGTCGAGGAAAAATTAAT
Source organism: Pseudomonadota bacterium (assembly GCA_039806005.1). GTDB lineage: Bacteria > Pseudomonadota > Gammaproteobacteria > Burkholderiales > Burkholderiaceae_D > Pernthalerella. The sequence continues at coordinate 6,048 of JBDKLM010000020.1, forward strand.
GCCTTAATTAATCAAGGAGACCATCATGCAAGTGAATAACATACCAAGAAATAAAAATATCCAGAGTGATAACTCGCATACCGAAAACAATCAACAGCCTGGTAGTCCGGGAGATTCATCCGCAAAGAAACCTGCGTTGCATACGAAAGAGAGAAAACAAAATTCTCCCGAAGAAGTTGCAGGCGCGGAATACACCAAAGCGCTATCGCCAGACGCTCAAAAACAGGCCACGAATCGGTTTAATCATATAAATCATCACCTGGACAGGGCGGAGGGAGAAAACTCAAACAGAAACGAAAAACCCTCGGAACTTGAGATTGCTGCGAAAAGGGCTATCGAGTCTGATCAGAATCAAAAGTTTCAGCAGTATTTGGGTATTCGCTCTCCCGAAGCAGATAAAGCGATGGCTCAATTAAAAACCGAGCAAAAAAATTCAACCTTCTACGATCTGGACGAAATCGAAGAAAACATCATCAAGAAAAATCAACTTCAGGAAATAAGCCCCTGCGACACTCCCCACCCCTTGGGGAAAGTACAAACACAGGAACTGAGTGATGCCGTGTTTGGGAAAAAATGTTTTCCGCAATTTGCCAATACGCCGGAAGGTACCCAGTTTGTGGAAGAACTGACAGGAGTCGTTAACCAAAAAATGAGCCAGATGAAACCGACCGATAAGGGGATGGCGCTGGTTTTCCGTTTTCCGGGCACCTACGGCATGGTGGGCCATGTGGCGCTGGGGTCATTGTGGCGTGATAGTCAGGGACAGTTGCAACTGGATATTTCGCATCAGGAAAGCTTGGGTCCCCAACCGGAGCTGAAAAGGCTGGCGTATACCGGACAGATTTTTGATAGTTTTGATACGCATGAATCTTATCCCGGCAAGATCGCACCCGTGATCGAGAGCATGAATCTATTTGGCCTGCCTTCTGTGAATGTATTTCCAGTACCGCAACCGGAAATTCTGCGTCCGTATACCGAAGCGTTTGCGAAAATAGGACACTTCACTCCCTATGGCGCGACCCGTCAATGGAAACCGGCCTCGGGCAGTGGCGCGGAAGCTGCCATCCGACCTGAGACTTGCTTTAACGTAGTCTGGAAAACATGGAATAAATTAAATGGCACTCATGCGAATTGGGAGCCGACTTTGCCGAACGTCTTTCTGAAGCTTAAACCTTTGCTCGGCATACCTGAGAATGCGTTTACCAAGTTCCGTGACAAAAACAAAAAAGAAATATCTCTGGAGGAGGCATGTAAAGACGAAAGCAATGCCGTCGGTATTTTCATGCAAATTGGTCCAAATTGGGTCAACTCAGGACCGGCAGATATCAATGGCAAAAGACGAGTGCAAGTGTCCAAGGCCACGATCAAGAATGGAGAAACCGGCATTCCCCTCAAAGAGGGCGTCAGGTTGTTCAAATTGATTGATGAAACCAGAGTTTTACAGGGACTGAGTCTGGATGGGATGCCCGTAGTTAAAGATAAAGTCTATACGGCCGATGAGGCTCGTCGAATGCAATACGTTGGGAAGAAAGACGCGATAGATGCTGCGTATGTCGCGCCAGTGACGGAATCCAATGCGGAACGCTCGAAACTATAATCCTCTCCCCGAAGGCATCACTTGCCGCTGCCTGAGTACATGACTGGCAGCGGCGTCTACTGTGATCGGAATGATATGATCGGCTCGCGCCGCGACATTGTGTCTTGAACCGCTTGTTTTCCTGCGCAGCTCCTTTCATCATTTTTGATCTGTCGCTTCATGGCACTGAAATCCACTATCTACAAAGCAAGCCTGCAGATCGCCAATATGGACAGCCATTACTACGCTGATCATCAGCTCAATATTGCCTGCCACCCGTCGGAAACGCTTCAAAGAATGATGATTCGGATACTGGTCTTCGCATTGAATGCGCATGAAGCGCTCGAATTCGGCAAAGGGATCTCCGATACCGATGAACCTGATTTGTGGCAAAAAGATCTGACGGGCTCGATCGAGCAGTGGATAGAAGTCGGACAACCGGATGAACGCCGCATCCTCAAAGCGTGCGGCAAGTCTTCGCAAGTGCGGGTTTACCTGTACGCCAGTACGGGACCCATCTGGTGGAAACAAACCCAATCCAAAATTTCCCGCGCGAGCAATTTGCAAGTCTTTCAGATAGCCCCCGATGTCGCCAAAGCACTGGAGCCCCTGTGCGAGCGGACCATGCAATTGCAAGTGACGGTTCAGGACGGCGAAATCTGGGTGCGGAAGGCAGCCGACTCGGTTCAAGTCAGTCTCGAGCAGCTGTTCGGTCACCCGGATCGCTAACCAGACCGAAGTCACCAGTCAGCCCGGCGTCCCCAAAGAGTCGGGGCCGTCGTTGACATCGCAGGCCCCAAGCGCCCCCGAGCAGGCCACCCGACCCAAATTCAGCATCGAAGTCAAGTAATACTTTAGTATAATGTGCCGTATGCCAAGCCCGATACGCCCTGCGGACTGGGAGCACTTTTCCATCGTTCGCGAATCCCTGTCTCTGGATCGCCTCCATGTGGCCATGGTCGGGCGCGATCGTCGTCAGCTGCTGGATTACGCCGCAGCGCTAGCCGTCAGCCTTGCGGAGCAAGATGGCTGGCATATCGAAAAGTATGACCCGCAGCGGCTCGAGACCCTGATCGTCGATCTGATGCTGAATCGCTTCGACGCCGCGCTGCAGACAGTTTCGGGACATCGCGCCAGCCCCTCCCACCGCCCTCCCGGCTGCGTACTGTTCATCCCGGACCCGCTGACGATACCCCGTGCCGCTTTCCAGCAACTGATCAGACTCGCGGGCGGTACGCGCGACCACCGGCTTCGGCTCGTTGCGCTGTTCCCCTCAGGCGGCCAGGCCTGCGAGGAACGCATTTCCTGGATGGGTAGCCGGGTAGCTCGGTGGGACCTTGATGATGACCCCGACGATGCCCGCAGCCCTGCATTGTTCGCCAACACGACAGGGCGCACATCCAAGCCAGTCCCCAACAGCAAGCGCTACCGTGCACCGGGCAGGCTGCTGGCAGCGGGCGCCGTTGCATCGGTACTGGCGGTGTTGCCGATGATATGGCCCGCCATCTCCGACACGCAGTTCGAGCTTCCCATGCATAGTCAGTCCGATGCGTCAGACAAGGGCGCCACCGCGCTCGCCGGCACATTAGGCCCTGAGAGCCTGCCCCGTACTGTCGCGCCAGTACACGGCAACCCGACCCACGCCGACAGCGAAGCCGAACACGGCTTACGCAGCGACGTGGACGAAGCGACCCAAACTGAGGCATTGAAACAATGAGTTTCGATAACGCCTCCGTACTTTTCTTTTTGCTCGCCAGCGCAGCGCTGCTCGCGCTTGATTTGCTGGGCCAACGAACAAAACCGACAGGCCTGAATGAACGCTTTGCAGCGCTTGCTGCACTGGCGGCGATGCTCCACCCATTCGCTTGGTGGATTGCAGATACTCTGGCGCTGCCGGGCGATCTGACACCCTTTTTTGCGTTTGACCTGATCGCCGCCTGCGCGATCGCGGGCGCCGCCGCAAACCACCCACCCTTTGGCAAAAACTGGAGACCTCTGTTTGCACTGGCCACACTGGCGGCATCGGCGCTCGCGATTGGCACCCAGCTGCTGCCACTGCGCGGCACAGGGGTTACCGCGCCGTTGATGGCTTCAGCATTGCTGTGCACGATCTTCATTGGTTGCGCCGCGGCGTGCAGTCGTCATGCCCGTCTGAACAAGGTGGCGCAGCGTCCAGTCTGGACCTTGGCGCTTCTGTCGGGACTCGCCGCTGTACTTCAGTTGCTGGTGACCCTGATATCCATCACACCTCAAGATCATGACCTCTACGGTCCGCAGCTCCTGTCGGCGACGGGCATCGCTTGGCTCTTGATCAAGCTGATGCTGCTCAGTGCACTGCTTCAGCTCTCTTCTGCAAGACGCGCAGAGCTGTCCGACCGCTTGTCGCGCCAGCTCGTCACCAAAGCCAATGCAGCGACCAATGACCTGCTCGTGGTCACGCAAGCCTTCTACCAACTACCCGGCAACGCACTCGTCACTGATGACGACGGACGCATACTGTTCGCTACCGCACAAGCAAGACGCCTGCTGGCCTACCCGGAAACCAAGGATTGCGTGCTCGAAGATTTATTCCTTGCAGTACAACCCAGCGGCCACCAAATGGTGCGTGCCCTGTTTGAAAAACCGGATCATCAGGCAGAGCTGATGCAAATCCGAATGACCCGAGTCGAGTGTGGCGGGCAAGGCTATCACCTGCTGCAACTGGAGATCTTGCCCTTCAATTACGAGATGCTGTGCGGTCTGCTGGTTGACTCGCGCAATGATGCTGCGCATGAGGCAACTGGTCTTCTCGATCACCATTTTGCGATCGCTGCGATGGCTGATGGCTGGTTCCGTCTGCTTGATCCGATCGACCGTTATGCTTCCTCGGGTGTGTTCTGGGACAAGTTGAGAATACTGTCTGGCAGTGAGAGCGAGATTGCGCATCTGGAGAACAGCATTGCCAGCGCGAGCGAAGCGCAAGGATGGCTGCGTATACGTAATGGCGGCGGTTTGTCAGTGTCACTGAGAAAACTTCAAACGCCGGATTACAAATTGTTTTACCGGGTACACATGACGCTGGTTGATGATGTGCTTCAAGCCAACGTACATGCGCCCTGCGCGGAAAGCGACGAGGCAGAACCATGACCGGGCGTCTGAGAAAAACGGGTGGGCAGATCACCGTTCTCGGCAAGCTGATCGAGCGAGTCAGACGCGAGCACAAACTGACGACTGCCACACTGGCAATGCTGTCTGGCTTGACTGACGCACAGGTAAAAGGCATCGAAGAAGACGATATGACTGCGTTTGTCGATGATGCACATCGCATCGATTGCGCACGCCGCATCGCAACCGCCATGGGGCTGCCAGATAATCATTTTCTGGAAAAGCACCTGACTACCCATGCGCAGCGCGTCGTACCGCAAAAAACACGACTTTCATCCTCGGAACCACTGCCGCGCGATGCGTGGGAAAACTTGCCGGCCGCAGATCTGAAAGTACTCGCCAAACTGCGCGCGATCGACGATCCCGGCACACCCGAGCAGCGCCGGCATGGCTCTCCTCTGCTGATCGCGCTGGTGGTATCTCTGCTGCTGGCCACGGTGATACTCGGTCTCGCAACGCTGCGCTGAACGTTCAGCCCTTGCGCGATCCCCGTCAGGCGGTCTGAAAATCAGAACCTGAGGGCACCATCAATGAAGCGATCCAATCACCCGCAATGAAACTCAGTCCGCTACAATTCGGACCATGACATCGCTGCCTTCATTACTGATCGTCGACGATCACCCGATTATCCGCACTGCGCTGACCGAGGCCGTGCGTTCGCGCTTTCCGACAATCCGACTGGAGACTGCTGGCGATGCCGAAACCGGCATCGCACTGATCAAGGCAGAGCTGAAAAAAAAGAAATCAGCATCGTGGTGGGTACTGATTGATCTGGGTCTGCCGGGTATCGGCGGGCTGGAAGCCATCACCCAATTGCTGGCGCTTGGTCCCTCCGTGCGAACCATCACGATCTCGGGCAATGACGATGAATTACAGGTAGGCGCCTGTTTTGGCGCCGGCTCGTCAGCGTTTATCAGCAAGGCAGCACCGATCAACGACACGGTAACCATCATTGCACAAGCAGTCGAAGGCACGCTGATCAAGGGTACCTGGCTATCAGCGCGCGGGCTCGCAGACAGCTCCTCGCTCAACCGCATTGCTCTCACCGACCGTCAGATTCAAGTGCTCTCGATGATTTGTCAGGGCATGAGCAACCGCGAGATTGCCGATAGTCTCGGCATATCGGAAATCACCGCCAAATCTCACGTCGGTGGTATTTTTCGTGAGCTGCACGTCGCCAGTCGTACGCAGGCCGTGCTGGTAGCGCAAAAACTTGGCCTGTTCGTCAACAATCACTGAACACCTAATGTGCGTTTTTTGTTGAGAGTGCGGCATTGATGGCCTCACGCAGTTTGTCTGCGCTGAACGGACGTTGCAACAAGGTCACGGGAGAACCCAATTGCTTCTCCACGTTGGCTACCAAATCTTCATCACTGCACAGCACCACTGGAATAGTGGCATTGAATTCATCGTTGATCATCGTCACCACCTGAGCCACTGATTCCGATTGCAGCTGCGCGTCGACCATCAGTAGCGTAGGAACGAGGCTACGCACCGCAAGCTGCCGGATGGCATCGGCACTGCCGCCGGCCGTCAATATGTCGATACCCAGACTCGGTGCCAGCAAACGCAAGGCATTGGCCACATCCGGATCGGCGTCGATACATACCATCAGCGTATTGACCGGCGGTTCCACCACCACCTGAGGCAACACGCGCTCAAGCAGATGGGCATCACGCATCGCCAAGCGCTCAGTCTCCGATAAAGGATTTGCCGACAAGGGCAATTCAATGGCAAAGACTGATCCCAGACCCACATGGCTGCTGAGCAAAATACGGCCGCCTATGCGTGCAGCAAGCCGCCTTGCAATGGCCAGTCCCAAACCCACACCATGAGCCGCCATCGCAGCCGCATCGCCGCGCGTGAATTCATCAAAAATCTTCCTGCGCAAGGGTGCGGCAATGCCGGAACCGGTATCGATCACGGAAATCCGGCAAAGGGTACCGCGCTTTGACACGCGTAATCGCACACCACCCGCCTTGGTATAGCGCATCGAGTTGCTGATGAAATTGCGCAGGATGCGCTCCAGCAGGCGCGGATCAGTTTGCACGAGTTCATGTTCCATCCCGCTACCGCGCAATTCCAATCTAAGCCCGAGATCATCCGCCATGCGCTTGTGCTGCACCAGCACGCGCTCGCAAAATGAACCTACAGGCACGCGTTCGGTTGCGACCTCCATCGCACCGCTTTCAAGACGACTAATGTCAAGCACGCTATCGAATACATCGTTCATGTACCCAATGCTCTGTCTGAGGCGCAACAAGCTTTCGATCGATCGTGCGCGCTCGCCAGACTCCATCGATGCAGTCGCAATACTTCGCTCGATACTGCCCAGATAAAGATTCACCGCCTGCATTGGCTGTTTCAGATCATGACTGAATGCGGCGAGAAAACGAGAGCGATCTGCCTCGATATCACGCAATTCTGCACGACGCTTTGCAAGCTCCTGCAAACGCTCATCGATACGCTGACGTGCGACGCGATCGCGGGTGCGGTGACGCTGCCATCCTGCGATCAGCGCGAGCAATACGGTCGCGATCACAAGCGCTACCCACCACCCAGTGGCCGACGTCACTGAGAGGTCCGGCGCCGAAAGATTCGGCAACGAAAGGCCCTGCGGGAGACGAAAATCACTCACGCCGCGTCCTCCCGGCACCCGCCACACACCTGATCCGGATAAATTTTTGCATCGAGATATTTCTCGGTGGATATACGATGTATTATACTTTAGTGTGATACCAAAGCGTAGCCAAAGGAGCAATCAATCCCATGCAGAAGCCACCGCACCAGCCGCACGGCGCGTCCAGCGACGGATGGGGAGGCGAGCAACCGGAAGACCGGCGCTCCGACAGGACGGGCGGTAATCCGTTCGGCCGCGCATTCCACGGCCCAGCAGGGTCTCCGCCCCGCGGCGGTACCCCGAGCAGCTCGCGTCTGGATTCCGACAGCGGCACAGGTGACGAAGCCGGATTCGGCCGTCTGCCGCCCGGCTTCGGTGATCTCGCACGCCGGGTTGCGGAAACCAACCTGTTGGTGGACCGGGCAATTTCCTCGATGGGCAACGACCACGGCCAGTCACATCCCTCGGAAACACTGGCAGAACTGGGCGAAAGTCTGAACCAGCTGTTCTCGCAGCTTGATGAGGGCGCAGCCGACGGTGGCGCCAGTCCATGGCACAGCATTACCGATTCCCTGCGGGATCTGGCGGAAAAAATCGAGCGCCGCGAACAGCTGCGGGCAGAGTTGCAGATGACCCAACATGCGATAGACAAGGCCAAAACCCGGGTGATCGACCAGATCCAGGATGCGGCTCGGATCGAGCAGGAAAGACTGTCGGTCACCCGGCTGAGAAGTCAGCTGGCGGCCGTGATGGCCGACAAACTATTAAACAAGCTGCGATAAATAAATTACCCAAAATAAATATTTTTGCTTGATGTCATACTAAAGTATTGTTAGTATTGCGCGAGAGCATCAACATTTCGACCCCGAAAAGGGTCGTCAAAACTGAAGATTTCCTGGAGGTAGAGAGCCATGGCTGACAGCTTGCAGAAATGGGTGGGGCGTAACCGCCCACCCCGAGTTCAAATCACCTACGACGTCGAAATCGGCGATGCCGTTGAAAAGCGCGAATTGCCGCTGGTCGTAGGCGTCATGGCCGACCTGATGGGCAAGCCCGCATCAGCGCCGCCCAAGATGAAGGACCGCCGATTCGTCGAGATCGATCGCGACAATTTCGACGAGATCATGACCAAAATCGGTCCTCGTCTCGACATGAGCGTGCCCGACACCATGAAAGGTGAAGGCAACCTCAAGATCGAACTCAACTTCAAGCAATTCGCGGACTTTCACCCCGAGGCCGTGGTACAGCAAGTGCCCCGACTGCAAAAGCTGCTCGAAGCCCGACTGGAACTGCGCGACTTGCTCGCCAAGCTGGATGGCAATGACGAGCTCGGTGGTTTACTGGCTAACGTTGTCGGTAACACCGATGGCCTCAAGCAGCTGCGTGGCAGTGATGCTGCAGCGCCTGCGAGCAAGAAAGCGGACCCTGCACCCGAAGCCGCACCCGAAGCTGAAAAGAAAGCCGAAGACCCACCGGCAGCCGAATAAAACCAACACAGATGCACCCTGACACTTCAACAGGTGAATGACATGGCAGATACGAAACCCTCCGCATCCGGTTCAGGCGCCTCAGGCACTGGCAGCTTGCTCGACCAGATCGTTCAGAACGGCAAAATGGTCAATGAGCCTTCGCAAGAACCCTATGCGAAAAAGCTGATCGGACAATTTGCAGCCCAAATCCTCGACAAGGACATGAAGTTCAGTCCGGACAAAGGGGTCGTGGCGATGATCAACGAACGCATCGCAGAGATCGATGATCTGCTGACCAAGCAGCTCAATGCGATCATGCATCATCCGGAGTTCCAGGCGCTCGAGTCATCCTGGCGCGGACTGCATGAATTCGTGTTCGGCACCGAGACCAGCTCGCGACTGAAAATTCGCCTCATGAGCGTCAGCAAAAAAGAATTGCTGAACGATCTGGAGACTGCAGTCGACTACGACGTCAGTGTCTTGTTCAAGAAGGTCTACGAAGAAGAATACGGCACCTTCGGCGGCAATCCTTACTCGGTACTGATCGGCGATTATTATTTTGGTCGTCACCCGCAAGATGTTGCACTGCTTGAGCGCATTTCCAAGGTCGCTGCTGCTGCACACGCGCCCTTCATCGCTGCCTCATCGCCGGCACTGTTCGACATGAAGAGCTTCACCGAACTCGGTGTACCGCGCGACATGTCCAAGATTTTTGAAAGCGCTGAACTGGTAACGTGGAAGGCCTTCCGCGAATCTGAAGATTCACGCTATGTTGCGCTGACGCTGCCTCGCTATCTGTCGCGTCTGCCTTATGGTGCCAAGACCGTGCCTGTCGAACAATTCAGTTTTGAAGAAGATGTTGACGGCAAGGATCACGACAAATATCTGTGGGCGAATGCCTCGTATCAGCTGGGACTGCGCATTACCGATGCCTTTGCCAAGTACGGCTGGACCACCGCGATTCGCGGTGTGGAAGGTGGCGGCAAGGTAGAAGGCATGACAGCGCACACCTTCAAAACCGATGAAGGTGATATCGCACTCAAGTGCCCGACCGAAGTCACAATCACGGATCGTCGCGAAAAAGAACTGAATGATCTCGGCTTCATCGCCGTGGTCAATTCCAAGGGTTCCAACTTTGCTGCGTTCTTTGGCGGACAAACTGTCAACAAACCCAAGCTGTACAACAAGGACAACGCGAACGCCAACGCGCAACTCTCCGCGCGACTGCCGTACATGCTCGCTGCCTCTCGCTTTGCGCACTACATCAAAGTGATCGTGCGCGACAAAATCGGCAGCTTCCAGACCAAGGCATCAGTTGAAGCTTTCCTCAATACCTGGATCGCCGACTACATCTGTCTGGATGAATCAGCGCCTCAGGCAACCAAGGCAAGGCTGCCACTGGCCAGCGCCCGTGTCGATGTGAAGGAAGTGCCCGGCAAACCCGGCGCCTACACTGCCATCGTTTTCGTGCGGCCTCACTTCCAGATGGAAGAACTGACCGCATCGATCCGGATGGTCGCTGAATTGCCGGCACCGGCCGCCTGATTGACAGCCAACCCGACCACGACTCTCTTACAGACCAGTCACCACGGAGTGATCTATGAATTCGCCAGGAATCGCCAGAACCAATACCTTTAACGCCGGCTTGTCATCGTCCCAGAGCATGGGCGATATTTACACGCTGAAGATTGAAGACGTCAAAGGCAATATGCTGCTCTCCGGTCCGGCCGAGTCGAGCATGATGATCACCAACTGGAGTCTTGCGGTTGATTTGCCGGTAGACATGAATGTCGCCAACTCCAACCGCACCACTGGCCGTGCACGCTTTCAGGAAATGGCGTTCACCAAAGCGGTCGACATGGCAACGCCAGTGCTGTACGCAGCTTGCTCAGCCGGTACCGATCTGAAAACCGCCACGCTCGAGGTCTACCGCACCGCCAACGGAACCAATCTGCTCGTCATGAAAATTGCGCTGAGTCAGCCTATCATTTCGCAGATATCGACCGGTGGTTATGGCGAAGGCCAAATCCCGATGGACAACTTCACGATCAATTTCACCAAGATCACCATGGAGTACGTCCAGCAAGGACTCGATGGCAACAGCCCAGGCAAGACCTCCTTCGGCTGGGATCTGTCAACCAACGTGGCGGCCTGATCGCCGCGCGCGATCGCGGGCCCGCCGCAAGGTGAATCCACATGTCGCGCCTGATTCCCGGTGGGGCCATCCCGCTGTTCGACAAACTCGATCAGCGCCTCACCGCAGCCGCGAACGAAACCGATCAAGTTCTCTCCGCTGAGGGACTCGAAGCCTCCGTGGCGCGTGAGCTCGCGCGCCTGACCAATTCACGCTCCCGCATTCCGCTCTCCGAATTCCAGGAAGCCCCGCTGACCGTACTGGACTACGGCATACCCGATACCCTCGCACGCTCGGCGATCAGCGAGGGCGACAAAACCGTCATCAGTAAAGCGCTGGAACGTGCCATCGCTGCCTTTGAGCCCAGACTGACACAGGTTGAAGTCACCGTCGTACCTGGTGCCTCGGGCAAGACCGTCGCGCGCTATCTGATCGCTGCCAATCTGCGGATAGCGCACACAGTCAGGCGCATCAACTTTCGCATTGATACGGGCGAAAGCACCAGCGCGCACTCTGCGGTGGAGGCTGCCTGATGGATACACGTACCTCCGAAAACGAACTGCTCGACTACTACATGCGCGAGCTGGCCTACCTGCGCGAGCAAGGCCAGGATTTTTCTCGTCGCTATCCGAAAGTCGCCTCGCGACTCGATTTTCATGGCACTGAATCACAAGATCCGCATACCGATCGACTGATCGAGTCGGTAGCGTTTCTCGCCGGACGAGTGCGGCGCGACATCGAAGCGGAATTTCCGCAAGTCGCCAGCTCGCTGCTGGAAAATCTCTGCCCTTCCCTGCTGGCGCCCATACCCTCCATGGTGGTGATGCAAATGGAACTCGATGAGGCACAGGGGAAAGTCACCGCAGGTCTGCAGATCCCGCGTCACACCCCGCTGGTGGCTGATGCCGATAGTGGCGAAGAAGTTCGCTTCCGCTCGGCCTGGGACCTGACCCTCTGGCCCTTGTCGATCGACGAGGCACAGATTGATGATGAAGGTCGTCTCCTGATCAGCATCGTTGCACAGGACGGTATCGATCTTTCCGAGCTGGAGATCGATACTTTGCGCATCCATCTCTCCGGTGACTGGGGAACCGTAGCGACGCTCTACGAATGTCTGGCGACCCGCATTCGGGGTATCGAGATTCAATGCGAAGACGAGCGTCCCCGTCGACTGCCTGCCAGTGCCTGCCAGCGCGTAGGTTTTGACGCGGCCCATGCCGTATTGCCCCAAGCGCCCGGTGCGCACCCTGCCTATGGCCTGCTACAGGAATACTTCGCGTTTCCGGCGAAATTTCATTTCTTTGATATTCATGGCTTGCGCTCGCAGCAGCTGAGCGGTCAGCGATTTACGCTCAGGATGGATATCGGCGGTGTGTCGCGCAAGTTGCGCCAGATCTCTGCGGCACATGTGAAGCTGGGCTGTGTGGTGGCAGTCAATCTTTTCCCTCGCACCTCCGAGCCTATACACATTGATCATCGTCAGCATGAGCACATGCTGGTTGGCGATCGCGCGCGCGAAGCATTCACCGAGATCCACACCATCGAACAGGTAACAGCCTCCGATCCGGGCTCGGACAGGCCGCAGAACATTCCGCAGTTTTCATCGCTGGATCATTTCAGCGACCAGCATGAAGGCGTGTACTGGGCATCCCGACGCGAGCGCAGTCTGCGCAAAGATATCTCGGGCTCGGACATGTATCTGTCCTTCGTCGATCAACGCAATATGCGTAGCGAGCCATCCGCCCCCATCGTCTATGCGCGCACGCTGTGCACCAATCGCGGTCTGGCCGAACAAATCACGACCCAAACTCGTATCAAGGGTGAAGGGGTGTCCAATGGCCTGCAGATTCGCTGCGTCACCGAACCCTCGCGTCAGCGTCATCCACCCCTCGGGAGTGACACTGTCTGGCGTCTGGCTTCATTGCTTACACTGAACCATCACTCGCTGGTCAGCGGCGCGACCGGTCGTGATCGACTGCGCGAAATGCTCTCGCTGTTTGCCTCCGATCAGAACCGCGATCTGGAACAAATTCGTGGCATCACGCATTTGCAGTCCCGTCCGGTCACCCGGCAAATCGGACATGAAGCCTGGCGCGGTCACTGCCGCGGTACCGCGGTACGTCTGGAGCTGGAACCCGAGGCCTTTGTCGGCTCTTCGGCCATCCTTTTTTCTGCGGTACTCGCGCATTTCTTTGCGCTCTACACCACGGTCAACTCGTTCGTTGAGCTGGGCGTCTGGCGCGGTGATGAGTGCCTGGTGCAGTGGAAACCCATGGCGGGTACACAGGAGCTGGTGTAAATGAACGTGCGCGAATCCAGACTCCCGTTACCTGAACGGCTGCTCAATACGCCGCAGGGCTTTGATTTATTTCAGGCGATCAGTCTGCTCGAGCGCGAAGGCGTCGCTGAAGGTCGAGTAGAAATCGGTGCCAGCGGCGGCCCCGAGGCCGTGCGTCTCAAAAGTCACATCTCGCTCGGCTTCGAAGCCAGTGATGTGCGCAATATCTCGCGCGGCGCAGAAACCGGCGAAGCCTTTACGCTTTCCACACCCGTGCTGTCCTTGTCCGGTCATGGCGGCCCCCTGCCCGCTGCATTTACCGAACTTCTGCTGGAGCGAAACGCGGCCAAAGATTTTGCGACCTCGGATTTTCTGGACATCATTCAGCATCGCATGCTGTCCCTGTTTTATCTCAATCGCAAACGGCGACGACTGGGTTTGGGCTGGGCCTCGCCTCAAGCCTCCACGGTAGCGCGCAGCACCGGTTATTTGTGCGGACTTGAAGTTGACAGCGTTGATCGCCAAACGCATAAGCCCTGGCTGCGCCATGCCGGACTGATCGCAGGTGCGCCACGCTCCATGACCGCGCTGTGCGCCTTGCTGGCGGACCGTTACGCGATTCTCTTTCAGGGAGAACAATTCGTCGGTGGTTGGCAGCGGCTCGAAGAAGACGAGCTGACCCAGCTCGGACATCCACAGCAATCACCGCAACTTGGCCGCAATGCATTTCTTGGTCGTCGCATCTGGGATCAGGCGGCAGCCATTCGTTTGCGCGCCGATGATGAACCCATCGCACGAGTCATGGATTTGCTGCCCGGTGGCAGTGACCATGAGGATTTCAAAACGACGGTGCGCGCCTTTATTCCCTCGGCGCTGCGCGTGGAAGTTTTGCTCACGCCGAAAACCGATACGCTGCCGGCCGGCCGCTTGTCCACACTATCCTCACCGCGACTGGGCTGGAATGCCTGGATGGGCGAATCCGGCGATACCAACGAACGCAGCACGCCGGTCCCAGCACGCTTTGCTTTTGAATGCGCAGGTCATGAGCACTGAACTGCGCACGCTCATTCTTCGCCTCAATGGCGAGACGCGCGCTGCGCTCGAGCGCGCCGCCGAGCTATGCGCTCAGCATACGCATTTCAGTGTCGATCCCGAGCACTTGCTTATGGAAATGCTGCGTGATCCTGCCGGCGAGCTGACGATGCTGCTCCACAGTTTTCGGATCTCGCCCGAGCGCACTCAAGAACAATTGCAGGCAGCGCTGGATCGTTTGAAGCGCGGCAATGGACGTACACCCGTACTCTCCGAATATCTTCCACCGCTACTGGAACAATCCTGGGTAGTCGCCTCGATGGTTTTGGGTACGCAACAGGTCAATGCCAGTTGCGTACTGCTGGCGGCACTGGAATCCGACACGATGCGCGGACTGTTGCTCGAATCTGCTCCCAACCTGCTGCAGATCGCACGCGAAACGCTGCGCGCGCAATTGCCGGCCTTGTCCAACCCATCCTCGGCACCTGTGTCTGCAGAGCGTGCCGCCAATGCATCAGTAAAAGCACCGACCACGTCGAATACCCCAGCGCTGGATCAATACACCATCGATCTCACTGCGCAAGCGGCCAGTGGCTTGCTCGACCCGGTGTACGGACGCGACAGCGAAGTACGGCAGATCGCCGAAGTACTGATGCGTCGCCGGCAAAACAATCCCATCCTGACCGGTGAAGCAGGCGTGGGTAAAACTGCGGTGGTCGAAGGACTCGCTCAAAAAATCGCCAGCGGTGATGTGCCACCGGCTTTGAAAAATATCGTAATCCGCACACTGGATCTGGGCCTGTTGCAAGCTGGTGCCGGCATGCGCGGTGAATTCGAGCATCGTCTTCAGCAAGTCATTGCCGAAGTCAAAGCCTCGGTAAAACCGGTGGTGCTATTCGTGGATGAAGCACATCAGTTGATCGGTAGCGAGGGCCACGGTGATGCAGCCAATCTGCTCAAGCCTGCACTGGCACGCGGCGAGCTGCGTACCATCGCGGCCACCACGTGGGCGGAATACAAACAGAGCATAGAGCGCGACCCAGCGCTGACGCGACGCTTTCAGGTGGTTAAAGTCGAAGAACCTTCCGAAGCGATGGCCGTTGCCATGCTGCGCGGCATCGTCGGCAAACTCGAAGAGCATCACCAAGTAGAGATTCTTGATGCGGCAGTACGCGATGCAGTGCATCTCTCGCACCGCTATTTGCGTTCACGCCAGCTGCCCGATAAAGCGATCAGCATTCTCGACACGGCCTGCGCTCGCGTGGCACAAAGTCAGGCCGCCTTGCCTGCTGTCATGGAAGCGCTACGCCGCGATATCGCGGACACTGAACATCAGCTACGACTCTATCAGCGCGACACCAATGCCGGTGAAGATCGCAACGCCGCAATCGCCGAGAGCGAATCGGCATTGAGTTCATTGCGAGCGCAATTCGCCACGCTCGAACAACGTCTGCAGGAAGAACGACGGCAAGTCGCGTATTTGCACGCGCTGCGCGTTGAACTGCAACAGACTCCAGGTACGACGACTCAATCTGAGACATTGATCGCACTTGAGGCACAGCTCAAAGCTTTGCAAGGCGAGCAGCCACTGGTGCATGACGCAGTCAATCGCCGGGTGATTGCTGAAGTGCTGTCTGATTGGACGGGTATTCCTCTGGGTCGCATGCTCGACGACGAGCAACAAGCCGTGCTGCATTTGCATGAGCGACTGCAGGAACGCATCATCGGACAGGATCAGGCGCTGGACACCATTGCTCGCCGGGTACGCAGCTATCGCGCCGGGCTTGATGATCCAGTCAAGCCTGTGGGTGTGTTCCTGCTGATCGGACCCAGCGGCGTCGGCAAAACGGAAACAGCCTGCCAGCTGGCTGATTTGTTGTACGGCGGTCAGCAGAACATGATCACGGTGAACATGTCCGAGTATCAGGAAGCCCATTCGGTCTCGGGCCTGAAAGGTGCGCCGCCCGGTTATGTCGGCTATGGTCGTGGCGGCGTATTGACCGAAGCGGTACGTCGACAGCCTTACAGCCTGATTCTGCTCGACGAAATGGAAAAAGCCCATCCCGATGTGCTCGAACTGTTTTATCAGGTCTTCGACAAGGGCACGATGGACGATGCGGAAGGTACCAGCATCGACTTCCGAAACACGCTCATCCTGCTGACGTCCAATGCTGCGCAAGACATCGTTGTCGAGACCTGTCGTCTGCAGCCAGATGCGAGTCTGGAATCCATGACGGCTGCACTGCGCCCTGCCTTGCTGCGTCAATTTCCTTCGGCATTTCTGGGTCGGGTGATTCTCGTACCTTACCGGCCCATCGCTGATACTCAGCTGCGCACCATCGTGGATCTCAAGCTCTCGCAGCTGGCCGCGCGCATTATGCAAAATCACGGCGCGCACTTCGTCTGGCATGACGCCGTTGCCGATGCCATCGTCGCACGTTGTCATGAAGTCGAAAGTGGCGCGCGCAATATTGATCACATCGTGACGCAAACCCTGCTGCCCGAGTTGGCCTCGCAGGTGCTGCAGCAGATCGCCGATGGTCAGGCATTCAACGAAGTAACCTTATCGCTCGATAGCCGTCTCAACTTCCAGTTTGCTCTGCACAAGAGGGAGTCGGCGCGATGAGAACCGGCTTCAATCAAGATCATGCACTGCTCTCGGTCAGTTCGGCCTTTGGTGCCAACGTACTTCTGCTGGAAGAGTTTTCGGGTACCGAAGCCTTGTCCCAGACCTTCGAATTTCATCTGTCGATGAAATCGTCACAGATTTCGCTCGATCCCAACACCATCATTGGTACGGTGGCGACGGTCACGGTGAAACATACCAATGGCATGACCCGTCATTTCAGCGGCGTGATTCGCCGCTTCACGCAGGCCGGTCTGGATGCTGACTTTGCTTTTTACAGTGCCGAAATGGTACCCGCGCTGTGGCTGCTGTCGTTGTCTCGAGACCGCATGATTTTTCAGAACAAAACCGTAGTGCAGATCATCGAGTCCATCCTTGGTGCGCACAGCGTCAGCTTCGAGAAAAAACTCAAGGGCTCGTACACCCCGCGCGAGTATTGCGTTCAGTATGATGAAACACCGCTGGATTTCATCATGCGGCTGATGGCGCAGGAAGGCATCTTCTACTACTTCACCTTCAGCGGTTCAGCGCACACTCTGGTCCTGGCCGACGATCCGAGCGCATTTGCCGATTGCGAGAAATCGACACTAATATTGCGCGGTCGAAGTGACAGTCATAACTGGCCCGACAGTGTGCTGCGCTTTGAGGCTAGCGGTCAGTTGGTCACGCAGACATTTACCGGCGCCGATTATGCCTATCCCACACCCAGCACTGCCTTGATGGCTAACGCTGCCGGCGCCAAAGGGCGTGGTACGTTCTATGACTATCCGCATCTGCGACAAACACTGGATGCCGGCAAAAAAATTCTTGGCGTACGCGTTCAAGCCAGTCAGGTGGATGCTTCCACCGTTCAGGGCGAGAGCGTCTGCAACAGCCTGCATGCAGGTGGCGCATTTACGCTGACAGCGCATCCGAACAGCAAACTCAATCTGCGCTACGCCCTGCGCCGCGTCACGCATCGGGCCACACCATCGGGCTACACCAATCATTTCGAAGCATTTGCGGCGTCGGTGACCTTTCGGCCGCCCCGCACAGTACCTCAACCCGTGGTCGCAGGCAGCCACTCTGCGGTGGTCGTGGGACCGAGCGGCGAAGAAATTTGGACCGACACCATGGGCCGGGTGAAAGTGAAATTTCACTGGGATCACTCGGATACGAAAAACGATACCTCTTCGTGCTGGGTGCGGGTATCTCAAACCTGGGCTGGCAATGGCTGGGGCAGTTTGTTTATCCCGCGAATTGGACAAGAAGTCATCATCAACTACCTTGATGGCAATCCGGACCGTCCCATCATTACCGGTTGCGTCTATAACGGCGAGCGCGCTACACCAGTCGAGTTACCCAAGCAGCAAACGCAACGCGTGTTGCGCTCGCGCCCGACCAAAATCGGCAACGGCATTTCAAAGACGACGGCTATCGAAGCAGGTCGCATGCACGGCAACGAAATCCGCTTCGAAGATAAGAAGGGCGACGAGGAACTGTATTTCCATGCCGAGCGCGATCTGAAAATTGATGTCGAAGATGATCTCGAAACCACGCTCTACAAGGGCTCGGAAGAACA
>JBDKLM010000021.1:0-9057 GCA_039806005.1 Pseudomonadota bacterium
CTCGGGATTGGTTGAGCACAGCGACTGATTTTCCCTCTTCACTCTCACAACAGCATGGGGCACGCCGAATGATGCATGAACTTTGCGGCTTTACCGCCAGCCAGTTGCTGGCGATGTACCGCAGCGGCCAAGTGTCGCCAGTGGATGTGACCCGCGCCGTCCTGCAGCGAATTGATCAGGTCAACGGAAAACTGAATGCCTTTTGTCTGGTCGATGCAGCCCACGCAATGGAGAGCGCGAAAGCGAGTGAGCAGCGATGGCAGGCGCATAGACAGCAGGGTGCAGCGATTGGCGCACTCGAGGGCATACCCGTCTCGATCAAGGATCTGATACTCACGCGCGGATGGCCTACGCTGCGCGGCAGTCGAACCGTCGATCCCGCTCAGCCCTGGGAGGTTGATGCACCAGTCACGGCCCGTCTGCGTGAATCCGGTGCGGTGTTGTTGGGTAAAACCACCACGCCTGAATTGGGTTGCAAGGGCGAGACCAACTCACCCCTGCATGGCATTACACGCAATCCCTGGAATCTGTCACGTACGCCGGGCGGCTCTTCAGGGGGCGCAGCAGCGGCGGTAGCCTCCGGCATGGGGCCGCTCGCCGTGGGCACCGATGGTGCGGGCAGCGTGCGTATTCCAGCCGCGTTTTGCGGCAATGTCGGCATCAAGCCGAGCTTTGGTCGTGTGCCGGCCTATCCCTTGTCACCTTTCGGAACCGTCGCGCATCTCGGGCCGCACACCATGAGTGTCACTGATGCTGCATTGATGATGAACGTGATGAGTCTGCCGGATGCGCGCGACTGGTCCTCGCTGCCTTATCAACCGGTCGATTACACCATCGGTCTCAATGACGGTATCCGTGGTTTGCGTATCGCCTATTCGCCAACGCTGGGTTATGCCAAGGTTGATCCCGATGTCGCACATCGCGTCGACGAAGCGGTGCGGGATCTCGAAGCGCTGGGCGCGCGCGTGGTGCGATGCGATCCGGGCTTCTCGGATCCGCTCGATATCATGACCGGTATCTGGTTTGCAGTTGCCCACCAGGTCTGGTCGGCCATGTCACCCGCACAACAGGCAGTGACGGATCCGGATTTCCAGGCAGAGGCGGAGATTGGTGCGCGCTTCAGTTTTGGGGATGTGCATCAACTCAATTTGCGTCGTGCCGAACTGGGTTCGCGCATGCGTCAATTTATGCAGGAATATGATTTACTGGTCACACCCACATTGGCAATACCGGCCTTCGAAGCGCGTGCTGCAGGCCACAGCAAGGTCAGCGCAGAGCAATTGCTGGGCTGGACGCCGTTCAGCTATCCCTTCAATCTCACTCAGCAACCTGCAATCACGGTTCCCTGTGGATTGACACCGGCGGGTCTGCCTGTGGGGCTGCAATTTGTGGGTCCCATGTTTGGCGATGCTTTGGTACTGCGCGCGGCGCGAGCTTATGAATCCATGCATCCTGTTCCCAGACCCCCCGAGTCTGCTTTGTCGGAGGTGATTGCACATGCCTGATCAGAAAAATGCACACAACCATGCGCAGGACTTTGCGTCTGACACCGTCAAACGGCTGCGCGATGATCTAGCACTGGCCTTGCGCGCTGCTGCCCATCATGGTCTTGCTGAAGGTGTATGCAATCATTTCAGTGTTGAATTGCCCGATGGCTCGCGTCGCTTTCTTCTGAATCCCCGGGGATTGCTGTGGCAAGAGATTGGTGCCGGCGATATCGTGATGATTGATGAGCAAGGGAACAAGCTCGCTGGGCGTCACGAGGTTGAGCCAACTGCGATGTACATTCATGCCGCGATCCATCGCATCGTCGGCAAGGCTTGTGTGATGCACACCCACATGCCTCATGCGACTGCGCTCACACTCACCAGTGCGCGAGCACTCGATACGACACTATCGCAAAATGCAATGCGTTTTCATGGTCGTATTGCCATTGATGCTCACTACAATGGCCTCGCACTTGATCACACCGAAGGTGAACGTATCGCCCATGTGATGAAAAACGCCGATATCGCATTCCTCGGCAATCACGGTGTCGTGGTTTGTGGTGACAGTGTCGCTTATGCGTATGATGATCTGTATTACGTCGAGCGCGCCTGCATGGTGGAAGTCCTCGCACAGCGTACCGGTTTGCCATTGCAACCCGTACCTGAGGCCATGGCGGCGCAAGTCGAATTGCAGACGCGAGGCGAGCGATTGCAGGCAGATCTGTTTTTCGAGGCATTGCGGCGTACACTGTAGCCCCCTTAGTCTTTTCTCCCCCGATGAACTTGCGTCTATGGCAGCGTTGCGCTGTCCTGCTGTTGATATTCACCCTGTCCGCCTGCGGTTTGGTACGCACGGGCTATGATCACCTTGATACGCTGGCTTACTGGTGGATGGACCGTTATCTGGATTTCAATGAATCGCAAAAGCGCGAAGTCAAAGCGGATCTGAAAGCCTGGCATGCATGGCATCGAAGCAGCCAGTTGCCCGCGTATGCGGATTTGCTCGCCGAGCTGCAGCACATGGCAAAAAATGATGTGAACCCGCCTGCTGCTTGTGACGCGATCATGAAAGCCAGAGATCAGTTCGAGACATTGGTGCTTCAGACTGCGCCTCAAGCCGCTTCACTCGCGCTCTCACTCGAGCCAGCCAATCTGAAACACCTGCGCAAGAAATTTGCCGAGGAAGATAAACAGTGGCGCGAGAAATGGCTGGATGTGTCAGCAAAGCAGTTGGCGGAAGATCGTTTGGAGGAGTGGAGCGAGCGTAGCGAATTTTTCTACGGCCGATTGACTGCTGCTCAAAAACAGGCGATTCGGGATGCTATTGCACGCTCGGCGCTGGATCCCAAGATCAGCTGGATGTTGCGTCAGCGACGGCAGGAAGACATCCTTGCGACGCTAGAAAAAATACGAAAGACCAAACCTTCGCCGACGCTGGCAGAGGCAGAAATACGCGCACTGATGGAACGTGCACTGCATCCCGATGATCCGGTAGGTGCTGAAATGCGACGCGATTTGTTCAATGAGGCCTGTGCGAATTCAGCAGCCATGCACAAACTGGCCACACCGACGCAACGCAAGCGGGCAGAGCAAAAACTGGCCGGACTCGAACAGGAGTTTCGCAAGCTCGCAGCGCGCTGATGAATGCAGTGCTTGCGGAGCTTCTGCTGCTGGCCGCTCACCTTGACTTTGACTGAATTTGGGGCTAAATTTGGTCTCACTTAAGTTCAGGAGCCCGCTATGCAGTCCTTCGCCAATATCAGGTCAATTTCCTATCTAAAAAGCCATGCGGCACAAATTTCCGAGGACTTGCAGACGAATGGAAGCCCATTCGTTATCACGCAGAATGGTGAGGCCAGCATGGTGATTGAAAGCATCCAGCAATTCCAGGAAAAAGAGTCGCTGATTGCGGCACTGAAAATCATCGCCTTGGGTGAGAAAGATCGTTTGGAAAACAAAGGCCTCACTGCTGACGAATCTCGCGCACAACTTCGTGCTGCCCGTCAGCGCCGAAAATAATGGCCGTTATCATCCTGCCCGATGCACAAGATGACTTGCTCTCGCTTCAGGAGTACATGCTGGACAAATGGGGTGAGATCGAGTGGCTAAAGGCCGAAGATGAGATTTTTGAAAAGCTGCAACAGGTCGACACCGGGAACTATCCAGGTACTGCGGTAAACGAGCTGACATCGGTTGGTATTTTTGAATACCAACATGTTTTTACATCTCATCACAAGCTAGTGTACCGACGTATTTACGAAAACACTTATGTGTATGCAATCGCCGGGCATAAGCAGGATTTTCCTTCTTTGCTGATGAGGCGACTGCTTAAAAGATGAAAATCTGTTTAGGGAAGCGCTGAATAAATCTGCGTTTTATGGCGAGCCAGCACGGCTGTGCGACGCGGGGATCCATAAAATCAATGTCTTGGCTCCATTGATCTTGCCACAAAAGTTTCTGCGCTTATTTAGTCAGCGCTTCCTTATTTAGTCCTGAATAATTCAGCTTTTTGGACGGCTTTGCCATTCTCAGTACCCGATCGCTGCACCATCACTGCGTGGATCTGATCCACCCGAGCGCACACCCGTGATCGGATCAATCACAATCCCATGCGCGTGACCTGCGAGTTCGTTCCAGGCACCCCAGCGGTTGAGTTGATGACCTCGTGCTTCCAGCGTGCGCAGTGTCTCTTGTGAAAAACGACCCTCAATGTGCAGGGTGTCGCGCGCTTCGCCGATCCCGAACCGACCCGATAGCCAGCGCGGTGCCTCCAGCGCCTGCTGTATGTCGCAACCAAAATCCATCATCGCCACATAGGCTTGCAACTGTATCTGCGGCTGGCCATCAGCCCCCATGCAGCCGAGCACGCTCCAGAGCTTGTCATTGCGTTTGCCCATCGACGCAATCAGCGTGTGTACCGGTATCTTGCCGGGTGCCAGACAATTCGGATGAGCAGGATCGAGCGAGAAATACGCACTGCGGTTTTGCAGCAGCACACCGGTATCGCCGGCGACTACGGTGGAACCAAACGCGCCATACAGACTGTGGATCAGCGATACCGCATTGCCTTCCTCGTCGATGGTTGCGATATACACCGTGTCACCCGTGAGACTGCCATAAGAAGGCACCTTGTCCCAGGGCAGCGCGTGCGCAGGATCCATCAATGCACGGCGTTCGTTTGCATAAGCCTTGGAGGTCAGGCGATCGAGAGGTACGTCGGCAAAATCAGGATCGGCCAGATAGCGATCACGATCGTGATACGCGATTTGTTTTGCTTGCACCAGCAGGTGTACATGATCGGGACCAAGGAAGCCTGTCTTGCGCAGATCCAGTGGCTCGATCAGGTTCAGCATTTCAAGTACGGTGAACCCTTGCGTCGGTGCAGGCGTCTGATACAGCGTGAGATCACGGTATTGTCCGACCAGCGGTTCACCCCAGCGTGCTTCTTGCGCATGCAAATCGTCTTCGGTAAAAAAACCACCGTGCTTTTGCACATAGCCGGCCAAGGCCTTGGCCACAGCACCTTCATAAAAGCCGGTGCGGCCTTCGCGTGCAATCGCCTCCAGTGTTCGCGCAAGTCCTGCATTGCGTATCAGACTACCCGCGGCTGGAACGCCGTTCGCAAGAAAGATGGCAGCGGCATCCGGTTGTGCGCGCAATTCGGCTTCGGTGCGTGCAATCCAGCCCGCCAGACGACCTGTGACCGGAAAACCGTCACGTGCATAGGCAATCGCTTGTTGCAGGTTGCGAGAGAGGGGCAGGCGACCCCAGTTCGTGTGCGCCTTGCACCAGCTGTCCACAGAGCCGGGGGTGGTAAGACTCGCCGGCAGAATGCCGCGAAACGGAATCTCCGTCAGGCCGCGCGTGGTGAAAAAATCAATGCTGGCAGATTGGGCTGCACGGCCACCACCATTCAGATAGTGGACCTTACCCGTCTTGGCATCATGGATCAGCCAGAAGGCATCGCCACCGATACCTGTCATGTGCGGATAAATCACCGCCAGTGCGGCACTGGTCGCGATCGCCGCATCTACCGCAGAACCACCTGCTTTCAACACATCGACGCCGGCCGCTGACGCCAGTGCGTGCGGGCAGGTAACCATGCCCTTCGGGGCCAGCGTCGAAGGACGCCCTGTCGTAATGTCCAATCAGTTCTCTTTTATCGTGTCATGTTCTGGCGATGCTATTTGCGGGCGGCTTCCATCAGCACAAATTCGCCTTCTTCCCACAGACCTTCAAGGGGCACACGACCATTGGCAAAGGTTTTCTTGCCCTTGCCATGGAAGCGCCAGTCCTTGAATTCACCTACGTACTGATCGCCGTTTTTGTAGGTATAGATGACCGTCGCAGGCAGCTGATCGTCGCGGAACTCGCCCATGAATTTGCTGCCGGTGGCGTAGGTATACACACCTTGTCCGTGGCGCTTTCCATCCACGAAATCGCCGGTGTATTCGTCACCGTTGGCATAGCGCAGCGTACCCTGGCCTTCGATACGATTTTTGCTGAAGCTGCCGGTATAGCGGTTGCCATTCGCAAATCGCAGCGTGCCCTGGCCGTTGAATTCATCATTGCGGAATTCGCCGACGAAGCGGTCGCCATTGCGGAAGTAGTAGCTGCCCTGGCCGGTGCGCTTGCCATCGCGGAATTCGCCGACGTACTTGTCACCATTCAGATAGTAGGTGCTGTGGCAGCCAGCCAGCGCAATCAGCAGGCTCGCGGCCAGAGAGAGGGTTCGGAGTATGGACGTGTTCATGGCAACTCGGGACAAATTAAGATTTAAGAAGCATCGACATCTGTCATAAAAACTTGAGCGACATTGTCAGCCTCAGGCCGACAATGCGTGCTGCAATGCACTCAAACTGCGCTCGAGAGCGAGATCGGCCGAGGCTTGATGGTAATGTTCGCCGCCGGGACGGGCGAAGGCATGGTCGGCGTCCGGATACACCCAGACCTGCACCTTGTCGCGATGCTCCAGGCCTTGGCGTATCTTTTCCTGCGCTGCAGGATCGCAGTATTTGTCGAGCTGCGCGATATGCAGTACCAGCGGGCAGTGCAAATGCTGGGCCTCATCAAGCGCATCTTCAATACCGACGCCGTAATAGCCGATAGCGACATTGGCATCGGTGCGGCAGGCGGAGAGATACGCCAGCTTGCCGCCGAGGCAGAAGCCCATCACGCCCACATGCGTACTGACAAATGCCTGATCGCGCAGGGTGGTGATGGCGGACTGAATATCTTCTACACCGGTATCCACGTTAAACCGCTGGAAATACCCAAATGCCTTTTGCCAGTCTTCCGGTGTGTAGCCCAGTTCCACGTTCGGCTCCAGTCGCCAGAAAAGGTCGGGCACCAGCACCACATAACCCTTTGCAGCGTAGGCATCCGCGATGTCACGCATGGGCTGATTCACGCCAAAAATTTCTTGAGCAATGACGAGCCCCGGTCCACGGCCGCCAGGCGGCAGAGCGAGATAGCCGCTAAAGCTGCCGCTACCGTCGGCTGCATCAATCATGAGTGTATTGGGCCTGGGTGGGCGGGCTTGTTTTCGTTTCATCGTGAGTTCTCCATGGCTGAAGTATGAAGTTGTCGCTGGTGTGAATTGACTGAACGGCTACTGTGACTTTTTTTCAGTGCAAGCATATTCCAGCACCTTGTCGAGTGCTGTATCGACCGCCGGTCTCACCCACGGGGTGTGGCGATTCCAAGGTTCGATCGCACCTTTGCCCAACAATCCTGAATAGAAAGCACCACCCACGGCGCGAATCAGTCGCTGATTGCAATCGACTTCGCACACCATGCTGTCGGAGGCATGACCGCGTGCTGTGGGCTGGCGGTAATTGCGCAGTGTATGAATAGTTGGCCATTTGCCGACTGTGCTGATATCCGGATCAACAAAAAATGTCTCCCCAGCAGCATTGGAAACCGGATCGGGGACTGGCAGCATGACCCAGTCGCCCGCAAACACGGGCGAACTGGTGATGAGTATCGAGAGCATGAACGTTCTCATCATGGTTTTTTCCCGCACAAGAAATGGAGCGCTGTGGCTTCAGGTGTTTCAGCGGTGGGGACTTCCCACGGCGTGGGTCGATATTCCGAGGTGGTATCGCCGCGCGCCATGGGCTCTTTGTAGTAAACGGCGCTGCGTCTACGCAGCGTGCCTTCGATGCAGTTCGATTCGAACAAGATGCGCGCAGATAAATCCTGATATTCATCAGGCTTGCCATAGTCGAGCAGAATCCATGCGTTGGGACGGGTACCACGAACGACAGTCAGGGGATCGACATACAGGCTGACCCCGTTTTGCTTGTGCAGCAGGTTCCAGTCAGCCCGGGCCGGCAAGACGCAAAGCAGTGGCAGGAGAAGCAGAATTTTTTTCACGGGCTGTGGCGAGAGTGGAAAGGCGACCTGCACCAGTGTACTCCATGGCCTGTGAGCACTGCGAATGATGTTATTTAGGTAAGGAAGGCGCTGTGCCAGACAGCATTTGCACCCAGCTGGCGCCGCGCAGCAACGCAGGCTGGGGATATTCACGGACTAAAGTCCAGCTGTCAACAAAGAACGTTGTGGTCTTTATTGAAGCGGTGATTGATGATGCGCTTACTTCTTGTCGGTTTTCATGCCGATGCCGATGTACACCGACTTGCTTAGCGAATTGAAGCCCAGATTGATACCGAAGCTGTCAAAGCCCAGAATGAAGCCGCCATTCAGATTCACGCCGTTTTTGGAATACGAGTCGAGGTCATACCAACTACTACCATATTTGGCGACACCTTCCAGCGTGCCGTAGCCGATACCGACGTAGGAGTGAATAGTTTTGTAAAACGGAACCAGACTGCCTGGACCCACTGCGGCGAATGTTGCCCCTACATTCGCGATATAAGGCACTCTTGCACGTTCCGTGTAGGAGCCGTATGAATAGCCATTAGCATTGTAGCCATTCGGCGGCAAGCCAAGCGTCCCGTTCAGATAGTAGCCCGTGCCTTCATCTTTGAGCTGGTAGATGCCGATGCCGATACCGTCGGTTGTGTCGGATTGCTTGATCTGGTAGTTGACGTCCGCAAACGTGGCATCTGCATGCGCAAGGCCGCTGGAGATCAGTAGCGCCAATGAAGCAGCCAGCGTGATTTTTTTCATGGGGCTCTCTGGTTTTAAATATTGAAAATGAAATCTCAGGACGCGGCCACACCGACTTGACCGCGTTCCAGGCTCTGGCGATTGGCTTCGTCCGGGTCAAACAGGCGCACGAGCGAATTCAGCAGTCGGGAAGCTTTTTCGCTGTTGTCAGTCGAGTAGTTGCACACATACACATCCAGTGTGACTGCTTGCAGTTCTGGCCAAGTGTGCAAGGCGAGGTGGGATTCAGCGAGCAGCACAGTGCCGGTGATGCCACCAGTCTCTTCCTGCTCTGCGCCAGGAAATGCATGAAAGACTTCGTTCACCGCAGTAAGTCCACTGGCTTCAACCAGTTTCAGGCAGGTGGCACGCAAACTCTCGACATCCGTCATCAGGCTCAGATTTTTTTTGCAGCCTGACAGGTCAGCAGTCAGATGAAGTCCTTGCATTCATTGCT
>JBDKLM010000022.1:0-30564 GCA_039806005.1 Pseudomonadota bacterium
GACCTGGGAATAGTGGTTGATTATTCCTATTGCCATCGCCGGAAATTTTGCCGAATGGGCGATGCATCTGAGTCAGAACGTGTGACGCTGGAGGGGCCGCTGCTCGACAATAAGGACATGAATGCATTGCTATCGGCGCGTGGCTGACAGGCTTGAGTACCCAATGAAGATGGCAGATTTTATCTGCTCGTTTCCGAATCGATTGGTTCACTCAGGTAAGAGCTGCATAGTAGAGGAAGTTAATCATGGTTTCTGAAACTACGACCGAGTCCGTTGAGGAAAGTGCTTACGGCAAAGCCGCACGCAAGCTGATACCTTTCCTCTTCATTTGTTATGTGGTCGCGTTTCTTGACAGGGTCAATGTCGGTTTCGCGAAATTACAGATGGCACCTGAATTGCAGTTTCCAGATGCGGTCTATGGTTTTGGCGCAGGCATTTTCTTTATAGGCTATTTTATTTTTGAGGTACCCAGCAACGTAATACTGGAGAAAGTAGGTGCTCGTGCATGGATCGCACGGATCATGATCACCTGGGGCTTGATCTCGACGGCGTTCATGTATGTCGATCAAATCAGCTGGGGGTGGGTTGCACAGCACTTTGGCTGCACCGATACAGAATTCACTTTTTACGTGCTGCGTTTTTTGTTAGGTTCAGCGGAAGCCGGATTTTTCCCGGGCATCATTCTTTATCTGACCTATTGGTTTCCGGATCATCGCCGTACCAAGATGGTGGCTTTGTTCATGACTGCCATCGCGGTGTCCAATCTGTTGGGCTCACCCATTAGTGGCGGCATCATGCAGTACATGGATGGTGCCGGTGGATTGAGCGGCTGGCGTTGGCTCTTCCTGCTCGAAGGTATCCCGTCCATTCTGGTCGGCGCACTCGTACTGATGGCGCTTCCCAACAGTCCGCGCGATGCCAAATGGCTGACGGACGAAGATCGCGATGCGATCCTCTCGGCACTTGAGCGCGACAAAGCCAGCAAAGCGCCTGCAGGTTCCAAACACAATTTAATGAGTGCATTTACCGACATCCGGGTTTGGACACTGGCGGCGATCTACTTTAGCGAGGTGATCTGTTTTTACGCGCTGACTTTTTGGATGCCGACAATTATTCAAGAACTGGGTATCGACAAAAAAGACTTTTTGAAAGTCGGCCTGATCAGCATCGTGCCTTGGGGTCTGGCTGCCGTGTTCATGGTGTATTGGGGTGCTCACTCGGACAAGACGGGCGAGCGTCGCTGGCATGCGGCGGGTGCGCTGTTTATGGCAATGGTGGGTCTGATTGTGCTCGCACTGGCGGGAAAGTCACCGCTACCGGCGATAGCGGCGCTGACCATTGTGGCCGCTGGGACACTGGGTTTTGCCGCCACATTCTGGTCACTGCCAACGGCGTTCTTGACTGGCACTGCAGCCGCGGGGGGTATTGCATTGATCAATTCGATCGGCAATCTGGGCGGTCACTTCGGGCCTGATCTGATTGGACGTATTCGCGCATTGAATGGTGGTGCTGCCGAGGCAGCGTTCTGGTCCTTGGCTGCCTTCGCTTTTATCGGCGCGCTGCTGACGCTCTGGGTGTCACGAAGAGCGCTTGCCCGGCCGGCGTCGGACTGATGCTAGAACTGCTAGCTCTCACGCCAAGGATTGATGAGCGCAATCGGCACTTTTGAAAAATCCTGCTCATTTCGGGTCACCAGTACCAGCCTGTGCTCCATAGCCGTGGCGGCAATAATGGAATCGAATGCCGCTAATGTGCGTCCATCTGATTCAGCACGGGCACACATCTCTCCCCAGCAAACAGCTGTCTCTGCAGTAAAAGGAAATATTCGACCTTCAAAACCAATTCGCAGCTTCTCCAGCCAATCCGTCAACTCGGTTTTACGGCGTGAGAGTGGTAAGCGTGCTACCCCTCGCTGTAATTCCCCGAGGGTCATTGCCGCCACATGCAACTCAGATTCTTTACGTGTATTAATCCCAAAATTAACTGTGGGGCAAATCGACACGCTGGCAGCCCCCGATCGGATTCGTCGCGGTATGGGGCAGTACCCAATTCCGCTGGTCATTCTGGCCAGGTTAGCTATTGATCTCAACTACCAAAGGCGGGGGCTGGGCTTCAGTCTGCTTCAAGACGCTATCAGTCGCACAGTGGCCGTTGCCGAACAAGCGGGTATTCGAGCTTTGTTAACGCACCCCATCGACGCAGAGGCTGATGCGTTTTATAGACGATTCGGTTTTGAGCCAACGCCTGCGCACGAGCGGCAACTGATCCTGCTGCTCAAGGACGCGCGACGTTTTGTTGGACCCAAACTAATTGACCTTAGCGACAAATGAACCGGAAAGACATCCGAGCGTCATCTGATCCGGATTTGGCTGGTTCTTTTGCAGCTATTCAGCGGGCAGCACGCTCAGCGGAAGACCTGGCAATCGGGTCTAACACCAGCATACTTGTGTCGATTGATGGAAAAGATGCTGAGCTAACGGCGGCTGATTTGATCAAGATGCGTGAGGATGAAGCGCATGAGTCGAACCATTGAACTGAAATACGCCCTGTACCGGCATTAAAATCAAGCTACCGCGATTGCGCCCAAGCCAGCATGTGAAAGATTATGCGAATACCACGCTAGTCCGCCCTGTAGTCCGCGAACGGGATGGCTTGCACACAACGATCTGAACATCCCGGCCAAGTCGATTCATGCACTCCAACATTTTGGCCTCACTGATCCCGCGGAACTGACCGCGCAGCATGCCCAAGAGTGGCTCGCTCATTCTTGCCTGCCTAGTCAAAAAATCGGCTTGAGCCCATTTCCGCTTTTTATCTGATTGTTTTAAGTATTAATTGGTCTGGTGACTTTCAGGAGCGCTTGGTCCATGGTGAGCAATTCCAGACCATGATGGATTGCGGTAGCCGCAATCAGGGCATCTGGCAGTTTCAATCTACGAGCGCGGCGCAGCGATATGGCCAAATTCTCGACTTCGAAAGAAATTGACAAGTAAGTAAATTTCGACAGCCGGTCAGCAATCAAACGCTCTTCATCGCCAGTGATATTGGGGTAGCCCAGCAACTCCATACGTGTCACAGCGCTATATGCACAGCTTGCGGCCAGCAAATCACGATCCGTCACGACTGCTAATACTTCGGGCGTTGCCTTAAGCAAGCCCAAAATAAAATTCGTATCCAGCAAATGCCTAATGCCAATCATCGCGCATCTGCCGCTGGATGGTCAAAGGATCAGCTGTAAATGAAAGCGAAGACTCCAAGCCTCCAGACAAAGAAGATAGTTGCATGTGTGATTCAGCATTTGTGACAACCCCACGCTTCGCTTGCAAAAATTCGGCAAAGTCGAGCAGCTCGACCAGCAAGGGCTCTGGTAGCGACCGCGTGGCTTCCCAAAGTTTTTCAGCCGTAGTAGGCATATTGGCTCCTCAGTAAAATCGCATATTACAAGAATCCAGGCTTACCTTTCCACCCTGCCCGCAATGCCGTATCGTTAGCGTGGCCCCAGCCGACCAAGAACACCGTCAGCTTTCTCAAGCGCCAGGCCGAGCAGTAGCTCGCTGGCGGACTGGGCGCTCGGCAGCCTCCATCTCGGCAATAGAGGTTGGTGTGCGCACAAAGACATTCGACAAATCCTTCGCCATGCCCAGCGCCATGGCAATCCGTACCAGCGAATCAAAGGAGCATTGCGCCTTGGTTTCCAGATTGTGGATCGTTCCCCGGGAAACCCCGGCAGCAGCGGCAAGCTCACTTTGCTGCAAGTTTCGGCCCAGCCGCGCTGCCTTGAGGCGGGCGGCCAGAGCTGCCCGGATCTCTCCAGATGTGGCGAATGTAAAGTCTAATAAATTATGCATAGAGCCATTTTACATCAATTAATGCATAATAAATTACACTTTATAAGAAGCATTCATCAATCATCCTCAGACGGATCCATCCCTGGAAACAGCACCTCCGTATACCCAAACCGACTAAAGTCAGTCACCCGCATAGGGTAAAGGACGCCGATCAGATGGTCACACTCATGCTGTACCACCCGCGCATGAAAATCATCTACCTCACGCACTACAGGCGCCCCATAGGGATCGACACCGCTGTAACGCAAGCGCTGATAGCGCGACACCACACCACGCAAACCGGGCACAGACAGACAACCCTCCCAGCCCTCTTCCATCACATCCGACAAAGGCTCCAGCACCGGATTGAGTAGGACTGTTTCGGGTACTTGGGGTGCGTCGGGATAGCGCGAGTTTTCTTTGAAACCAAAAATGACCACTTGCAGGTTCACACCAATCTGCGGCGCTGCGAGTCCGGCGCCATTGGCGGCGTACATGGTGTCAAACATGTCTGCGATCAGCGCATGTAGCTCAGGGGTATCGAATGCTGTGACAGGCTCGGCTTGTCTGAGCAGCCGTGGGTCACCCATCTTGAGAATATCGCGTACGGCCATTGTTTTATCCTGAATTTTTCGCGGACAACTCAACCGCGCTGTTTCAGCCAAGCTGCGAAGGCCGCACCCGTTTCGGCATGCTGCAGTCCTATCTCGACCGAGGCCTGCAAATACCCGATCTTGGATCCGCAATCAAAACGTCTGCCCTGATAGCGATAGGCCAGCACGGTTTCCAATTGCATCAGCGCTTCAATGCCATCGGTGAGCTGGATTTCACCGCCGGCACCCTTGCCAAGTTTTTCAAGGCAGGCAAACACACCAGGGGTGAGTATGTAACGACCGACGACGGCCAGTGTCGATGGCGCCTTCTCGGGTGCAGGTTTTTCGACAATGCCTTTAACTTTTTCCAGTCGATCGGCAAATGGCTCCGTACTCACAATGCCGTATTGCCTCGTGTTCTCGCGCGGCACGTCCTGCACACCAAGCAAGCTGCATTGTTCGCGCTTGAACTGGGCTGTCATTTGCGCCATCACACCGTCAGAACCCGGCTCACCCTGCATGAAGTCATCAGCCAACAGCACAGCGAAAGGATCATCACCGACGATAGGACGCGCGCAGAGCACTGCATGACCCAGTCCCAGCGCTTGTGGCTGGCGTATGTACATGCAATTCACCGATTTAGGTATGACTTCCCGCACCAATTCCAATAGCTGTTGCTTCCCTGCGGCCTCAAGTTCTGCCTCAAGTTCGTAGGCTTTGTCGAAATGATCTTCAATCGCGCGCTTGTTGCGGCCGGTGATGAAGATCATTTCCGTGATACCTGCCTCGACCGCTTCTTCGACCGCGTACTGAATCAGCGGTTTGTCGACAATCGGCAGCATTTCCTTGGGCTGCGCTTTGGTGGCTGGTAAAAAACGGCTGCCCAAACCTGCCACAGGAAAAACGGCTTTGCGTATGCGTGTCATTTCGTTTGCTCCAGTAAATCCAGTAATCCTGTCTCATCAAGGATGGCAACACCAAGCTCCTCGGCCTTGGCGAGTTTGCTGCCTGCTTCCTCGCCAGCGACCACGAAACTCGTTTTCTTCGATACCGAACCCGCCACCTTGCCGCCCGCGGCTTCGATCATTGCCGCGGCTTCGTCACGTTTGAGCGTCGGCAGTGTCCCTGTCAGAACAAAAGTTTTACCTGCCAGATGCTGAGCGCGCTGCTCGGGCTCGCCCTCTTCCCAGTGTATGCCGGACGCGCGCAATTGCTCGATCAGTTCGCGATTAATGGGGTCATGTAAAAAATTCAGAATGCTTTGCGCTACCACCGGCCCGATATCATCGACGGCCAGTATCTGTTCTTCAGTAGCGCCCAGCAAGGCATCCAGATTGCCGAAATGTCGTACCAGCGATTTCGCGGTCGACTCACCCACATGCCGTATACCCAAAGCATAAATGAAGCGCGCCAAGGTCGTGGATTTGGATTTTTCCAGTGCGTCTAGCAGGTTCTGCGCGGATTTTTGGGCCATGCGATCCAGCTCGGAAAGCATCACCAGACCAAGCTTGTAAAAATCCGCTGGCGTGGTCACCAGACCACGATCCACCAGTTGCTCGACCAGTTGTTCACCCAGGCCTTCGATATCCATCGCGCGACGCGAGACGAAATGCAGCAAGCCCCCTTTGCGTTGCGCCGCGCAAGTTACCCAACCACCGGAACAACGCGCAACCGCTTCTTCTTCTGGCCGCACAATCGCAGAACCGCATACGGGGCAATCGCCTGGCATGACGAATTCACGCGCCGACGCAGGGCGGCGCTCAGGCACATTGGCGACGACTTCCGGGATCACATCGCCAGCACGGCGCACGATGACGGTGTCACCGATACGAATATCCTTGCGCCGAACTTCATCTTCGTTATGCAGGGTCGCGTTGGTGACGGTGACACCACCCACCGATACCGGTGCCAACCGTGCGACAGGTGTCACAGCACCCGTGCGACCGATTTGCACCACGATATCCTGCACCACCGTGGTCGCTTCTTCTGCAGGAAATTTATGGGCCAGTGCAAATCGCGGTGCGCGCGACACAAAACCCAGCGTACGCTGCTGATCCAGAAGATTGACCTTGTAGATCACGCCATCGATTTCATACGGGAGTTGCGCACGCTTGTCGGCGATGGATGAAAAAAATGCCAGCAAACCCGCGGCACCCGTCACCACCGCGCGTTCGGCACATACCGGCACACCCAGAGTGCTGTACCAATCGAGCAGCGCTTCGTGGGTGGCGGGCATTGTTGCGCCTTCGAGGCGACCAATACCATAGGCAAAAAAACGCAGGTGTCGTTGCGCTGTAATGCGTGAATCGAGTTGCCGCAAGCTGCCCGCTGCTGCATTGCGGGGATTGGCGAATTCTTTTTGTCCGGCATCGCGCTGACGTTGATTGAGTCGCTGGAAATCCGCCTTGAACATCAGCACTTCCCCACGCACATCCATCACCTCGGGCAGATGCGTACCCTGCAGTCTGAGGGGAATCGAACGCACGGTACGAATGTTGGCCGTGACATCTTCACCGGCATAACCATCGCCACGCGTTGCGGCTTGTGTCAGCACGCCTTTTTCGTAGCGCAGATTGATCGCCAGGCCATCGAACTTGAGTTCGCAGGCATAGCGGACCTCGGCGTCGGTCTCCAGACCATCGCGGACACGCTTGTCGAACGCGACGATCTCTTCCTCGGCAAAGCCATTATTTATCGACAGCATAGGCACGTCATGCGCCACCTGCGTAAATTCAGGCAGCGGCGCACCTCCTACGCGTTGCGTGGGCGAGTCTGGCGTGATGAGTTCAGGATGCGCCGCTTCGAGCGACTGAAGCTCGCTGAACATCGCATCGTAATCAGCGTCGGGAATGCTGGGATTGTCCAGCACATAGTAAGCGTGGGCATGCCGATGAAGCTCGGCATGCAACCACTCAGCGCGGGCGCGCCAGTCTGTCGCATCCGGCCCGGTGGCTGCATCGCCACCGAACAGATCGTTCTGGGACATCAGGCAAACAGACGATGGGCCAGATGCGAACCTGCCGTCACACCTGCCTCTTCCATCGCAGCGTAGAAAGAGCGGACTTCATTACCGATGGCAGCGAGCGCATCATCCGACAGCGGCTGGCCTTCGTCATCGACGATACCGCCTGTCAAACGCTGAGAGAGAGATTTGGCAAAAGCACTCATGGCAGTGAATGCATCGCGGTCCGGCGCCACGAGAGACACGGGCAGCAATAGCGTCAGCAGTTTGCTGATCTCGCCAGATGCACTTGGATTCGTCGACAAAGAAAAGAGCATTCCACCCTCGCCATCGGGCATCACCAGCATGCCATCGGGACGCTGATCCATACCCATGCGCTGCAAGGCGGGTCGCAAGCTCGACATCATCCATGCTGGCCCTCGGGCTTCGACATTGATGGAAAGCTTGGCATCGAACTCCGTGATGAATTGATGCACTTTGCGCGCTCGGGCCATCACAACCGGCATGTCGGGCAATTCAGGTTCTGCACCCAAATCTTCGGAGAGCTGATTGATGCCAGCCACCAGCTCGGAGAATTCCAGCTCGGTCATGAAGCTGCGTCTGGTCGCCATTTGCATACCGGCCTTGAGCGCAGAGTAAACACCCCCCACGGACACGGGCTCCCAATCACCGGTTTCGCTTTGTCCAATCACATGTACGGGCTTATTTCCGATGAGATGGAGAGGCTGAAACGCCGCAACGACTTTTTCTCCACGCACGGGACCCAACAGTGGCATCGGAATGATGCAGTCGATGAACTCATCCAGCGGAAGTGGCTTGACCGCAGGCTCTAGCTTGGCAACAGGCGGTGGAGGTGAATACACAGGTGCCTCGCCCTCGACTTCCGCTTCGGCTGGGCTGACCTCGTCATGTGG
Source organism: Pseudomonadota bacterium (assembly GCA_039806005.1). Lineage (GTDB taxonomy): Bacteria > Pseudomonadota > Gammaproteobacteria > Burkholderiales > Burkholderiaceae_D > Pernthalerella. The sequence goes on from JBDKLM010000022.1 coordinate 8,297, forward strand.
CTCGGTCACGCTGGTCGTTTCGACCTGCTCGCGTTGCGCCGCGGCCTGAGCCAGATCGCCCATCAACACATCTTCATGCGGATTGGAGAACGCGTTGTCGACAGATTTTTTGGCGCGCCACTCTCGCCATTTGTCGTAAAAAAGAACGCCGACAATCACGGCGCCACCAATCGCAATCAGGCTAGCCTGTAATTCACTCATTGAAGGGGCTCCTGCAGGGCTTGCAGGCCTTAGGCCTCAGACCCGGGGGTGGACACAGACTCATCTGAAAAATATTCATTAAAGAAACATTTTAAGCGAACTTGCGCACTTGATGGGGCAAGCTTGCCAGCCCGCATTGTTGATGACGATCAATTTCGGCGGTAATTTTGTCATTAAGATAACAAATCAGATCAAACCCGCTCGAAAGGATTATCCATGGCTGAAACCTCGGAAATCAAACTGCAGGCACTCACCATGTTGTCCCTGAAACCCGTGATTCGACGACTGCGACTCTGGTGGTACCGACGCGCCGAAGAACATTACCTCATTTGCGCTGCGGTTGAACACGCTCGTGCACGCGAAGCTGAGGAAAATGAGGCCTACTATCAAAAACGCGCTGCCATGGCGCGCTCGGCTCAGCATTGGTACTAGCCGCCAAAGACGCTATCGCATCAGGCGGCTTCGGCCTCGGCAGTTAGAGTGCTGGCCGTCGCCATATCAACCGCCACGATGCGAGAGACACCCTGCTCTTGCATCGTTACCCCGATCAGCTGCTGCGCCATTTCCATCGCAATCTTGTTATGCGAGATGAACAAGAACTGCGTCTGCGATGCCATACGCTTGACCATGGTGCAGAAGCGCTCGGTGTTCGAATCGTCCAGCGGCGCATCCACCTCATCGAGAAGACAGAACGGTGCGGGGTTGAGCTGGAAGATGGAAAAGACCAGCGCTGTCGCCGTCAATGCCTTCTCGCCACCAGAGAGCAGATGAATCGTCGCATTCTTCTTGCCCGGTGGCTGCGCCATCACCTGCACACCTGAATCCAGAATTTCCTCGCCCGTCATCACCAGCTTGGCATTGCCGCCACCGAACAACTCGGGGAACAATTGACCAAAATGATGATTGACCTTGTCGAAAGTATCCTGCAGCAGATCGCGGGTTTCGATATCAATCTTCTGAATCGCATCTTCGAGCGTCGTAATCGCTTCGGTAAGGTCAGCGTTTTGCGCGTCCAGGAAATTCTTGCGTTCGCTGGCCTGAGCAAGCTCATCCAGCGCAGCAAGATTGACCGGACCCAGGGAAGCAATCGCATTGTTCAGGCGTGTTACCTCGCCTTGCAGATACGATGCGCGCATGTCGTCCGTGAGTTTCTCTGACAATGCCGCCTCATCAGCCTCGGCTTCGACGAGCTGCTGCGCATATTGTTCCTGATTGAGTCGCGCTGCCTGCTCTTTGAGCTGCAACTCAACGATACGATCGCGCATGGGCTGCAAGGCACGATCAGCCGCCAGTTTGGCTTCGTCCTGCCCACGCATACGCTGCGTAAGCTGATCAAGTTCGTGGCGCGCATTGGCCAGCACCACTTCCTGCTCGCTGCGACGCTCCAGCAAGGATTGCAGACCCGCTTGCGCGGTCTGGTCATCCAGCGACTCCAGCTCGAGCTGGCCTTGCTCCATGCTCGCAAACAACTGCGCTGACTGCTCCAGCGCCGTCGAAATATTGCGCTTGAGCTCTTCGATACGGTTTTCATGTGAGCGTTGCGCAAAATCAGCCTGTTGCGCAGCGAGTTCCAGCTCGCGCAAAACTTCACGCGCCTGATTCAAGACCTGCTCGCGCTCGAGATAGATGGTCTGACCATCTTCATGCGTTTCCTGCACCTGACCCAACTCCACATCCAGCGTCTCTAGCGCATTCTCGGCTTCGACTTTGATCTGTTGTTGCTCGGCTTCCTGCGCATCAATCTCGGCAAGGTCATTGCCAATCTGTGTGCTGCGCTGACTGAAACGCTCCTGCACTTCGCTTTGGCGCAAGAGATCGATTTGCAAGCTGTGCAGCGCCTGAGTCAATTCGTCGACTTCGCGGGTGAGTGTCTCGACGCGCTGCATGCCCTGCGTGAGTGCAGCATCAGCCTGCACAGAACGCTGACGCGCCTCATCGGCAAGCAATTGCTGAGCACGTACCTGACGCACGAGATTGTCGATTTCCTGCTGACGTGCCAGCATGCCATCCTGTTCGGAATCAGCCGCATAGAAACGCACAGCCAAACGACTGATCAGATGGCCCTGACGGGTGACCAGACAAGCACCTGCCGGCAGCTTTGCACGCTCGGCCAGGGCGGTCGCTGCATCTTCAGCGACGTAGACGTGGTGCAGCCAATCCTGCATCAATGCGCGCAGACCGGGATCATTCATCTGCAATAAGGACAACAACGGCTTGAGACCAGCAGCGGGTGCCTCGTCACTTGTCGCCGTACCAGAGAGAGAGAACAAGGACAGCTTGGCCGGTGGCGCATCGCTGAAGAAGGCCTTGGCCCAGTCAAGATTCGAAACCTCGAGCGCACCAGTGCGTTCACGCAGCACCGACTCCAGTGCGTTTTCCCAACCAGCTTCGATGGACAGCTTTTGCCACAAGCGTGGCAATTTACCCAGCTCGTGTTTTTCAAGCCAGGGCGCAACCTTGCCCTCGGTTTGTACATTTTCCTGCAGCTGTCTGAGCGTATTCAGCCGCGCTTCCAGCTGCGCGTGACTTGAATTTTCCTTGTTGACGGTTTCCTGCGCATCGCGACGATCTTGCTCAAGTTGTGGTTGGCGCTCGCGTGCGGTGTGCAGGGCATCGCGTGCTGCATTGAGCTGGGCATCTTTCTCGTTCACTTGCGACTTCAAACCCGACAACTGGGCAGTGTCCGGCGGTGCCAGCATATTTTTTTCTTGCATCAGTCGCTCGCGACGCTGCGCGAGACTGGCGAGAATGTTGGAGGCGTTGCGCTGATGGGCTGATTCGAGCTCGATGCGCTGCTGCACCTGCATGATGCGCGAACGGGATTCCGTGCTCGCCAGCTGTGCTGCACGCCAGCTCTCTTCGATGGCCGGCATGGCATCCTGCTTTGCTTGCACGGCCTGCTGAGCTATCGCCACACGCTCGGCGTGCATCTGCAAATCAGTATCAGCCTGCGCCAGCTCGTCCTGAAATTGCGCGCTCTGACGCTGCCACTGATCACGCTGTGCAGAGAGCGAATTGAGCTGGGTCTGCAAGCGGGAACGCGATTCGATCACGAACTTGATCTGCGCTTCCAGACTGCCGATCTCGGAATTGGTCTGATACAGCGCGCCCTGAGCCTGATGCATGCGATCACCCGCTGCATAGTGGGCTTGACGCATGTGCTCGAGCTCGGTCTCGATATGGCGCAGCCGCGATGTTTGCTCTTCCAGCTCGGTTTGTGCCTTGTCGATCTCGCGCGCGAATTTTTCCTGCTCGGTCTTGGCTTCGTTTTTGCGCAACAGCCACAGCAGTTTTTGTTTTTCTACCTGATCCGACTGCAACTCATGGAACTTCTGAGCGACCTCGGCCTGTGATTGCAGTTTTTCGAGATTGGCATTGAGCTCGCGAAGAATATCTTCGACACGCTGCAAATTTTCGCGCGTGTCCTGCAAGCGATTTTCGGTTTCGCGACGGCGTTCCTTGTACTTGGACACACCGGCGGCTTCCTCGAGAAAAATACGCAGATCTTCCGGACGCGCTTCGATGATGCGCGAGATCATGCCCTGGCCAATGATGGCGTAAGCGCGCGGACCGAGTCCGGTACCGAGGAAAATATCCTGCACATCACGGCGGCGCACCGCCTGGTTGTTAATGTAATAAGTCGATGTACCGTCACGCGTGAGCGTGCGCTTGACCGAAATCTCCGCAAAGCTGCTCCACTGACCTGCGGCCTTGCCCAGACTGTTGTCGAACAACAGCTCGACCGAAGCCCGACCCGCTGGCTTGCGGCTGGTCGTGCCATTGAAAATGACGTCCTGCATCGATTCGCCGCGCAGTTCCGAGGCCTTGGATTCGCCCAGCACCCAGCGAACCGCGTCAATGATGTTCGATTTGCCGCAGCCGTTAGGTCCCACAACGCCGACCAGCTGGCCGGGCACCTGAAAATTGGTGGGGTCGACGAAGGATTTGAATCCGGAAAGTTTTAAAGAAGTTAACCGCACGTTATGAACTTTTCAGTCGGTAAAAACGATAAACCGGACGAGCAGCCGTCCGGCGTTTTGAATGAATCGCGCAATCATATCATCCGTCAGACCCTCGCCCTGCTGCACCGGAGGGCAAACCGGATGGCCGCCACGATAAAAGGTGCACACAGGTATAATCCGCGGGCGCCGAAACCCCTTATTTCAACCTGCCTGAGTTCTGCCAATACCTGCCGAGACCCGTGAATCCTCTCCTTGAAAAACTGCAGGCTTATCCTTTTGAAAAACTTCGGCGCCTCTTTGCCGATGTGACCCCTGAACGAAGCTACCGACCCATCAGCCTGGGCATAGGCGAGCCCAAGCATCCAACACCCGCTTTTATTCAGAAAGCGCTGGCCGACAACCTGTCCGGCCTGGCAAATTACCCGACCACGGCAGGCAGCGATGCATTGCGCGCCACCATTTGCGGCTGGCTGGAGCAGCGCTATCGGTTGCCAAGACTGGATCCGGCATGTGAAGTCTTGCCGGTCAATGGGTCGCGCGAGGCTTTGTTTGCCATTGCGCAGGCTGTGATTGATCCGTACGCCAAAGCGGTGGTCGTCTGCCCCAACCCGTTTTACCAAATCTACGAAGGTGCCGCGCTCCTGGCGGGTGCTGAACCTTATTTCGTCAATTCAGACCCCGCTCGCAATTTCGCACCCGATTTTTCAACAGTACCCGCAGAAGTCTGGCCGCGCGTGCAATTACTGTTCATTTGCACGCCCGGCAATCCCACCGGGGCTGTGCTGACGCTCGATGATTGGAAAGAACTCTTCGCGCTTTCGGACCAACATGGTTTCGTGATCGCTGCCGACGAATGCTATTCCGAAATTTATTTTGGCAGCGAGCGACCTTTGGGTGCGCTGGAAGCTGCGCGTCGGCTTGGCCGCGGCTATGACCGCCTGCTGGCATTCTCCAGCCTGTCAAAACGCTCGAACGTGCCGGGCATGCGCTCCGGTTTCGTCGCAGGTGATGCGGGCATCCTGCAAAAATTCCTGCTCTATCGCACTTACCATGGCAGTGCCATGAGCCCATCGATACAAGCGGCATCCATCGCCGCCTGGAAAGATGAAACCCACGTAGAAGAAAACCGCGCCAAATACATCGCCAAATTCAAGCAGATCACACCCATGCTCGCCGAAGTGCTGGATGTTGCGCTGCCTGATGCCGGTTTTTATCTCTGGGCAAAGGTAGACAAGCTCGTACCCATCACCGATACCGAATTCGCGAAACGTTTGTACGCTGAATATAATGTGACGGTTTTACCTGGCAGTTATGTCGCGCGCGAGGCGCACGGCATCAATCCCGGTGCCAATCGCATCCGCATGGCCCTGGTCGCCGAGGTGGATGAATGCCTCGAGGCAGCGCAGCGTATGGTTGAATTCACACGCAAACTTGCGGCCAATTGATTTTTATCTCTGTTCAAAGAAACCACACCATGAGCCAAACACTACAAAATCTGATCGACAGCGCCTGGGAAGAGCGCACGAATTTTTCGCCGAAATCCGCCCCTAGTGATGTCCGCAATGCGGTCGCCGACGTACTGGAGCAATTGAACCAGGGCACACTGCGCGTCGCGCAAAAAGACAGCGGCCAGTGGGTCGTGAACCAGTGGGTAAAGAAAGCAGTATTGCTCTCATTCCGCCTCGAGGATAACGTACCCATCCCCGGCGGCGGTGGCATGCAGTTTTACGACAAGGTTCCGACCAAGTTCGCCAACTACAGCGCAGACGATTTCGCCAAGGGTGGCTTCCGTGTCGTACCCCCTGCGGTCGCGCGTCGCGGCAGCTTCATCGGTAAAAATGTGGTGCTCATGCCTTCTTACGTCAACATCGGCGCCTATGTCGATGAAGGCACGATGGTGGATACCTGGGCGACGGTGGGTTCCTGCGCGCAGATCGGCAAAAACGTTCACTTGTCCGGTGGCGTCGGCATCGGCGGCGTGCTTGAGCCCATGCAAGCCAACCCCACCATCATTGAAGACAATTGCTTCATCGGCGCCCGCTCGGAAGTCGTCGAAGGCGTGATCGTTGAAGCGAATTCGGTGATTTCCATGGGTGTGTACATTGGCCAATCGACCAAGATTTATGATCGCGCAACCGGTGAAGTGAGCTATGGTCGCATTCCCGAAGGCTCCGTTGTTGTCTCCGGCAACCTGCCATCCGCTGATGGCAAATACAGCCTTTACTGCGCTGTGATTGTGAAGCGCGTGGATGAGAAGACCCGCGCAAAGACTTCGATTAATGAACTGCTGCGGGATTGATCGTTAGAGGCACTGGATCCCAGCTTTCGCTGGGACGACAATTTAAATGCCTCAGGTATCTATACCGTCGTCCCAGCGAAAGCTGGGACCCATCTGAGTTTGAAAACCTGAATGATCTGCGCGTGACCGTAAACCATGATCACTCTCTACGGCATCCCCAACTGCGGCAGCGTAAAAAAAGCGCGTGACTGGCTCGAGAGTCATGGCATTGCCTACGACTTCCATGACTTTAAAAAAGCCGGCATCGACAAAGACACCATCGCTGGCTGGATGAAGCAGGTCTCCTGGGAAGTATTGGTGAACAAAAAAGGCACGACTTGGCGCGGCCTGCCTGATGCGGTCAAGGAAAGCGTCGCCAGCGCGAGCAGTGCCACGAAACTGATGATGGACAATCCCAGCGTGATCAAGCGCCCAGTACTTTGCAAGGGCAAGACAGTGCTGGTTGGCTTTGACAACGACATCTACGAAGATCACCTGACCTGATGAGCAAGACCCTCGCCCTCACCGAAGAACTGATATCGCTGCACTCTGTCACACCCGCAGATGGCGGCTGCCAGCTGAAAATGGCCGAACGCCTTGCGCCGCTTGGCTTTGTCTGTGAAACCATCGCCTCGGGTGATGTCACCAATTTGTGGGCGCGACGAGGTACAACACAACCACTACTGGTATTTGCAGGGCATACCGATGTGGTCCCAACTGGCCCGCTTAATCAGTGGTCTTCCGATCCTTTCGTTCCCACCCACCGCGATGGGAAGCTTTACGGTCGTGGCGCAGCCGACATGAAAACCTCACTGGCCGCCATGGTGGTCGCTGTCGAAGAGTTCCTTGCTGCCCATCCCGACCACACTGGCTCCATTGGATTTCTGATTACCAGCGACGAGGAAGGCCCGGCCATTGATGGCACCGTCATCGTATGCGATCAACTGAAAGCGCGCGGTGAGCAGCTCGACTATTGCATCGTCGGGGAGCCCACTTCGGTAAAACAAGTCGGCGACATGATCAAGAATGGTCGTCGCGGCACGATGTCGGGCAAGCTGATCATCAAAGGTATTCAAGGCCATATCGCATATCCGCACATGGCGAAAAATCCGATTCATCTTGCCATGCCCGCGCTCGCAGAGCTGGCGTCTATCGAATGGGACAAGGGTAATGAATACTACCTGCCGACCTCATGGCAGATGTCGAACATCCACGCCGGTACCGGTGCCTCCAATGTCATTCCCGGCGAATGTGTGGTTGATTTCAACTTCCGCTTTTCTACCGCCAGCACGGTCGACGGTCTGCAACAACGCGTCCAGGCAACGCTCGACAAGTACGGCTTCGACTACGATTTGAAGTGGATTGTCGGCGGCCTGCCTTTCCTGACGCCGCGCGGCAAACTGAGCGAGGCACTCAGCGCAGCGATCAAATCGGAAACCGGGCTCGACACTGAACTCTCGACCACGGGTGGCACCTCGGATGGAAGATTCATCGCTCAGATCTGCCCGCAAGTCGTGGAATTTGGCCCCACCAATGCCAGCATCCATAAAATCGACGAGCACATCGCGCTTGACGAGATCGAGCCTCTGAAAAATATTTACCGGCGTACGCTGGAAAATTTATTGCGCTGATTCTGCGGCCTGCTCACAGCATGTCGCCCGTAGAATCCGGTATCCTTGCGCCTTCCGAATCGAGATACCCTCACCAGACTGGGAATCAGCTGCGATGACCTTACCCTTCCACACCCTGCGCGATCTGATTCGCCATGCTGTCACCCGCTTCAACACCGAAGGTTTATTCTTTGGTCATGGCAGCAGCAACGCCTACGACGAAGCTGCCTACCTTCTGCTTCATGCATTGAAACTGCCGCTGGATAAACTTGACCCCTTTCTGGACGCGCGTCTGCTGCCACAAGAGATCGAAGCCCTACTCGCGCTGATCGAGCGTCGTTGCTCCGAGCGCCTGCCAGCGGCCTATCTGACCAATGAAGCTTTTCTGGGTGACTACCGTTTTTATGTCGACGATCGCGTGATCGTGCCACGCTCTTTTATTGCCGAGCTCATTCCTGATCAATTTCAACCCTGGATTACCGACCCTTGGACGGTCAAGAATGTGCTGGAGTTATGCACGGGTTCGGCTTGTCTGGCCATTATGCTGGCGGACGCATTTCCGCACGCGCATATTGATGCGGTGGATCTCTCGGCAGATGCACTCGCAGTTGCTCAACGCAATGTGGAGGACTATCAGCTTCAAGGACGCCTCTCCTTGTTCGAGTCCGATCTTTACGCAAAACTTCCTTCCAAAAAATACGATCTGATCGTCACCAACCCCCCTTATGTCAATAGCCAATCCATGCAATCACTGCCTGCCGAGTATCGCGCCGAGCCTGCAATGGCGCTGGCTGGCGGTGAAGATGGCATGGATATCGTGCGACGCATTGTTGCTGGTGCGAAGAAGCACTTGAGCAGCCATGGCATTCTGGTCGTGGAAATCGGTAATGAGTTTCCGAATGCCGAAGCAGCCTTCCCCGATCTCGAACTGACCTGGCTATCGACCAGCGCGGGGGATGGATCAGTGTTTCTGCTGACGGCTGATCAGCTTTGATCGTTTGATTGCATCGCGAAAGCCGGGATCCAGTGTCGTTCGATTCTCTCTTGTTTAATTATTGATTTCCCCTTTCATGATTCGCCTTCAACAACTCAGCCTGATGCGCGGTACCAAGCCGCTGTTTGAAAACACGGACCTCACACTGAATCCGGGTGACAAGATCGGTTTGATCGGCGCAAATGGTGCAGGCAAATCCACGCTCTTTGGCATGTTGCGCGATGAACTGCATCCCGATCAGGGCAGCATTGATTTCCCCCGCAGCTGGCGCGTTGCCCATGTGGCACAAGAGACACCCGCCCTCGAGCGTGCTGCGATTGACTATGCGATCGATGGCGATACCACGCTGCGCAAGCTGGAAAAAGAGCTGGCTGAAGTCGAAGCCATGCAAAATCAAGAAGACGCCGGTCATCGCATGGGCGAGCTCTACGGACTGCTGGCCGATGCAGATGCTTACACCGTGCGCTCGCGCGGTGAACAATTACTGGCGGGCCTGGGCTTTTCGCAGGAACAGATGACTCAACCAGTGTCCAGCTTTTCCGGTGGCTGGCGCATGCGACTCAATCTCGCACAGGCTCTGATGTGTCCCTCCGATTTACTGCTGCTTGATGAACCCACCAACCACCTGGATCTGGATGCCATCATCTGGCTGGAAGACTGGTTGAAGCGTTACGCAGGCACCTTGATCGTCATCTCTCATGACCGGGATTTCCTGGATGGCGTGGTGAATGTGATCGTGCATATTGATGAACGAAAGCTGAAACGCTACTCCGGTAACTATTCATCATTCGAACGTCAACGTGCCGCCCAAATCGTGCTGGCGCAAGGCATGTTGGAAAAGCAGCAGCGCAAGCAAGCCCACCTGCAAAGCTACATTGACCGCTTCAAGGCACAAGCAACCAAAGCACGCCAAGCGCAGAGCCGCATCAAGGCGCTGGCCCGCATGGAAGAAATTGCGCCCTTGCGTGCAGCTGCCGAGTTTTCTTTTGAATTTCGCGAGCCTTTGCGCGCGCCGAATCCTTTGCTCACGCTCGATGATGTCGCCATTGGCTATCGCAGCGATGAGGGCAAAGAGAAACAAATCGCAAGCGGCATCAATTTCTCCCTCCAGACCGGTCAGCGTATTGGTTTACTGGGCGTCAATGGCGCCGGCAAATCCACCTTCATCAAAACCATCGCGGGTGAATTGCAAACGCTGCATGGCGTCGGTAGTTTTGGTAAAGGACTGGTGATTGGTTATTTCGCTCAGCATCAGCTGGAAATGCTGCGCGACGATGAATCCCCTCTCTGGCATCTGGTGCGTATTGCACCCACCGTACGTGAGCAAGAGCTGCGCAATTTTCTTGGAAGCTTCAACTTCCCGGGCACCATGGTCACCAGCCCGATACGCCCGTTTTCGGGTGGTGAGAAAGCACGACTTGCCCTGGCGCTCATCGTCTGGCAACGACCCAATCTGTTATTGCTCGATGAACCCACCAATCATCTGGATCTTGAAACCCGCGAAGCGCTGACCGATGCACTCGCCCAATTTGAAGGTACGCTGATACTTGTCTCGCACGACCGTCATTTGCTGCGTGCCACAACAGATCAGTTTCTGATTGTGGCCGATGGATCGATGACCGCTTTCGATGGCGATCTGGATGACTACAAAGACTGGTTGTTCAAAACCAAGCTGGTGACCAAAAATCAAGCAACGACCGAGCCGACAGTCCAAGTAAAGACTCCGGTAGTTGTCGCCTCAAAAAAGTCACCTCCCATCAATCCCGCCAAACGCAAACCGATTGAAGCACGCATCAAGCGACTGGAAGAGCAGATGAGCCGGCTCAATGAACAAAAAATCCTGCTGGATGCCCGCTTGGCCGAACCTGAGCTGTATGAACACAGCCGCAAGGATGAACTGCGAGCGCTACAAGAAGAGCAGGCCACTTGCAGCCGCGACCTCGCCACTTTGGAAGCGGAATGGCTTGAGCAGCAGGAATCTCTGGAAAACAGCGCTGCCTGACGGTCGGTCCAATCTTCAAGGGCTTCCAGGCTCGATGTACCCTACCCATGAAAATTGTCGCTTTAGTAATTGACTAGCGATTATCCTGATTGAAAAAAACCATATCAAAACGGTAGACTTTGTTTCCAAACATACTCTACTGCCAAATTGTTCAAATAAGACGATCAACTTGAAAAACAGGGAACAGGATTCCCTGTATCGCTACTGATGTGCTGCCCGTGCAGTCCATCGATAGCATGGCTTCATGGGCATTTCCAAATCTCACTTTTCGGAAAATTTTCATGAATCCTACTATTAACGCTTCTTCGTCGCGCGAATCCAATTCAGTGATTCACCGCACCACTGTGCAAGCTCCTCGGCCTGTCAGAAAAATTGCACAAGAAAATCTGATTCATGCGATACAAAGTCAGGATGACACCAATTTCGACGCCATTCTCGACAAGGCATTGAGTGAAGGCGCTTCGCTGGATTCCGTCGACGAGAATGGCTACATACCACTGGAACTTGCTGCGATAGGCAATAAACCTCGCATCGTTCAGTCGCTCTTGTCCAGAGGCTCATCTATGCCTGTGGTACCGCCCAATGGCTTCGATCTTGCGATGCTGGCCGCCTCTCAAGGACATACCGCGCTGCTCCTGATTTTGCTGGATGTGGGAGACATGCTACCTAATTGCCAAGATAACTGGGGGGCGACGCCATTGCACTATGCCGTGATCGGTGGACACTTGCAGTCAGCCGAGGTGTTACTTGATCGAGGGGCCGATACGGAAATCTATACGACATGCGTTGTTGATCCTGCGCTACGGAGAAGGTCATGCATACCCGACATCGTTAGCAACGCGGGAACTACGCCATTGATGCTGGCCGTCGCGCTGAAAAATTACGCTCTCACCGACTTTCTGCTCAGCAGAGGTGCTTCGCCCTTAGGTGGCATCAGACATCCGCTTGAAATTGCCGTTCATAACAATGATTTCCTCATGCTGGAGTTACTGCTCAATAAAAATATTGACCCAAACACGATACGCCTGATGGACGGCAGATCTTTACTGACCTTCAGCATCGAGAATCATTGCAGTCTTACCCTCATTAAAGAATTACTTCTCTCAATCGCTTGCTCGCCGGGTGGCCTCAGCGCTCTCGATGTCCCTTTGCAAACCGCCGTTCAAACCGGACAGCATGATGTCGTTGCCTGCCTACTCTGCCAAGGCGCAAAGCCAGAGTCTTCGCCGATCTCTTCCAACGTCGTGTGGACTTTGGCAGCCAATCTGAGTGATCAAGGAAAAATGCTGAATATCCTGATTGCAAACCGAGCAGACGAAGCGATCAAGATATTCACAAACGGCGGCGTGTCGCTATCGGCGCTTTGTGAGTTCGCCTCCCAGCCAGCCACCTTTTCGCTACACGGCATTTTTCCTGCGGTGCTTGCACCAGCTTTGCCAGCCCTTCAACTCCTGCAGTCTCAATTGCAAGAACTCAGCCCGGCGCAGATCCAGTTCGAAGTAGCCTATTGCTTGTACCTACTAAAAATTCCGCAAGAAGGTGCGAATCCTGTAAACCTAACCTCACTTGAAAATATCTTGAATTTGAGCGATGAAATTGAACTGATAAAAAGCATCCCCAAAAAAATGACAGCGCAAGCCAAGGAACTGCAGAAAATGGGTCAAAAAGTCGTGATCGACAAGCAAAATGTACTCGCCAGTGTTTTGTCGCGCGGTTTTTTTGAGGCCGTGCTGAAAAGGTTCGGAGCTACATCTCAGTTTCCGGCATCAGTAGCGCACAAACTAAGGAAAGAGGATGGCCTGCCAAACCCCGTGGCCGAGTTGATCGCCAGCGCTTGGTTCACGGCCTATGAAAAGACACAGCAAGTCCCTATTGATTCCGGCACACCTAACAGTCTCTCGCAGCACACGGAAACTCGCATGATGCTTGTGATGGAAAATAAGCTCTTGAATACGGTGCACGGCGAAAAAATGAAGAGAAATGTCGACTCTTTTTGCCTTAACGCCCTATTGAATTCAGTGACGAGAATGCATTCACCCATACATCAGTTTGTGAGTGATCCAGTGAGATTTTTGCAAGAGGCGACAACGATCGCTGCAAAAAAAACGCTCTCCAAGCAGCAATTTGTGGCGCTGCTTTGTACGCAACTTGGCCTATCAGTGACTACGTGCCAAAAAATCCATAATGCTTGGGAAATGGCGAACGCCGACACAGCCACTGCTTTTCCCGCCGGGCATCCAGAAGACGTCCATGAGTTTTTGTCACAAACCATGGCCGCTTCACTAAAGCGGATACTCGTTGACTCCTATAACATCAAGGAAGCCGACGAACTTGGCCTGCCTTCACGACTGCGAGACCGGCTAAGCCTTTGGTGTGACACGATACTGGCCAGCCAATATACGAACGAGGCTAATTCAAGCGACGACCAACGACCCGCAAAGCGCAGGCGATTTAATGAGTGATGACGATGCTGGGAAACTTGCCGGATAAATCTTTGGCCTTATCCGCGACCGCCACCGCAATTTTCCGTGCGATGTGCTGGTAGATTTGTGCCACAGGTCCCTCGGGTTCGGCCACCACGGTCGGTCGGCCCGAGTCGGCCTGCTCGCGTATCGACATCGTCAACGGCAAAGCACCCAGAAAATCAACGCCGAAATCCGCGCACATCTTCGCACCGCCACCCTCTCCGAAAATCGCTTCAGCATGACCGCACTGGCTGCAGACATGCACGCTCATGTTTTCGACGATACCCAGAATCGGAATGCCCACCTTTTCGAACATTTTCAAGCCTTTGCGCGCATCCAGCAAAGCGATGTCCTGGGGTGTAGTAACGATGACAGCACCCGTCACCGGCACTTTTTGCGATAGCGTGAGCTGAATATCACCCGTCCCCGGCGGCATATCGACCACCAGATAATCCAGATCGCGCCAGTTCGTTAGTTCGAGCAATTGCTGCAAAGCCTGCGTGACCATGGGTCCGCGCCAAACCATGGGTTGATCCGGATCGATCATGAAACCGATCGAGGCTATTTGCAGGCCATGTGCTTCCAGCGGCTCCATGGTCTTGCCATCCTTGCTGTCCGGTTTGCCCGATACACCCAGCATCATGGGTTGCGACGGTCCATAGATATCTGCGTCAAGCAGACCGACATTCGCGCCTTCGGCCGCCAATGCCAGCGCCAGATTTGCCGCCGTCGTCGACTTGCCAACGCCGCCCTTGCCCGAAGCCACCGCAATGATATTGCGCACATTCGGCATCAGTTTCACGCCACGCTGTACGCTGTGAGCGACGATCTTTGCGTAGACGTTAGCATCAATCTGCCCCGCACCCGGAAGTGAACTCAGCGCTGCCATGACTGCAGAGCGTATCGGTTCAATCTGACTTTTTGCCGGATAACCAAGCTCAACATCCAGCGATACGTTCGCACCGTCGATCTGGATATTTTTTGCTGATTTCGTGGCGAGCAAGTCCTTGCCTGTATTGGGGTCAATCACTTGGGACAATGCTTCGCGAATGGATTCAAGCGTGATGCTCATGGTCTCTCCTATGCTCAACTCTGAAGTCTAAACGAAACAGGCAAACCGCATGGGCCGACGCGATTTTTCCAAAGGCGTTGCCTTGGCTAGATCAAGCCCATGGGAATAGTGAAGGCATAAAAATAAAGTCCCGGCGCAAACCGGGACCTCGTGTCATTCATCCATCTCTGACGGGTGATGGTTCAAACATCCAAGTGTTCTCCGGTAGCCATGCCGGAAAACCGGGACATCACTCAACCAACCCGACTATTTGAACAGTACGGCCGACTTTTGCAAAGTCACCCAGATACCGTAGGCGAGCGGGATACCCACCGCCAGCCAGGCAATCACAGGAAGCACAGGGCCAGAACCACTTGCCTCGCCGCTGCCCTCTCCCACATTCGAGGCCAGTGACTTCTCGTGGGCCAGCTGCTTCTCATGCGCCAGTTCCGTGTCGGACATGAAGTATTTGTCAGCCACTGGACGTACCAGCAAATTGGCCAGCAAACCGACGACCAACATACCGGCCAGCACATAAAAGATGGGGCCGTAAATCTGATCGAAAGGAATTTTCTTTTCGAGACGAATATCGTGCATGTAGTTCACGACAACCGGACCAAGAATGCCCGCAGTCGACCATGCCGTCAGCAAGCGACCGTGAATCGCGCCCACAAATTGTGTACCGAACATATCGGCCAGGTAGGCAGGAATCGTTGCAAAGCCACCGCCATACATCGAGGCGATCACACAAAAACACGCAACGAAAATCGGCAGCGACTTCCAGCCAGCAGCGAGCGAGGCCAGAACGTAAAGTCCAATACCCAGCACGAAGAAAATCGCATAGGTAGGACGACGGCCCAGCTTGTCAGAGGATGAAGCCCAGACAAAGCGGCCGCCAATATTGAACAGCGAAATCAATCCAACGAAACCAGCACCAATCGCTACCGCACCGGCGAGCAGTTCGGGCGTGAGCTTGAGATCAGCAAAACCGATCTCTGGCTGCCCGATGAGTGCACCACCGAAGGTCTCCTGCAGCATCGGTGAAGCTGCGCCGATGATGCCGATCCCTGCCGAGACGTTCATGCACAGGATCACCCACAACAACCAGAACTGCGGTGTTTTGTGTGCGTTTTTGAGATGCACATGACGCGTTGCAATCATCGCGTTGCTGGCGGCATTTTGCGGTGGCTCCCAGCCCTCTGGTTTCCAGCCCGTTGCCGGTACACGATACGAGAAAGCACCCGAGAACATGAATACGGCATAAATCGCAGCCAGCACAACGAAGGTTTGCCAGACACCGATCTGGCCAGGCGCTGCGAACTTTGCCATCAGCAGCGTCGCCAGTGGCGAGCCAATCATCGCGCCACCACCAAATCCCATGATGGCCATGCCCGTTGCCATGCCACGACGATCGGGAAACCACTTGATGAGTGTCGAGACCGGCGAGATGTACCCAAGTCCAAGACCAACGCCCCCAATCACCCCGGAACCCAGCCACATCATCCACAACTGGTGCTGGTACACCCCGAAGGCTGAAATCAGCAGACCGCCGCACCAGCAGATGGCCGATACAAAACCTGCCTTGCGCGGACCTGCGCGCTCAAGCCATCCGCCCCAGATCGCAGCAGAGCAACCCAGAACGACGAAAAACAAGGTGTACATCCAACCCAGATCGAACTGAGTCCAGTTGCAGTCTGTAGCAAACAAGGCGCGGCCGGTGCCAGCCAGCTTATCTGCAAATGTCGTCGCACCGGCAGCACAAGAAGCCAGCGGTGCACCATCGTCGCCGATGAGCGCATTACCCAAAGGCTTCCAGAAAACAGAAAAGCCGTAGGCCATGCCGATACATAAATGGATAGCCAGTGCGGCCGGGGGAACCAGCCAACGGTTGAAACCGGCGCCGGCGATCGTGCGCTCCTTGGCCAGCAGATCAGCAAATGCCATAACTTCTCCTCCGTGTCCGCGCTTGGCGGTTATATATGTTGTTTTGTGCAGGTCTTGCACGCGCCAAGGCGGACCCGAGCGCTACTGTTAGCAAAACTAGCACTGGACGTTAGCATTGTGTATGCTATGCCGCAATATGTTTTGGAAGACATAATGTTTAAAGTCAGAGTGACCCCCCATTGGGAGATCCGACAGCATGACGGCGAGGCTCTCGATACCGCCGTTTTGCTCGCCTTGCTGCGATCCATCGAAGAAACCGGGTCGATTGCCCGAGCAGCGCAAGGCGTTGGGCTGTCCTACCGTTACGCGTGGGGCTTGTTGCGCAAGGCCGAGGCATTGTTTGGCCATAGCCTCATGCAAACCGGCCGCGGGCGCGGAACCCAACTTTCTTCGCTGGCCGAAAAACTGATCTGGGCCGATCGCCGGGTCAGCGCAAGACTCTCGCCCACCCTCGAAAGTCTCGCCTCCGAACTCGAAACCGAATTAGGCAAAACCGTCGGCAATACCGCGCAAGCCATCCGTCTGGATGCCAGCCATGGCTTCGCAGTGGCGGCCTTTTTGAAGCTGGCAAACGAATCCGGATTATCGATCGATCTGCGCTACAGAAACAGCACCGATGCTGTCGCTGCCCTGTCTCGCAATGAGTCCGACCTTGCGGGCTTTCATGTACCCCTAGGTGAATTCGAAACGCAATCCGCTGAACGCTTCGGCAAATGGCTTGATCCCAAACACCATCAGCTCATCCATCTCGCCATTCGAACACAGGGTTTGTTCGTTAATCCGGGCAATCCACTGGGCATACGCGGCCTTCATGACTTGATTCGTTCCGAAGTGCGATTCGTTAACCGCCAGGCGGGCTCAGGCACGCGCCTGTTGCTGGAACTGATGCTGCCCAGCCTGGGTATTACGCCCTCCCAAGTCAATGGCTATGAAAATACCGAGTTCACCCACTCTGCTGTCGCGGCCTTCATCGCCAGCGGCATGGCCGATGTGGGTTTCGGTGTGCAAACTGCAGCCGAGCGCTTCAAGCTGGATTTCATTCCACTGGCCAGAGAGCGATACTTTTTTGCGGTCGGTACCGAAACACTGGAACAGCCACAAATGCGCAAAGTCATTGATGTGGTGAACACGGCGAATTTTCGGGAGATGGTGCAACAGCTCGCGGGCTACGATGCCAGCAATACGGGCGAGATCCTGACCCTGCAGCAAGCCTTTGGCAATGCAGTGAAAAAATAATGGCGAGCACCTCCGTCGATAAACATCAGATCACGGGACTGATACTCGCTGGCGGGAAAGGTACGCGCATGGGCAGCGTGGACAAAGGCTTGCAAGTGTTTCGCGGTACACCGATGGTGGAGCAAGTACTGCAACGTCTCAGGCCGCAAGTCGGCAAGTTGATCATCAACGCCAACCAGCATTTGGACACATACGAAACTCTGGGCGCCCCGGTCTACCCCGATGAATTTCCGGGATTTGCCGGACCACTTGCCGGGCTGCATTCAGGTCTCATGCATTGTGAAACACCTTATCTGGTGACGTCGCCCTGCGACTCACCTTTTCTGCCGCTGGATCTGGTCGATAAATTGTCAGCAGCGCTCATGGCGGCGAACGTTGATATCGCAGTGGCAGTTACAGGCGAAAGTCTGAAACAGCAACGGCATCCGGTGTTTTGCCTGCTGGCGCGGCAGCTGAAAGATGATCTTGCCGATTATCTGGGCAGCGGTGGTCGAAAAATGGATGCCTGGTTCTCCAGGCAGTCTCAGGTTGATGTGTGGTTTGCAGATGAGTCTGCGTTTGCGAACATTAATACGCTTGAAGAGCTTGATCAGTGGGGCTTTAAATCAACTTGAATAATGCCAGACTCAAAATCAGAAGTACTCACCGCATAATTCGACGACTGCACTCCCGCCCCAACAGCCGGAGTACCACCAGACCGATCAATGCCATTTTTTTGTGCTTCAAGGTGAAACCGAGAAATCCCAGCATCCGCCTTGCGATCGCGAAGGGTTTCGACGCCTCGCAGATCGTAATTCTTGCGTCGATGATTGCCCCTCTGTAGATTGCACCTTGCAGCATCAGCAGCTTCAACCGTGCCTCACGCTCGCTTGCTTTCATGCTTTGCTATCCGGATAACCCACCTCATTGAAGATCGCTAACCGATCTTTTTTGAGCTCGGCAAGCGTAACGGGTAATCCAATTTTTCCGCTGACAATCAGGCTGCGTGCCTTCAACAGCAAAGCGATAGTCAGCAGGAGGTAAAAAAGAAATAGCAGCAGAAAAATACGCCAGCCCAATGCCGCCCATGCGAGCACGACTACCATGCCGGAAATACTCAGTAGGGCAAATACCGCCGCGATTAGTGCAACGGCACCGAGCAACAGCACTCTTGCCAAAGTGTCGCGCGCTTCGGCCAATTCCAAGATCGCCATCGAGAAGCGTACGCCAATCAGCCTCAACAGGCTTTCGATAAGCGTGGCGGCATTCGAAGCAAGACCGCCATTAGGCGGCAGGACTGACGAACTCATCGACTACCGCTTTGCGATCAGCATGCCGATCAACAAACCCACCGCGCCCGCAATACCGATTGTGCGCCACGGGTTCTCATGCACATATTCGTCGGTATCTTTTGCAATCTTCCGCCCTCTGCGAATGGCTGCTTCTTGCATCTCATGCGCGGCTGAAATAGCCTGATCCAGCATCTTCATGCCCTGTGCACGCAATTCTTCTGCTCTGGCGCCACCTGCAGCCGTTGCTTCATCAAACAAGGCTTGTGCATCGCGTACCAAGGCTTTCAGCTCATTATCCGCGGTACTCGTTTTGGACTCGGACATCGACATTCTCCTTTTAAGTGGACAGTTTGGTGATCATATGTCCGAGAAAGTCGTTCCCGAAAGAAAAATTGAATCAAACTTTGCGTTTCAACAAACTGAGATCAAATTGAGCGCAACATCGCAGGTGCTAAAAAATATACTGCCGCTTAAATACCGATGTCAGTTAAGTCAACTGGCAGATATTCACCTCTGATTTTTACAGATTATCTGATGAGTCAAAAAAATCCATATTCACTCATTGCCATGCTGCTGACAGCACCGATGCTGCTGGCCACACCCCTACTGCTGTCTGGCTACACGCTGGAACTTGCCAATACTCAGCCAGCCCGGGAAATAAGAACCCCCGTACGAGCAGAAGGTGATTTGTATGCCGGATGGCGGGTGTTTCAGGATAAGTGTGCAAGCTGCCACGGCATGGCTGCCGTAGGCGGCGACCGTGCTCCGGATCTTCTGGGGAAAATCAGAGATTTGAATCCCCGGCAATTCGCCGCTCTCGTGTTGAAACGCTATGACCTTGGTAGTGGCGTCGCTCGGGGGTCGCAGGACTCGTCAACCCTGGAGACGCGGGTTGATGAAATCATGCGCCGTGATGAGGCACCTATCGAGATGCCTGCATGGCAAAGCGAACCGGCCGTTAATGCTCATATTCTTGACCTGTACGCCTATCTGGCAGCGCGCGCCGAGGGCAGGCTTGGCGTAGACCGTCCATTGCGCAAATGAATATTGCTCAACTTAGTCAAGCTTGGCAATGTCTTGGACGTTGTGTTGCTCCAAGTTCAGCTCATCCAGATCCATACCAACTGCCGGAAAAATGTACACACGTTCATTTAAGAACGCCTGGGATTGATCAACTTCAGGATCATGAATGTAGGTATTACTTCGAACAAGATGGCGTATCTTAAGGAGCAATTTTTTTGCAAAAGATTGTCGCTTCATCCGTTTGAATAATCGCGCTCACAAGTCCGGCTCGGCTAGTCGATAGCCGATACCGGTTTCGGTCAGGATGATTTTCGGGTCTGCGGGGTTTAACTCGAGTTTCTCCCGAAGCTGTCCCATGTAGATACGCAAGTAATGCGTATGCTCGATATGCTCTGGCCCCCAAGTGTGGCGCAGCAATTGTCTGTGCGTGAAAATATTGCCCGGATTGCTGGCCAACTGCAACAAGAGTGTCAACTCTGTCTTGGTCAGGTGCAGATATTGGTTGTCGCGAGTCACGAGTTGCTTGTCCAAATCGATGCGCACATTATTTTTGGCATAGCTGCGATCAGTCGGCGATTTCAGTTTGGGCGAACGACGCAACACCGCTCGCACCCTTGCCAGCAACTCACCGACACTGAAGGGCTTTACAAGATAATCTTCAGCACCCTGATCCAGCAAGCCAATTTTGCTATCGTCCTCATGGCGAGCAGAGATAACGACAACCGGTGCCTGCAGTTCACGCTGAATCATTGGTAGCAGAAGATTGCCTGCGCCATCTGGCAGAGTCAGATCCAGCAGCACAAGCTCAATGGACATCGGTGGCCGATTCATCTGGTTCACTAAAAAACCGGCAATCAGCGCCCGCGCGTCTCGAATACTGCCCGCCGTAGAAACCTGATAACCGGCACGTTGCAATGCATCAGTCAGCGTTAGTCGCAGATCGGGATCGTCTTCAATGAGGAGAATGTGGCCTGTGTGCATGGTCAGAGCTCTGGAGGGGCCGTCAGGTTGTCTCGCAAAGGAAGACGCACTGTAAATATCGATCCTCCGTCTGCCGGTGCGGATAATTCGATCGTTCCCTGATGGGCACGGACAATCGCCTGACACAGCGTCAGCCCAATGCCCACCCCTCTGGCCGTCGGATCTTCCAGCTGCCAGAGTTGAATGCCCTCGGGCTCAATGCGCTCAAACGCCTGAAAGATCGTTTTACTGAGTTCTGGCGCGATACCCGTTCCACGGTCGACCACACAAAAAACAATGTCTTTACCCTCTCTGAACGCTTTGACGAAAACGGGCTGGGTGGGAGGACTGTATTTGAGGGCATTGTCGATGAGGTTTTCTAACAATTGAACAATCAATAGTGCATTGCACCAAACCAGTGGCAAATACGAATGCACTGACGCCTCAATTGTACGATTCGGTGCACGCTGCCGGCAAAGATGCACCGCCGATCCAATAATCTCTTCCGCTGCTTCCCAATCTTTTTTGACAGTCAGGGATTTTTCATCAAGCCGCACGAGTTGAAGCACGTTATTGGCGATGCGGTTCAGCTGATTCGCCTGCTCGATAATCACCGATAAAGAACGCACACGATCAGGATTACCCTCTGCCACAAATTCTTCTTGTAATACTGAAGCACTTCCCACAATCGT
Source organism: Pseudomonadota bacterium (assembly GCA_039806005.1). Lineage (GTDB taxonomy): Bacteria > Pseudomonadota > Gammaproteobacteria > Burkholderiales > Burkholderiaceae_D > Pernthalerella. Next base: position 29,986 of record JBDKLM010000022.1, read on the forward strand.
GGCCAGTGGTGTCCGAAAATCATGGGACACTGAAGTGAGGAAGGTCGTTCTGAGCCGATGATCATTGACCTTGATGGCTGCCTGTCGATTCATGAACATCAGCGCAGCAATTACGCCATTCACCACCCCCATTGTGATCAACAGCAGCAAATCTTTATCAAGCGCTACATGCAAGCTACCGCGAGGGAAAACAAAAAACCAGTTAAACGCTACAACGAACAAGGTTGAAGCCACTACCGAATAGACCGGCGTCAACCACAAGCTCGCAGCAACCGAGCCGAGCAACAGCAACATCGACAGGTTGGCCAGATCAAGTAATGGATCAAGAAGAAAAAGCAAGCCCCAGACAACACCCCAAATGAGTAATGCCGGCCACCGTATGGCGGGTGCCTCGTGCAAATTCTTTATTGGCAACCAATTCATGGGGCGCGCTTCTGAATGGGACGGTACAAAGTGACCTGCGAAGGCTGGAAATAGCGATCCCCAATACCCTGCGCTGACCCCCTGATAAAAACCCACGAAATTATAGCTAGTTCAATATCAAATCAGCCTGCGAGCAAAGCCCAATGAGTCTCGCCT
>JBDKLM010000023.1:0-65632 GCA_039806005.1 Pseudomonadota bacterium
ATGCCTTCTTCCAGGCTCCAGCTCTCGCTCTTGGTGAACTGGAAATAGAGATCGGCGTAATCGACCTTGTGCGTGAAGATGGAACCCAGCACCTTGAGCAAATGACCTTCATCCAGACCATTGGGCGTCAGCAGGACTTGGCGTGCGGCGGTCTGGGTCTGGAGATTGGGTTCGATGAGTTTCATAGCGTTGGGTAGCCTGAGGGTAATTAAACGTAGGGATTGGACATTCAGCACCTGTGCGACCGGGCGCCGCAAATTGAAATCATACTGGATGGAGCCTGTTCATGCTGATGTGCCCGAACTAGCGCGTACGGTGGGCCAGCGCAGGCAAACTCTCACGCACGCTGGACTGCCGGCCAAGATCCAGCTCGCCCATGACGATTCCCACGCCCTCGGGCAGCACAGAACAAATCTCGCCCCAGGGGTCGACCAACATGCTGTGGCCCCAGGTGCGTCGGCCATTAGGGTGTACCCCGCCCTGGGCTGCGGCGAGCACGTGGCACTGATTCTCGATCGCGCGTGCGCGCAGCAGTACTTCCCAGTGCGCGTGACCCGTGGTGTAGGTGAATGCGGCGGGCATGACGATCAGATCACAGGGCCCCATCGCGCGATAGAGCTCAGGAAATCGCAAGTCGTAACAGATCGACAGACCGATGCGTGCAAATGGTGTCTCCAGTACGCGGACTTCATCACCGGGAACGATGGTGCGCGATTCATCGAAAGATTCATCACCCCGAGAAAATCCGAACAAATGAATTTTGTCGTAGCGCGCGCAAAGCTGTCCTTGGGGATCATAGGCAAGCAAGGTGTTGAGCACCTTGCCAGAAACACCGGACACCAAAGGAACGGTACCGCCCAACAACCACACACCTGTCTCGCGGGCGACCCGGGCCATAAAGTCCTGCAGCGGTCCCTGCCCCGGTGTTTCGGCGTGATGAAGCTTGTCATGTTCGGTACGCCCGAGCAGCGGCCAATACTCTGGCAATAGCACCAGCGATGCACCGGCATCAGCAGCTTCGCGAACACGTCGCTCGACAGTCTGCATGTTGTCGGCTGGCTCCGGCGTGGAGACCATCTGCACCGCGGCGATGTTGATATTGGTTGGCATGTCCGCTCCCGACTCCGTCTTCACTGCCCGCTGGATTTCTCCGTGTCCGCCGGAATGGCATCGACTTTACGCTTGGTGGTCGACTTTTTGACGACAGGATCTTTCCATGGTCCAGTGATCACGTACTCCTGAGACAATGCCTGCGACAGCGGATTACGCAGGAACAGCTGCGCAAGGAAAGAGCCCAACCCTATGATGGGATTGACTGCGAGGCCATAAATCACGGACGCGCCACCTGCATTGATTTCCGGGATGACGACTACGTTCAGATTTTGTGTCTCGTCATTCAGATCTACTGTGCCATCCATCAGTACCACGGCATTCACGCCACGCATCTTGAAGGTATCGGTCTTGAGCACGCCGCGCGAGATGGCGGCAGTACTGGCGATACTGTCGAAGACGAAGCCATCGGTAAACACGTCGCGAAAATCCAGTGTCAGTCGTCGGGGCAGAGACTGCAGACTCATCACGCTGAGCAATTTCGCCACACCCGGATCGGCTTTCAGAAACTGGCCCGAATTTACCCGCAAATTCATGTTGCCGGACAAGGTCGGGAAATCAAATGAGGAGGGTGAACCCTTCCAATTGAGTTCGCCTTCCATGCGCCCCTTGCCACCCTTGAGTGTTTTTTCAAAGCCTACTCTGTCGAGCAAATGGCCAGCGTCGTTAATGTCCAGTTCGTAATTGAGCAGGGATTGACCGTCGTTACCGTTCAACAGCCAGCGTCCCGTTGCGCGCAAGCTGGCATCGGGATTGGTAAGCGCGAGCTTGCTGATGCGCCATTCGCGGCCGGGTGTCATGATCGCCGAGTTGGTTGCTGCCAGTTCAAGTCGGCCGAGCTTCATGCCTCGCAATTCGAAACTGTCTGCGACGATATCCAGCCCTGGCAATTCAGTCGCAGATTTTTTACCACTCAGCAGTTCGGTCACATCCGCGTCTGCCGAGCGTTCTATTTTCAGCGAAGACAAGCGCGCCGTCAGTTTGCCCGCACCTCGCTCCGAGGAGGGATCTTCCCAACTCGCCTGACCGACCACTTCATCGGATTGAATATTGAATTTCCATCCACTGCGCTGCCGCGTTGCAGCAAGCACCACGTTATCGAGCGGGCGATCGAAGACAGTCAGCTCATTGGCGCGAATATTGATCACGTCAGGCGTGAAAAACGGTGCGTAGTCTGCACTCTGTATCGTGCCCTGCGCTGCGCCGGGCACCGTCGACGCATTATCCGGGGTGGCCGTACTCGGCTCTGACGTGAGCGCAGCAATCGTCGAGCGCCAGACATCTGCATTGAACGACGGCACATTCAGTTGAATGGCAAGACCGCTATCGGGCTGTGGCGCGACTGTGTTGACACCGATACCGCCACGCACCATCCGCCAGGAGCTGTTGCGCGAATTGCTGCGCTGGCGCAAATAACGCGCATTGATATTGCGCCCGAGACTGATTCGAATTTCTTCTGTCGGTGTAATACCGTCCGGTGCAGGCAGGGGCTGCACCGTCAGGCGCAAAGGCCAGCTTTCCATTGCCAATTTCTGAAGCGGCGCAGGGAATTCCAGCGCCATACCAACCAGTGAAGATTCTACGTTCAATTCGAGACGCTGATTCCTGAACTTCAGGTTGGCTGTGTAACGCGTGGTACCGCTAATTTTTTTCAACACGCGCTTGGCAATCGGTGCGGTCATCACACGAGATGCGGTGTCTGCATTCACAGCCCCTTCCAGTTTGATTTGTGTGGCGCCATCGCGTTGGGTGCCCCCACTCAGACTTAAAGGACTGCCAAGAAAAACAGCTTGCATCGATGGCAATTGAAATCCCTGCTCGGAAAAATTCAATTCACCCGTCACTTGCTGAGCTGCGGGCCATGCTCGCCATAGCTGTACCTCGTTGCCCGATAACTTGATATTCCCTTGCACAGTGGGCGTTCCCGCTGCGCTGAGAGGCAACTGTATCTTCAAGCCCAGCCTGGCATTGCCACTCGCCCTGGTTTCCTCGGTGAAGCCATCAATCCAGCCGATGACAGGCGTTGCGCTGACATAAGCAAGCATGGATTGCAATGAACCTTGCGCCAGGCCACTGACCTCCAGGATCGGTTTGCTGCTCATATAGTCCGGCACTAGCGCATGAATATCCGACAGAGCAACGCCGTTGGTTTTTGCACTCTCGGCATGGATCTGCAAACGCGTACCGTCAAGGACCAGGTTGCCTTGTATATCTTCAATCCTGGGCCAAAGCAGGGCGCGCCTATCCTGAGACCATTCTTTTGGAGCGGGACTGAGTATTCCTTTTTCAATTTTTGCCGTGAGTTTGAAGATACCAGGCGGATTGTTCGCACTGATTTTCTGTTGAAACGGAAATCTATCCAGATCGCCCTTGAGCAGTAGCGTCAGATCACGCGCACGACCCTCTTGCAACGCCGAGCTCAGCCACTCACGCGTATCACCCTCCACAACGGCAGGAAGATAGCGCGACACATTTCTCAGCTCAATGACGGGAATCTGCAGTTTCAGATCCAGCTCACCCGGTGCGCGGGCCGATAGTGGCAAAGGGGTCGTGTAGGCGCCCGTCAGGGTACCCACTACACCAGCCTGTGAAAAACGCATCGCGTCAACCCGCATGGCCAGATGTTTTTTGTCTCGTAGCGACCAACTACCCTCGAGTGACAGATCTTCGAAACTCATGGGTGGCAAAGTGAACCAATTGGCAGCATGCAGTTTTACTTGTTCACTACGCAAAGTCAGACGTCCACCCTCCTGATTTGCATCCACATCGCCAGACACTCCATCAAAAGCTGGTAAAGATTCGCGTCCACCGGTCTGACGAATTCCCAAATCCTTGAATTTGCCCGTGAGTCGGTAGGGACCCGCGCCGGGCACACTCCCTTCCCAGGATGCAGAGAAGTTTCGCAGCTGTCCGCGTGGCGCGAGGTCAGACAAGACGCTCCTGATGTCATCGGACAAAGGCAGATGACCTGCAAACCGGGCAAGTGCCCCCAGATCCATTTCGGTGATTTTTAAATCATGGCGGTCCGCTTTGCCGCCATCGCCGGCAACATAGACGTGACTGACGGTTGTTTTGGGCAGAACCGCGCCTTGCTCGGTCCGCAAAGAGAAGTTGGTGAGCGTCAACTGGTGACCACTCGCCCCATAAGAGAAGATTTTATGCTTCAGACCTGAAATCACTTCACCGGCAGAGATACGTCCGCCGACATCGATGAGTTTGAGTGGTTCAAGGGACTGACCCAGTTGTACCGACAAATTAGCCAACGACAAATCGGCAGTGACGTTCGCTACCGTGCCACGATCAAAATTGACCCAGGCGCGTACCGAGCCATCTCCCCCGGTGAGCTGGTAGGGCATATCGATGTAGGGCTTCCAGGCTTCCAGATGCGTTTTTCGCCAATGAACATAGAACTCGCCTACCCACTGACTGTAATCTGCACGCGTTTTTGAAAAGGACGGGTGAGTGAATTCAACCCGCAAATCAATCGGTGCCGCCAGAGATTCGGGGGGAGTTGCCTTGAGTGCCGCACGATGCGTACGCCACCGGTTTTGCAAGACAAAGCTGATATCGGTCAGCTTGAGATCGGGTGCCGAGCGCATCTGATCGCGCCAGCGTAGTTCACCCTGTCTGATCACGATTTCATGCTGTGCCAGCAGCCAGTCGAGTCCGCGCCCATCATCGGGCTTGTTGGGATTGATCTGCAAACCACCGATAAAAAAGCGTCCTTCGCTATCGCGTTCGATTTCCAGATTCGGGCGTGACAATTCCAGTGCCTGCAGACGCAGTTCGCCGAGCGCTGACCACCATGAAATCGTGGCATTGACCTCGGGTAGCACCAGCGCGCTCTCGCCATCATCGTTGTGAATGACGACGTTCTCCAGCTTCAGATGTGGATTGAGTCCATGCCAGCTGGCTTGAATCGCAGCAATTCGCACGTTACGATTGACGAAATGAGTGGCGAGTTGCTCTACTTGAGATTTGTAAGCGTCGATATTGGGCAGGACAACATAACGCAGTGACAGGAAAGCTGCGCAAAACGCAAAATAGGCGATGACCAACACGAACAGCACCCAGCTGAACGCATGGTGCGTTATGCGATTGACCTTGTCGTAACCGGAGCGAACCGAACGCCACCCAAGCAGCATTGCTTGTCTAATACGATTTGGGTTGTCTGGTTGGCTCGACATCAAATGGAATTGTTGTAATGAATACCGCGCCGACATGGCGGCTCGTGCAGTGTAGCGCTTGATGGGGTCCTGTAACGACACCGAAAGCACGCGCACATCGAAAGCCGGTAGCGCAATCTCTCAGTGACCCGCATCAGAGCATGGCCGGGATTGTTATCATAGCTGCAAATTCTACTTCTCCCGTCACCACGACCCATCCCCTGGCGAACTTATGAGCACAAATCCGGCCCTCAGCAGCCCGAACCTTTCCCGGTTCGTCCGCCGCTGGCTGGATGCAGACCCTACGCGGTACGCCGAATTGGAGCAACTGGCTGGATTATCGCTTGCCTCGGTGGACTTTGCCCAGTTGCTTGAGGTCGAATTAGCGGTCGCACCGTCACTGCCGGCGGCCATGCGTCGCCTGAGAAATAGCTTGATCGCCGCCATTGCCGAACGTGATCTGGACGGCCGGGGTGATCTGGATGAGGTCCTGAGCGCGATATCAGCGTTCGCCGAGTTCGTGGTCAACCGTCATCTGGCCGACCTGTATCGCAGTCAATGCGCGCTGCACGGCGTACCCACCGGCGAAGAGTCAGGCGCTCCGCAACAACTGATTGTGGTCGGCATGGGCAAGCTGGGCGGATACGAACTCAATGTGTCCTCGGATATTGATCTGATTTTTTTGTATCCGGAGAACGGCGAGACCGTAGTCACTGCCGAGGGCCAGCGCCAGCTGTCCAACCATGAATTCTTTGTACGTCTCGGCAAAAAACTGATTGCCGACATCGCCGAGATTACGGCGGACGGATTCAGCTTCCGCGTGGATATGGCCCTGCGGCCCAACGGCACCTCCGGCCCTCTGGCCGCCAGCTTCGGCATGCTGGAGGAATACCTGATGGTGCAGGGACGCGAATGGGAGCGTTATGCCTGGGTCAAAGCGCGCGCACTCACCGGGCGCGCCGAAGACATTGCGGCGCTGGAAGCGATTGTCCGACCTTTTGTGTACCGGCGTTATCTGGACTTTGGCTCGATTCACGCACTGCGCGATATGCACGCCCAAATACGTGCAGAGGTCGTGCGACAGGAAACTCGCCATCCGGAACGCAACATCAATGTCAAGCTGGGCCGCGGTGGCATACGCGAGATTGAATTCCTTGCTCAGGTATTTCAGCTCATCCGGGGCGGACGCGATCCAGGGCTTCGCGATCGCTCCACCCGTGCGACCTTGCGTATCCTCGCGGACAAGAAACTGCTGCCCGCAGAGGTGACTTCTCGACTGCTGGAGGCTTATACCTTTCTCCGCAATCTGGAGCACCGCGTTCAGTACCTTGACGATGCGCAAACGCATGTATTGCCCGCATCGGAAGACGATCGTTTGATTGTGGCTCGGGCGATGGGATACGACGACACGCCCGCCTTGTTGAACGCATTGCGTACGCACGCAGATTGGGTCGCAGCACGCTTCGATGAGATGTTCGACGACAAATCGTCCCCCGAGGTCGGCACCAGCAACGATCTGCAGGGATTGTCATTCGACGACGCTACGGAAGAGGTGATCGCAGCTCATCTCAAGCAACTGGGTTTTGATGACGCACCGGCCTCCGCTCAACGCTTGCTCTCCAGCTGGCGCAGTAATCGTATCCAGTCACTGCCCCCGCAGCGCAAGGGACAGCTGGAGACCCTACTGCGCGCATCGCTGCCCATGATGGTCAAGCTCGCGGATACAGCATCCCGCTCGGCAACGCTGAACCGTCTGCTGGATTTCTTTGACACCATCGCGCGCCGTTCCGCTTATCTGGCTTTGCTCACCGAGTATCCGCATACCCTCGCTAGAGTGATTCGCATGATGGCAGCCAGCGACTGGGCGGCAAAATATCTGACACGTCATCCGGTGTTAATGGATGAATTACTCGATGACGCTATTCTGCACACCGAGCCGGATTGGCAACTATTTGCGCAAGAGTGTCGTCAGCGACTCGAGGCGTTCAACGGCGACACCGAGCGCCAGATGGATGTGCTGCGTGAGCAACATCATGCGCAGTTGTTTCGCTTGCTTGCGCAGGATCTTGATGGCGTACTCAGCGTCGAGCGTCTCGCGGATCATTTGTCTGCACTGGCAGATGTGCTCATCTCGGTGACGCTGGAGGCAGTCTGGCACACGCTGTCGGGCAGGCATCGTGACCAGCCGCAATTTGCCGTCATCGCTTATGGCAAGTTGGGCGGCAAGGAATTGGGCTATGCATCGGATCTGGATGTCATTTTTCTGTATGACGACGAGGATACTGAGGCCCCTGCCATTTACGCGAAACTGGCGCAGCGTTTCATTACGTGGATGACGAGCCACACGCCAGCCGGCATCTTGTTTGATATCGATATCGCACTCAGACCCGATGGTGCCAGCGGCCTGCTGGTGTCCTCGCTGGCAGCGTTCGAAAAATACCAGCATCAGTCCGCATGGCTGTGGGAGCATCAGGCGCTCACCAGAGCACGCTTCTGCGCCGGAGATCAGAACATCGGTGCACATTTCGAAGCACTGCGCATTCAAGTTCTGCGTCAGACCCGCGATCCCGCTCAATTGCGTACTGAAATCCTCGCCATGCGACAGCGCATGCATGAAGCGCATCCCAATCGCTCGGAATTTTTCGATCTGAAGCACGATGCGGGCGGCATGATCGATATCGAATTCATCGTTCAATTCCTGGTTCTTCGTCATGCGGCTGAATATCCTGCAATGACGGGTGACATCGGTAATATCGCCCTGCTGAAACTGGCCGGCGACCTCAAGCTCATTGACCCGCCACTGTCCGTCGCGGTCAGCGATGCCTATCGACTCTTCCGCAAGCTTCAGCACCAAATCCGACTGACCGGCCAAGATCGGGCACGTGTTGAACTGGCTCGGGTAGCTGAACCGCGCCAGGCAGTCGAGCAGCTGTGGCAGCAAGTTCTGTTGCGCGACTGAAATCTCCCCTTCGGGCTCTGCCTTTTTACCTCCTCGCCTTCGGCACCTTGCCTTTTCAGTCTAAGGATCTCGTCGGCTAGCTCGTAGCGGGCATACAACAGTACAAAAAATTACTAAATGAATAATCCTCGGGATTATTACAATTCGTGCAACGTCGCTACCCAGCTGCGACTTTTCTCCAGTGCGACGTATTACCCCCTTCACTCAAGACGAGATCATGAACAGATACGGAATTCTCTGCATGGCTTTGGTCGTTCTACTTTCAGGATGCGCAACGCAGCGCGAGATCCAAAGCGAGAAAATGTCCAAAAGCAATCTGACTGCAGGTCAGGTCAGCATTACGCTCAAGAAAAACATCACGACGCAACAGGAAGTCGTCGAGATTTTCGGTGCACCCAATCTGGTGACACAAAACGCCGATGGCGAGGAATCCTGGACTTATCAGAAGCAAGCGACAGTATCGAATGCCAGTTCCAGCTCAGCGTTTGCCACGATCATTCTGGCTGGCGCATCCAGCAGCAGCTCAGGTCTCGAGCAATCCAGTCGAACGATGACGCTGATCATCAAATTCAGAGACATCAAGGGCGTCAAGACCGTGACCGATTTTTCTTCCCGCTACTCTTCATTCTGAGATTGAGCCATGAAAAACATGACGAGCTTTATGACGACCAACGCCGACGACACTGATTCAGTCTCCAAAATTGACGCCAACACTCACGAAAGATTCTTAGGCGAGGAAAACTGCGGCGGCATCTTTCGACGAATGCTTTGTGGCCTCGCGGTAGGAGGCGCCCTCCTCGCGGGCGGCTGCGCAATGAACGACACCCCACAGACCAAAACCTCACTGGAAATTCAAGCCTACCAGTCCCGATCCTTCGAAGTCGACAAAAAGACTGCGTTCAATTCTGCCATGTCCGTTTTTCAGGATCTCGGCTATATCGTGAATTCAGCCAATCTGGATACGGGTTTCATTACGGCAGAATCGCCCACAAAGGGAGCGAAAGGCAGCGAAGCATTTTTTTCTTTTCTTGCAGGATTTCGTGTTGAGGGCAGAACGGCGGTGACTGCGTTCGTTGAGGAACTGTCGCCGAAATCTGCAAAGATACGCCTGAATTTTGTCGAGAGAAAAAAATCCTCAGGCGACTACGGACAGCAATCCAATCGTGACGATCCAATACAAGATCCCAAGATCTACCAATCGGCGTTCGATAAAATTAGTGACGCCATCTTCATTCGGTCAGCACAAAAATAAAAACAGCACTTCATGGTGTTAAAAAGCCCTGCAGTTCATCTGAATTGCAGGGCTTTTTCTGTGACGCGGCAAGCTGCTTATTTTGCGCCCATCAGTGCCATTGTCGTATCCAGCATGCGGTTCGAGAAACCCCATTCATTGTCATACCAAGACGAGACTTTCACGAGACGGCCGGAGACCTTGGTCAGGGTCGCGTCAAAATTGCTTGATGCCGGATTGTGATTGAAGTCCACCGATACCAATGGCTCTGTGTTGTAGGTAAGAATACCCTTCAGAGGACCTTCGGCTGCTTTTTTCATGATGCTGTTGACTTCATCAACCGTGGTGTCGCGCGCTGCAATGAACGACAGGTCGACGATAGACACATTGATGGTCGGCACACGAATCGCATAGCCATCCAGCTTGCCATTCAGCTCTGGCAGCACCAGACCGACTGCGGCAGCCGCGCCAGTCTTGGTAGGAATCATCGACTGAGTCGCTGAACGTGCGCGACGAAGGTCTTCGTGCATGACATCGGTAAGTACCTGGTCATTGGTGTAAGCATGCACCGTGGTCATCAGACCATTTTCAAGACCGATCGTGTCATTGAGTGGCTTGACCAGCGGCGCCAGACAGTTGGTCGTGCAGGAAGCATTGGAGATCACGGTGGCGGAAGACTTCAACACACCCTGATTCACGCCAAAGACAACGGTCGCATCCACATCTTTGCCGCCGGGCGCCGAGATGATCACTTTCTTCGCGCCACCTTTCAGGTGCGCTGAAGCTTTCTCTTTCGTCGTAAAAAAGCCGGTGCACTCCATGACAACGTCGACGCCCAACTCACCCCAGGGAATGTCGGCCGGATTCCGCTGCGCGAACACACGGATCTTGTCGCCATTGACGATCATGTAATCACCTTCGACCACCACGGTTCCGGGGAATTTGCCGTGTGCAGTGTCGTAGCGCGTGAGATGCGCATTCGATTCTGCATTACCCAGATCATTAATGGCGACGATCTGGATATCGTTTTTCTTGCCGCCTTCGTAGTGAGCACGTAATACATTGCGCCCGATGCGGCCGTAGCCATTGATCGCAACTTTGATGGTCATATTGATCTCCTAAGTGATTATTGCTGGTAACTGTGTTTTGCCTGAGTCAGTGCAACACTGACTTGACTGCTGCAACGACTTTGTCTGTCGTAAATCCGAAATACTTGAACAGCGCGCCCGCCGGCGCAGATTCGCCGAAGGTATCGATGCCGATGACGGCACCATCGAGACCGACATACCTGAACCAGAAATCTGTCACACCTGCTTCGATGGCAACACGCGGCAAATGCCTGGGCAGAACGCTGGTTTTATAAGCGGCATCCTGTCGCTCAAACACATCCGTGCTCGGGATGGACACGACTCTGACCGAGATGCCTTCAGCGGCGAGAACCTCAGCAGATTTAAGCGCCAGTTCAATCTCGGAACCGGTCGCAATCAGAATCGCGCGCGCGGCTTTGTCGTCTCTCAGTACATAACCACCGCGTCGGATGTCGGCGATTTGCGCAGAATCACGCTCGACATAGGGCAGGTTTTGTCTAGAGAAAATCAGTGTGCTCGGACCGTGCTTGCGACGCACCGCCTCGCCCCATGCCACCGCAGATTCAACCGTGTCACACGGACGCCAGTTATCAAGATTCGGAATCAGGCGCATGCTGGAAATGTGCTCGACCGACTGATGGGTCGGGCCATCTTCGCCCAGACCGATGGAATCATGCGTGAATACAAAAATCGAGCGCAGCTTCATCAGCGCCGCCATGCGCAAGGCATTGCGACTGTAATCAGAGAAAGTGAGGAAGGTCGCACCGAAAGGAATGTAGCCGCCATGCAGGGCGATGCCATTCATGATGGCGCTCATGCCGAATTCACGCACACCATAGTTGATGTGATTACCTGGCTGATCAGCGCGAACGGCGATGCATTCTTTCCAATTGGTGAGATTGGACCCGGTCAGGTCGGCTGAGCCGCCGAGAAATTCCGGCAGATTGGGTGCGAGGGCTTGAATCGCATTTTGGCTGGCTTTGCGAGTCGCGATGTTTTCTTTCTTCTGCACGCAGGCATCAATGAGGGCCGCCACAGATTGATCAAATGTCGCTGGCAGTTCACCTTGCATACGACGAATCAGCTCGGCAGCTTCTTTGGGAAACTGATCGCGATACGCATTGAATTTCTCTGTCCACGTCGCCTGCAAGGCGGCACCTTGTTGTTTCGCATCCCAGTCAGCATAAACGTCCGCGGGAATTTCGAAAGGCGGAGAGTCCCAGCCGATAGCGGCGCGGGTGGCGGCAATTTCAGCATCGCCTAGTGCTGCGCCATGAACCTTGTCGCTACCCTCCATATTGGGTGATCCTTTGCCGATGACCGTCTTGCAGCAAATCATCGTTGGGCGATCGGATTTCTTGGCAGCTGCAATCGCTGCATCAACTGCCTGCACATCGTGTCCATCAACATTCGGAATCACGTGCCAACCGTAGCTCTCGAAACGCTTTGGCGTATCGTCGCGGAACCATCCATCCACCTTGCCATCAATCGAAATGCCATTGTCGTCATACAGCACGATCAGCTTGGATAAACGCAAGGTACCGGCAAGGGAGCAGGCTTCATGGCTGATGCCTTCCATCAGACAGCCATCACCGAGGAAGACGTAGGTGTGGTGATCAATGACATCAAAGCCGGGGCGGTTGAACTCGGCAGCGAGCAGGTGCTCTGCCAATGCCATCCCCACGGCATTGGTGATGCCCTGACCCAGCGGGCCTGTGGTGGTTTCAACGCCGGGTGTGATGTCGACTTCCGGATGACCCGGTGTCAGCGAATGCAATTGCCGGAAGTTGCGAATCTCGTCCATCGACAACGCGTAACCGGACAAATGCAACAAGGCATATAGAAGCATGGAGCCATGCCCGTTGGACACCACGAAGCGGTCGCGGTCCATCCATTTGGGGTCAGCAGGGTTGTGACGCAGATGTTTACCCCACAAAGCAACCGCAATCTCGGCCATGCCCATGGGCATGCCGGGATGTCCCGAGTTGGCTTTTTGCACGGCGTCCATTGCAAGCGCGCGGATTGCATTCGCCATTTTGCGGGTATCCGCACCTGAGGTCAGTTTGGAAGTCATATTGCCAAGATTGAATGAAGATACGATCGCGGCACCCGGAACCTCTATCAAAATGAGCGGCGCAATCCCTGGTACGGGTGCAACAGGCGTGTCGTGCAGCACACTGAATCCCGTGAAACGGTACTGAGGACCTACCCAGTACACGCCCCACTGGGAGGCCCCTGCGCTGGCAACGCAATGTGATAGAGATTCTGAGACGTGGCGCCGGCGGAAAAGCCTGAGATTTTACCAGAGCAGGCTCAGACGCTTACAATCGGTGCAAGCCGCTTTTCACCCACTGCCCCTGCCCCGCCTATACGATGCCCCGCTTCTACTGCGATCAACCTCTCGAAGCCGGCCAGCTGCTGCGCCTGCCCGACTCTAGCGCGCGACATGTGCGTGTACTTCGACTCAAAGTCGGTGATGTGGTGACGCTATTCAACGGCAGCGGAGGCGAGTACATGGGCACGCTCGCAAGTGTTGACAAGAAACGGGTCGAGGTTGAGTTGAAGACCTTTTCCGCCCGAGAAGCCGAGCCGGCCCACGCCATCACGCTCGCTCAGGGTCTGCCCGAAGGCAGCAAGATGGATTGGATCGTCGAAAAAGCGGTCGAGTTGGGCGCCACGGGCATTCAACCGCTCATGTGCAGTCGCTCCGTTATCCGGCTCGATGAGGATCGCGCAGAGAAGAAAATGAGCCACTGGCAGGGCATCATGGCGGCCGCCGCGGAGCAATGTGGACGCAATCGACTGCCATTATTGGCGGCACCGCTGCGCTTTGATCACTGGGTCACACAGCAGAGCATGCATCGGCGCATCTTGCTCTCTCCTCGCGCGAATGAATCATTGCAGGCCTGGGCCCGCCACCAGCCAGCGCAGGCCATGACCCTGATGATCGGTCCCGAAGGCGGCTGGTCCGACGAGGAGGAACGCCTCGCCATCCACCATGGCGCCCTTTGTCTTGGATTGGGTGAGCGCATACTGCGCACGGAAACCGCAGGGTTGGCGGCGTTGGCGGCATTGCAGGCACTGTGGACAGGCATGTGAACCCTCAGCGGGCGCAAGAGCAAGTGCCCTCCGGGTTCAGCCCCATTCAAAGCCCCCAGCCCATTTTTTCAGTCGCCTCGTGGCCTTACTCATTCCCCGACGATAAGGTCTGCAGGTCACCACGGGGGCCTGCCGGACGCTGCCTAATCCAGCGGGAAACCTAGGGAAACCCTCTATAATCGAGGGCTTTCGCATTGCTGCACCCCACACCCTGCCCATGAAGGTATTTCGCGGACTCCCCTCGCTGGCTGATCGACGCCCATGTGCGCTCACCATTGGCAATTTCGATGGCGTGCATCTGGGCCATCGGGCATTGCTCGCGCGCGTGTCCGAGGCAGCGCAACGGCTGGGGGTCGAGACCGCCGTCATGACCTTCGAGCCACATCCGCGAGAATTTTTTGCGCGCATGGCAAATGATGACAGCCGAGCCCCCAGCCGGATTGCCAATCTGCGCGACAAGTTGCAGGCGCTCGCACAGGCTGGCGTAGATCGCGTGATTGTTGAGCATTTCAATGCGCACTTTGCATCACTGTCACCCGAAAAATTCATTCAACAGATCCTGGTCGAGGGCTTGCAGGTGAAATGGCTGATCGTGGGTGATGATTTTCGCTTTGGTGCAAAACGTGAAGGTAATTTCGAGTTGCTGGCCGAGGCCGGAAAAAAATACGGCTTTGAAGTCGTTGCTCTGCACACGGTGCTACACGAAGGGTCGCGCATTTCCTCATCTGCCGTGCGCGCTGCACTGACTGAGGGTGACTTTGGGCATGCCCAGGAATTGCTGGGGCATCCTTATTCGATTTCAGGTCGGGTACTGCATGGCCGCAAGCTGGGACGCACCATTGGTTTCCCAACGGCCAATCTGCGCATCGCGCACCGACGTCCTGCACTGAACGGGATTTTCGTAGTGCAGGTACACGGTCTTGCAGACCAGCCGCTAGCGGCGGTCGCGAGTCTGGGTGTGCGCCCTACCGTCGAGGACAATGGCAGGGTGCTGCTCGAAGTACATATCTTTGATTACACCGGCCATTGCTACGGCCAACTGATACGCGTGGAATTTCTTGAAAAACTGCGCGACGAAGAAAAATACGACGACCTCGATACACTCACCAAGGCAATCAATGCTGATGCGTGCGCTGCGCGCGCTTTTTTTGCAGAACGAAACCGCCTGACTCTTACTGAATTTACAAACTGATCGCGCCTCATGTCAGACAACAGCAAAAAATCTGAAAGCAAATATCCGGTCAACATGACCGAAACGCCCTTCCCGATGCGAGGTGATCTTGCCAAGCGCGAACCGCAGTGGGTCGCTCAATGGCAGCAGAAAAAACTTTACCAGCGCATTCGCAAGGCATCTGCAGGCAGACCGAAATTCATCCTGCATGATGGCCCGCCTTACGCCAACGGCGATATTCATATCGGCCATGCGGTGAACAAAATTCTCAAGGACATGATCGTCAAGACACGTCAGCTGGAGGGTTTTGACGCGCAATACGTACCCGGCTGGGATTGCCACGGCATGCCTATCGAAATTCAAATCGAAAAACAGTTCGGAAAAAACCTGCCTACGGCTGAGGTGTTGGCGAAATCGCGTGCATACGCAGCCGAACAAGTAGAACGCCAGAAAAAAGATTTCATTCGACTGGGCGTGCTGGGCGATTGGGACAATCCCTACCTGACGATGAATTACCGCAATGAGGCGGATGAAATCCGTGCACTCGGCAGCATTCTCGACAAAGGATTCGTCTATCGCGGACTCAAACCCGTGAACTGGTGCTTCGATTGTGGTTCAGCGCTCGCAGAAGCCGAAGTGGAATATCAGGACAAACGCGATCCAGCCATCGATGTCGGCTTCCCTTTCGCGGAACCGGAGCGTTTGGCCAAGGCCTTCGGACTGGCATCGCTGCCTGCGGAAAAAGGTTATGTGGTGATCTGGACCACGACTCCCTGGACGATACCGTCCAATCAGGCACTCAACATGCACCCAGAATTCAGCTACGCGCTGGTACAAACCGTGCGACATGATGAAACCATACTGCTCATCCTTGCCGAAGATCTGGTCGAGAGCTGCCTCGCTCGCTATGGCCTGGAAGGTACAACGATTGCCACCTGCACAGGCGAAGCTTTGTCTGGGGTGAATTTTCATCACCCGATGTCATCCGCTGATGCGGGCTATGCGCGCCTGTCACCCGTCTATCTCGGGGAATACGTAACCAAAGATGCCGGTACCGGCATCGTGCACTCCGCGCCCGCCTACGGCGTGGAAGACTATGCATCCTGCAAAGCGCACGGCATGAAGGATGATGCCATCATCAACCCGGTGATGGGCGATGGACGTTATGTCTCGACGCTGCCGCTGTTTGGCGGCATGACCATCTGGGAAGCATCGAAACCGATTTGCAGCACGCTCGACAACGCCGGCACTTTGTTCAAATTGGTGATGTTTGATCACAGCTACATGCACTGCTGGCGCCATAAAACACCGATCATCTATCGTGCGACTTCGCAATGGTTCGCAAGCATGGATCGTACGCCGAAGGATGGCAGCGCTTCCTTGCGCGAGACAGCACTGGCTGCTGTGGATGCAACCCGCTTTTTCCCAGGATGGGGTAAGGCACGTCTTCACGGCATGATTGCCAATCGTCCGGACTGGACATTGTCACGGCAGCGTCAGTGGGGTGTGCCCATGGCATTCTTCGTGCACAAGGAAACGGGCGACCTTCATCCTGACACACCAGCGCTGCTTGAAAAAGTTGCGCAACGTGTCGAGCAAAGCGGCATTGAAGCCTGGCACACGCTGGATCTGAATGAGTTTCTCGGCGCCGATGCAGCACACTACGAAAAAAATCGCGACACCCTGGATGTCTGGTTTGACTCCGGCACGACGCACCAGACGGTGCTGCGCGGATCACATGTGGCGGAATCACAGTTTCCTGCAGATCTCTACCTCGAAGGTTCGGATCAGCATCGTGGCTGGTTCCACTCATCGCTGCTGACCTCGGCCATGCTCAACGGCTGTGCGCCCTACAAGGCGCTTCTGACGCATGGTTTCGTGGTCGATGGCGAGGGCAAGAAAATGTCCAAGTCCAAAGGCAATGTGGTGGCTCCCCAAAAAGTCTCCGATACGCTGGGCGCGGAAATTCTCCGGCTCTGGGTGGCCGCAACTGATTATTCGGGTGAGCTGTCAATCTCGGATGAAATTCTCAAACGCGTCGTGGAGAGCTACCGACGTATTCGCAATACCTTGCGCTTCCTGTTAGCCAATACCTCGGACTTCGATGCGCAGCGTGATGCGGTAGCAATTGATCAGCTGCTTGAGATTGATCGCCATGCGATTGCCCGCATGGCGCAATTGCAGAACGAAATTCGCACGCATTTCGATGAATACGAATTCCATCCTGTGGTCGCCAAGCTGCAGATGTACTGCTCCGAAGATCTGGGCGGCTTTTATCTGGATATTCTCAAAGACCGTCTGTACACCAGCGGTGTAGACTCCAGCGCGCGTCGCTCGGCACAAACAGCGATCTGGCACATCACCCAGTCCTTGCTGCGCCTGATGGCACCGGTACTGTCGTTCACGGTGGAAGAAGCCTGGTCAGTATTTGCCGACAAAGCGACTTACGAAGCATCAGGCGAGACGATTTTCACGCAGACTTTTTATACCCTCCCCGAGATCGCAGACGCACATGCACTGCTGGACAAGTACGCGAGCTTGCGCGAAATTCGTGCATCGGTGCAGAAAGAACTCGAAGACTTACGGGTATCCGGCGCGATTGGTTCCTCCCTGCAGGCCGAGGTTGCGATTCATGCCAGCGGCGATAAACTGACTTTGCTGCAGCAGCTGGGTGACGACCTGAAATTTGTTCTGATCACGTCGGCGGCACGAGTCATCCCTGTTGCCTCGACTGCTGAAGAAAAAATTCTGGTGACCGCGTCAAGCTTCAAGAAATGCGAGCGCTGCTGGCATTATCGTGCTGATGTAGGCGACCATGTCGAGCATGCAGGCTTGTGTGGTCGTTGCGTATCCAATTTGTTTGGTCAGGGCGAGCGCCGGCGCGCCGCCTGACCTCAACCAAAGGTTGTCAATGGCAAAAAAGAATGCGGGTCTGATGCTGTGGCTGGGTATTGCACTGGTAGTGATCTTGCTGGACCAGGTCACCAAGATCACCATGAGCAAACTTCTGATTTACGGCCAGTCCGAACCGATCACAAGCTATTTCAATCTGGTGATGGTGTACAACAAAGGTGCGGCATTCAGTTTTTTGTCGGATCAGGCAGGTTGGCAACGCTATTTCTTTACCGGTATTTCCGTGATCGCTTCGGTCTTCATTCTTTGGATGCTCAAGCGAAATCCTGATCAGCGGCTGTTCTGTTGGTCACTCGCGCTGATTCTGGGTGGTGCCATCGGCAATCTGATTGATCGTGTCGCGTACGGCCATGTGATCGATTTTCTTGATTTTCACGTGCACGGATGGCATTGGCCAGCATTCAATGTCGCAGACAGCGGAATTACAGTCGGAGCGATATTGTTCGTGCTGGATGAATTCCGCCGCGTCAACCGCTAGAGGCTCTCATGAATCTTGCAGGCAAAAAAATCGTGCTGGGGCTTACCGGTGGCATTGCCTGCTACAAGGCTGCTGAATTTGCGCGCGCCTTGGTCAAAGCCGGGGCCAGCGTGCAAGTCGTGATGACCGAAGCTGCCCGTCACTTCATTACACCAGTGACCATGCAAGCCTTGTCGGGTCACACGGTGTACACCGATCAGTGGGACAGTCGTGTGGCCAACAATATGGCGCATATCGATCTCTCCCGCGATGCGGATGCGATCATCATCGCACCCTGCTCGGCTGATTTCATGCGTAAACTGGTGCATGGTGCGGCGGATGATTTGCTCTCGACCTTGTGCCTTGCCCGACCCCATGATGTGCCCCTGCTGGTAGCACCTGCGATGAATGTCGAAATGTGGGACAAGCCGGCAACGCAGCGCAACGTCGCGCAGCTAAAGTCCGACGGCATCACCTTGCTGGGACCGGCCGCGGGCGATCAGGCGTGTGGCGAAACCGGGCTGGGACGCATGCTCGAACCCGAGCAATTACTTGAGGCGCTCACCGGATTTTTTCAGCCCAAGCTCTTGTCAGGCAAACGCGTGCTTATCACGGCAGGACCCACCTTTGAACCCATCGATCCTGTGCGCGGCATCACTAACCTGTCGTCGGGGAAAATGGGTTACGCACTGGCGCGGGCCGCGCAAGCTGCCGGCGCCAACGTCACGCTAGTGTCAGGGCCAACGGCACTGACAGTCCCGCTGGGCGTCACCTTTATTCCAGTGACAACGGCGCGTGACATGCATGCAGCCGTGATGTCGCATATCGGCGAGCAATCGGTGTTCATCGCGGTCGCTGCAGTCGCCGACTGGCGTGTCGCTGACGTCAGTACCCAAAAAATAAAAAAGCAGGATGCAGCAGCACCCTCGCTGCAGTTTGAAACCAATCCCGACATACTTGCTTCAGTCGCTGCTTTGCCCTCGCCGCCTTTTTGTGTGGGCTTCGCAGCCGAGTCAGAGGATCTGCTTACGCATGGCGCTGCCAAGCGAGAGCGGAAAAATATTCCGCTGCTGGTGGGGAATATCGGTCACCAGACCTTCGGCAAGGATGACAATGAAATCGTGCTTTTTGATATACGAGGTCACCAGGCCTTGCCGCGCGCGAGCAAGGATAGTCTTGCTGTGACGTTGATCGCCGAAATCGCCCGCCGGCTCTGATCGCGCATTTTCTGTTTCACGTTTCCCTGACCCTTGTCGTTACTCCTGTTTTTATTCTTACTTTGCGTCCTGAGACACCATGAAAAAAATCGCTGTCAAAATCCTTGATCCGCGCATGCGCGAACAAATGCCGGCTTACGCGACACCAGGCAGTGCAGGACTGGATCTACGTGCCTGCCTCAAAGAACCCATCGCCATAGAACCAGGGACCACGCATCTGGTGCCAACCGGTCTGGCGATTCACATTGCCGATCCTGCTTATGCGGCCATGATTCTTCCGAGAAGCGGACTGGGCCATAAACATGGCATTGTGCTGGGCAATCTTGTTGGCTTGATTGATTCGGACTATCAAGGTGAGCTCATGGTGTCGACCTGGAATCGTGGCAGCACAAGCTTTGTGCTGAATCCTATGGAACGCCTGGCGCAGCTGATCATCGTGCCGGTGATGCAGGTAGCATTCGATATCGTAGACAACTTCGAGAGCAGCGAACGTGGCGAAGGCGGCTTTGGCAGCACTGGCAAAAAATAAGTGGGCGGCGGGATGATGGTGAGTGGGGCCATAAGTGCGAACGGCCGATCCGGGGTACCTCTGCTGTTGGCGTTAGCGCTTCTGCTAGCCTCCTGTACGACACCACCTGTAAAAACTCCGTCAGCTCTGCCGGAGAAAAAAGTTCAACCTGCTCAAGAGGTGTCAGCATTATCACAGCTGATCGCACGGCAGCAGCGCATCTATCGTGTCGCCGCACCCTTAATGGTGAAGAACGCACCGCTTTGTCGCACGCTCGCGCGCCCACTGCTGGGCTTCACTGCAAAAAATCGTTATTCCTATCCTGCTGAGTTAGGCCCTGCCGCGGAGTCGTCGCTCAAACTCGATGATCGCCTGCGCGTGATGCAGGTACTCGACGGCAGCGGCGCGATGCGCGCCGGCATACAACCCGGCGACATTCTTCAATCGATACAAGGTCAGCCACTGCCGCTGGGTGCACACGCAGAGAGCGAGGCAGCCCGATTGCTGGCACCGTTGCTCAAGAATGCGAGCGATATTTCGGTCATGGTCTTGCGCGAGGAACGGTCGATCCGATTGACTATCCCGCTCACTGCGGCCTGTGCTTTTTCAATGGAAATTGGGCATACGCCGCAGGTCAATGCGTATGCGGATGGTCGGCGCATCATGATTACTCAAGGCATGCTTGATTTTCTGATCCGCGATGAAGAACTCGCAGTCATTCTTGCCCGGGAAATGGCACACAATGTATTGCAGCACGCCGCTGCTCAGCAAATGACGGCAACCGCCGCCAGCGTGATCGATGCACTACTTCCCTTGCAACCGGATGCCGCAGCACTTGCCAGTCGTGGAGGCCTGCGCCCCATGCCAGCGAAAGCGGATCAGGAAGCCGACCAACTGGCGATGTATCTGATGGCGCGGGCCGGCCACGATCCCGGAGTAAGCGAGCGGACGATGGATAAACTCGCACAAGCTTATCCCGCATCGCAAACCAACACTTACACGGCACTGCATCCCTGGACATCAGAACGGCAACAATTGATTCAAACCACTCTGAAAGAAATTCGCCAGAAACAAACGTCGAAAAATCCCTTGCTGCCCTGATCAGAATCAGCTGGTCTGATGAGTACCAAAAAAACAAACAGGGCCCCGCTTGCGCTGGGGCCCTGTTTGTTCAAGTACCGCCGGGGTTTTATTCGACTTCAGCAGCTTCCTGTGGCGGTGCTGCCGGTGGTGGCGTATCACCTTCGACGAATTCAAGACGAATATGCTCCTCTTCGTCGAGATCGACATTCACGCGTCCACCAGAGACCAACTTGCCGAACAAGAGTTCGTCAGCCAGTGCTTTGCGAATCATGTCCTGAATCAGACGAGACATGGGGCGCGCACCCATCAGCGGGTCGAAGCCCTTCTTGCCGAGGAATTTGCGCAAGCTGTCGCTGAATACTGCTTCGACCTTCTTCTCATGCAGTTGCTCTTCCAGTTGCATGAGGAATTTGTCGACCACGCGCAGGATGATGTCCTCGTCCAGCGCACGGAAGCTGATGATGGAATCCAGACGATTGCGGAACTCCGGCGTGAACATGCGCTTGATGTCCGCCATTTCATCGCCTGCCTGCTTGGATTCGGTGAAACCCATGGAACGCTTTTGCAAGCTCTCTGCGCCGGCATTCGTCGTCATGATGATGATCACATTGCGGAAATCTGCCTTGCGACCATTATTGTCGGTCAGCGTGCCGTGATCCATCACCTGCAAGAGGATATTGAAGACATCCGGATGAGCCTTTTCAATTTCATCCAGCAGCAGTACTGCATGTGGCTTCTTCGTGATTGCTTCGGTCAGCAGGCCGCCCTGATCGAACCCAACGTAGCCGGGTGGCGCACCAATCAGGCGACTCACCGCATGACGTTCCATGTACTCGGACATGTCAAAACGAATCAGCTCGATACCAAGAATGAAGGCCAGCTGCTTGGCGACTTCGGTCTTGCCCACGCCGGTCGGGCCGGAGAAAAGGAAAGAGCCAATCGGCTTGTCGGTTTTACCGAGTCCTGCGCGCGCCATCTTGATCGCTGCTGCCAATGCCTCGATTGCAGGATCCTGACCAAACACGACGTTCTTGAGATCTCGGTCGATGGTTTGCAGCTTGGTACGGTCATCCTGATTGACCGACTGCGGCGGAATGCGCGCGATTTTCGAAATGATGTCTTCGATCTCGGGCTTGCCTATGGTCTTTTTCTGCTTGGACTTCGGCAAGATGCGTTGCGCTGCGCCAGCCTCGTCAATCACATCAATCGCCTTGTCGGGCAGATGACGATCATTGATGAAACGCGCGGCGAGCTCGGCGGCCGTTGTCAGCGCCAGCGCCGAATACTTGACACCATGATGTTCTTCAAACCGCGATTTGAGACCGCGCAAGATCTGCACCGTCTGCTCGACGGTTGGCTCATTCACATCAATCTTCTGGAAGCGACGCGAGAGCGCGTGGTCTTTCTCGAATACGCCACGGAATTCATTGAAAGTGGTCGCTCCGATACATTTCAGCTGACCACTGGACAAGGCGGGCTTGAGCAAGTTCGACGCATCGAGCGTACCGCCCGATGCAGAGCCCGCACCGATGATGGTGTGTATTTCATCGATGAACAAAATCCCGTTCGGGTTGTTCTTCATTTGTTTGAGTACGGCCTTCAGACGCTGTTCGAAGTCGCCGCGGTACTTGGTGCCGGCTAACAAGGCACCCATATCAAGCGAGTAGACGACAGCATTTTGCAAAATCTCGGGCACATCGCCCTGGGTCACACGCCAGGCGAGACCTTCGGCAATGGCGGTCTTGCCCACGCCGGCTTCACCCACCAGCAGGGGATTATTTTTGCGACGGCGGCAGAGCGTTTGAATCACGCGCTCTACTTCGGCTTCGCGACCGATCAGAGGATCGATCTTTCCTTCAGCGGCGAGCTTGTTGAGATTTTGGGTGAACTGATCCAGCGCACTTTCTTTTTGCTGGGTCTCAGCGGCGCCTTCTTCAACACCCTCGGAGGCTTTTTGTGGCTCGGACTGCTGGTCTTTGCGCACGCCATGGGAAATGAAATTGACGACATCCAGACGAGTGACCCCTTGCTGATGAAGGTAGTACACCGCATGGGAATCTTTTTCACCGAAGATCGCCACCAGAACGTTGGCGCCGGTGACTTCTTTCTTGCCGTTCGACGCCGACTGCACATGCATGATCGCGCGCTGTATCACCCGCTGGAAACCCAGAGTCGGTTGCGTGTCGACTTCGCTGGTACCCGGCACGGTTGGAGTGTTGTCATTAATAAAGTTGGTCAGTGTCTTGCGAAGATCGTCAATATTGACGGCGCAAGCTCTGAGCACTTCGGCTGCCGAAGGATTATCCAGCAGCGCGAGCAGCAGATGCTCAACGGTAATGAACTCATGCCGAGCTTGTCTCGCCTCGACAAAAGCCATGTGCAAACTAACTTCGAGTTCCTGAGCAATCATGCTTCCTCCATCACGCACTGGAGCGGATGTCCCGCCTTCCGAGCGTGGGTTAATACAAGTTCCACTTTTGTACTGGCTATATCTTTAGGATACACCCCGCACATGCCTTTACCATCTCGATGCACTTTCAACATTATCTGGGTAGCAGTCTCCCTGTCCTTGTTGAAATACTCCTGGATGATGGCCACCACGAATTCCATCGGGGTGTAATCATCATTGAGCAGCAAAACCTGATACATCGGTGGCGGTTTGACCGCCGCCTTTTTCTCCTTGGGAATAAGGAGTGTGCCATTCTCGTCGTTAGTTGCCATGCTTCTATTCTAATGCCCTTGTCCTGGTGCGTAACCGCTTATGCCAAGGATATCCGCGCCACACAATGATAGTACGCCGAATCCTGATGCCGCGCAGATCGCCGCTTTTTCCTCGGTTCAGAGGCCGATAATTTTGGTCAATCCCGGTCCGAATCTAGTCCTTTTGGCAATTAACTTGACTTTTCCATTTTTTGCGCGAACAATGCAAAAGATCAATATGTGCTCTTTTGCACCGGTTGATTAGGGAGGAGCAATATAAGAGGGGGCAGCTTTACGCGAGCTTCTTGCTTCTAGGGCTCGTGTGATTGGTTAAATTTGGGAAAACGCTTTTATGGCAACAGGTACAGTGAAGTGGTTTAACGATGCCAAAGGCTTCGGTTTTATCACTCCGGATGATGGTGGCGAAGATCTGTTCGCACACTTCTCTGCGATTCAGATGAATGGCTTTAAGACCCTCAAAGAAGGACAAAAGGTTCAGTTTGAAGTAACGCAAGGCCCCAAAGGCAAGCAAGCTTCCAACATCCAGAATGCCTGATTACCGTTAGGCTCCTCAAAACCCCCGACAAAACCGGGGGTTTTTTATTGCCCTCCACTTTTGTAGACTTGGCCATCGCCCATTAGTTCACGCTGATAAATTACCACTTTGGCAATAGAACTCCGGGCAATAAAAAAGCCGGATCACTCCGGCTTTTTCAAAGTACTGGCTGCCTTACATGTGGGCAATCATCACATCACCGAATCCCGAGCAAGACATCTGGGTCGCGCCTTCCATCAGGCGCGCAAAATCGTAGGTAACTTTCTTCGATGAAATCGACTTTTCCATCGAGCTGATCACCAAATCCGCCGCCTCGAACCAGCCCATGTGACGCAGCATCATCTCGGCAGACAGGATGAGTGAACCAGGATTCACGTAATCCTTGCCAGCGTACTTGGGCGCCGTGCCATGCGTTGCTTCGAACATGGCCACTGAATCGGAGAGGTTGGCTCCCGGTGCGATACCGATACCACCCACCTGGGCAGCCAGCGCATCAGAAATATAGTCGCCGTTCAGATTCAAGGTCGCAATCACGCTGTATTCGTTCGGGCGCAAGAGAATCTGCTGCAGGAAAGCATCCGCAATCGAATCCTTGACGATGATGTCTTTGCCCGTCTTGGGATTCTTGAAGGTGCACCAAGGGCCGCCGTCGATGAGCTGGGCGCCGAACTCCTTCTGGGCCAGTTCATAGCCCCAGTCACGGAAACCACCTTCGGTGTACTTCATGATGTTGCCCTTGTGAACAAGGGTGACCGAAGGCTTGTCATTGTCGATCGCGTACTGGATGGCCTTGCGTACCAGACGCTCGGTACCGTCACGCGAGACCGGCTTGATACCAATACCTGAGGTCTCGGGGAAGCGGATCTTCTTGACGCCCATTTCCTTGATCAAGAAATCGATCACCTTCTTCACACCCTCGCTGCCCTCTTGCCATTCGATACCCGCATAGATGTCTTCCGAGTTCTCGCGGAAAATCACCATGTCGGTTTTCTCTGGCTCGCGCAGTGGCGAGGGCACGCCCTTGAAATAACGCACCGGGCGCAAACAAACGTACAGGTCCAACTCCTGACGCAGCGCGACGTTCAGCGAGCGTATGCCACCGCCGACGGGTGTGGTCAGAGGTCCCTTGATCGAGACCACATAATCTTTGAGAACCTTGAGAGTTTCCTCCGGCAGCCAGACGTCAGGGCCATAGACCATGGTCGATTTCTCGCCCGCAAAAATCTCCATCCAGCTGATCTTGCGTTTGCCGCCGTAAGCTTTTTGTACCGCCGCATCAATGACCTTGATCATTACCGGACTGATGTCAACGCCGGTGCCATCACCCTCGATGTAAGGGATGATCGGATTGTCGGGCACATTCAGAGAATAATCAGGGTTGACCGAAATCTTCTGACCATCGGTGGGTACTTTGATATGTTGGTACATCGTTATCTCCGAGGATTGGGCGGATAAGGAAGATTGTAGTTTGGGTCTTGTCAGGAACAAAGGCCCATTGAAAGCCATCTGCAGGTCTTATATAAGACATAAGACCACGTTTCGTATTATGCACTAGAATTTTGCTTCGTGCCACAGAAATGCGGCCCCGTCACTGACCCGGATACTCTGAATGTCGCTGATTCTTTTCAACAAGCCGCACGGTGTCATGAGCCAGTTCTCGGCTCATCCCGCCCGCGCCACGCTGGCTGACTACCTGCACCAGCCCGACATCTACCCGGCGGGAAGACTGGATGCAGACAGCGAGGGGCTCATGCTGCTGACAGACAATGGAAAACTGCAGCACGAGATCAGTCACCCGACCAGTAAAAAGCCAAAAACCTATCTGGCGCAAGTCGAGGGCATTGCCAGCCCAGAGCAGCTGACCCGGTTGCAAGCACCACTGGATTTGGGTGATTTCATCACTTTGGGCTGCCGCGCCGCACGCATAGAAACACCCACCTGGCTTTGGGAACGGCAGCCACCGGTTCGCGCGCGGGCGCAGATTCCTACCAGCTGGCTGGTTATCACGCTGATCGAGGGCAAGAATCGTCAGGTAAGACGCATGACAGCCGCAGTCGGTTTACCAACGCTCAGGCTGGTGCGCAGCGGCATTGGACCGTTTTCTCTCGCTACTCATCCCCTGTTGCCGGGCGAGTGGCGAGACGTGGGCGAGGACGCATGGCATAAAGTCGAATGAGCCTGCGGTGGCGGGGTTTACAATCTCATAGCATCGAATGCCTGATGAAGTGCTGATTCAACACACTTGGAAACTTTTGCAGTTAAATTGATGGTGACAAGCCCATGAGATTGCCGGGCCCCGCGTTGCAAAGCTATGCTGGCACACCATAAGACGTCGATTTATTCAGCGTCTCCCTGACCTTGATTATGAAAATTATTTTCTACAGTGCCGCAGGCTGGATGTTCGCCGTATTTTTTTCAATCAGCCATGCGCAGCAGATATTCCCAACCACAACGCTGAATATTGGAATGCATTTGATCAAAGCGGAAGTTGCTGTCAGTGATGAGCAGCGCGCTCAAGGCCTGATGTTCCGCGAAAAAATGGCCCCAAATGAAGGCATGGTGTTCCGTTTTCCCGAGACGCGGCATATCTGCATGTGGATGAAGAACACCTTGCTTCCGCTATCGGTCGCCTTTATCGATGAGAAGGGTCGCATCATCAACATTGAAGACATGCAGCCGCAAACCCTGAATGCGCATTGCGCAAAAAAACCTGCTCGATTTGCGCTGGAGATGAATCAGGGCTGGTTC
The DNA here is from genome assembly GCA_039806005.1 of Pseudomonadota bacterium. Classification (GTDB taxonomy): domain Bacteria; phylum Pseudomonadota; class Gammaproteobacteria; order Burkholderiales; family Burkholderiaceae_D; genus Pernthalerella. The sequence continues at coordinate 27,007 of JBDKLM010000023.1, forward strand.
AGGCAGAAGAATATTCGGTCCGGCCTGCAAGTCACCGGTCTGCCCCAATAAAAAAACCCGCCTGAGTTTGATCAGACGGGTTCTTGTTTGCAGGCGTCGGGCGTTACCGACACCATGTTTACTGCTCAGGCTTTACGCTAGCTCACTTGGCCGGGCAATCCAGCCAGTGAACCATCAGGCCAGAATTAAGCGAGGGCCTTGATCGCAGCCGACAAACGACTCTTGTGTCGCGCTGCCTTGTTCTTGTGAACGATCTTCTTGTCAGCGATACGATCGATTACGGAAACCGATGCCTGAAAGACGGCTGCTGCTGCTGCCTTGTCACCCGCTTCAATCGCCTTGCGAACAGCCTTGATGGCTGTGCGCAGCGTTGAACGCTGGCTGGAATTATGCTCGTTCAGTTTGACTGCTTGACGGGCACGCTTGCGTGCCTGGGCTGTATTTGCCATGACTAATTTCCTGACTGTGGGGCACGGGAGCTTGCCCCGGGCGGAATTCGAAAGACCGCGATTATAGCGGGTTTTTGCCCCCAAGACAAACCCAAAAAGCGCCCGCCTTTGAAGGGCAACCCGGCGAGATCACCCCCAATTAATTTTCATTAAAGCAATATTTCGCAGAATTTGCTCAAAACCTGCGGCTATAATCGTTTGCCATGAACTTGCATAAAACGCTAGCCACCGTTTCTGGCATGACGATGCTCTCACGCATCACAGGGCTGATCCGCGAGTTCCTGGTGGCACGAACGTTTGGCGCCTCGATCTATACCGACGCTTTTTTCGTCGCCTTTCGCATTCCCAATCTGCTGCGTCGGCTTTTCGCCGAGGGTGCGTTTTCGCAGGCCTTCGTCCCTATCATTGCGGAATACAAGAACCAGCAAGGCAATCGAGCGACCCGTACTCTGGCCGATCATGTCGCGACGGTGATGTTCTGGGCCCTGCTTGCGACGACGATCCTGGGCATCATTGGCGCGCCGATGGTCGTTTTGCTGATGGCCAGCGGATTCAGTTCGGACCCAGTGGCGCTATCGTTGTCGGTGACGATGACGCGCATCATGTTTCCTTACATTCTGTTCATGTCGCTGGTCGCACTGGCAGGTGGCATTCTGAACACTTGGCAGGAATTTCGTGTGCCGGCCTTCACGCCCGTTCTTCTCAATCTTTCCTTCATCGCGGGCGCAATCTTTCTGGCGCCTCACCTATCGCAGCCCGTCTATGCGCTGGCGATTGCGGTGTTCATCGGTGGCGTGCTGCAGCTGTGGTTTCAGGTACCCGCCTTGCGCAAGATCGGCATGCTGCCGCGCATCGGGATGAATCCGGTGACGGCGCTCAAAGATCCGGGCGTCCGTCGGGTCCTGCGCCAAATGCTGCCAGCGACATTCGCGGTATCAGCGGCGCAAATCAGTCTGATCATCAATACCAATATTGCTTCCCACCTGCCCGATGGCAGCGTGTCATGGCTCTCTTATGCAGACCGCCTGATGGAACTCCCCACCGCGCTGCTCGGCGTGGCGCTGGGCACTATTCTCCTGCCCAGCTTGTCCAAAGCGCATGCTTGCGGGGACCACAGCGAGTATTCCTCGTTGCTTGACTGGGGCCTCAGGCTCACCATTTTGCTCGCTACACCAGCGGCTGTTGCCCTCATGGTTTTATCCGAACCCATCACGACGACACTTTTTCATTACGGGAAATTTGACGCCCTCTCGGTCGCCATGACATCCAGAGCGCTCGTCGCATATGGCGTTGGCCTGATGGGTCTGATACTGGTCAAGATACTCGCGCCCGGTTTTTACGCAAAACAGGATATTCGTACCCCCGTCAAGATCGGCATCGGGGTTCTGGTGGTCACACAACTCATGAACGTCGCCTTCGTGCCCTGGATCGCTCATGCGGGTCTCGCACTCTCGATAGGATTGGGTGCCACCCTCAATGCACTCTTTCTCTACATCGGACTTCGTCGCAAGGGAATTTATGTGCCCCATTCGGGCTGGACAATGTTTTCAGTTCGCGTGATCGGTGCACTGTTCCTTCTGGCAGGCATAGGTTTGTGGATGACAGCACGTTTTGACTGGATTGCACTGCAAGCGACACCCATGATGCGCATCGGGGCACTGATGCTGGTGATGGTCGTGTGCGCGGGCAGCTATTTCGGTGCACTGGCTTTGATGGGATTCCGGTTCGCCGACTTCAAACGTGAATCGAGCTGAACAGGCTGACGATGATCAAATCCAATGATTACTTCGCTTCGCTGGTGCAGGACGATGCGCATATTCCCTTGTTTGAAGCAGCACTGTGCATTGCGCAAGATGATGAGCACCCTCTTGATCTGAATGCCTGCCTGACGGATATCGACAAATTTGCCGTTCGACTCAAACGCCGCCTGCACGCTGATATTGCACCGATACCCAAACTGCGGCTACTGAATAATTTTTTCTATCAGGAGCTGGGCTTCTCGGGCAACTTCAATGATTACTACAACCCCGATAACAGCTATCTGCACAAAGTTTTATCCACGCGACGGGGCATACCGATTTCGCTCGCCGTCATTTACATGGAACTAGCGCAGCAGATCGGGCTGGATGTCAAAGGCATTTCATTCCCGGGCCACTTCCTGATGAAACTGTCGATCAAGACAGGCGACATCATCCTCGACCCGTTCAACGGCGCGAGTCTATCGCGCGAGGAAATTGAAGAGAGACTCGAACCGTATTTCATCAACGGTCGCAACCCGGACGATCCACCGCTGGCCAGCTATCTGGCCAATGCGACCGAGCGCAACATACTGGTTCGCATGCTGCGCAACCTCAAAGCTGTGTACGCCGAACAGCCTCACTGGAAAGAATTTTTGAATATTCAGCAGAAACTGGTGATCTTGCTGCCGGATGAAATCGAAGAAAGACGCGACCGCGGTCTTGCGTATGCCAATCTGGATTGCCCGAGCGCTGCCTTGCAAGACATCGAGGCTTATCTTGCGCAATGTCCTCAAGCGACCGATGCAGAATTATTGCGAATGCGGCTACCTGAATTACGCGCTGCAAGTCGCAAGATCAACTAGTTGACCTCGTATTTTGCGTTGATTGCGCCAATAAAAAATGAAAACTAGGCGGCAATTAAATGACTAAGGCAGGCATGGATTCAGCACTCAGCCCTTGGCACGCACTTCCATCGCTTCCCAGCGCTCCAGTGCCGACATCAGCAACTCATCAATCTCGGCATACCGCTGATTCAGTTTTTGTGCCTGATCGGGCTGACTGCGATAAAGCTCTGCATCAGCCAGCTTCGCTGAAATTTCGGCTTGCTCGGTCTCGAGCGCAGCGATCAGCTCCGGCAGTTGTTCGAGTTCGCGCTGCTCTTTGAAGCTGAGTTTTTTGGGTTTTTCTTTGACCACAGGCGGTGTTGCAAGCGATTTTGCCGTAGGCTTGGTGACTTCGGCAGCAGTGGCTATTGCTCCCCGATGTCGCACGCGCTCCCAGTCGGAATAGCCTCCGATGTACTCACGCCATACGCCTTCACCCTCGGCGACAATAACCTGCGTCACCACATTGTCCAGAAAAGTGCGATCGTGGCTGACCAGAAAAACCGTACCCGTGTACTCTTCGAGTAGTTGCTCCAGCAATTCCAGCGTATCGATATCGAGATCATTAGTTGGCTCATCGAGCACCAACACATTCGCAGGCTTCGCAAACAAGCGCGCTAGCAGCAAACGATTGCGCTCTCCGCCCGAGAGGCTGGAGACAGGAGACCGTGCACGCTCAGGTGCAAACAGAAAATCACCGAGATACGTCATCACATGCTTGCGTTGTCCATTCACTTCCACCCAGTCGCTACCGGGCGCAATGGTGTCGGTGAGGCTGGCCTGATCATCGAGTTGCTCGCGCATCTGATCAAAATACGCAATTTGCAGCTTGCTGCCTTGCTTCACCGTGCCAGCGTCGGGCTGCTCCTGGCCGAGGATGAGCTTCAGCAAAGTGGTCTTGCCTGCGCCATTCACACCGATCAGACCGACCTTGTCACCCCGCAGAATCGTGGCATCCAGATGACGCACGATCACTTTGCTGCCATACGCCTTGCTTACGTCGGTGAGTTCAGCAACGATTTTTCCGGATCGCTCGCTTGCCGCCACCTCCATGCGTACCTGACCTTGCTGATCGCGCCGGCGAGAACGCTCTTCGCGTAACTGCTCCAGTCTTCGTACACGTCCTTCATTGCGCGTACGGCGCGCCTCAACACCCTTGCGTATCCAGACTTCTTCCTGCGCCAGTACCTTGTCGAACTTTGCGTTTTCTATCGATTCGATCGCCAATTGCTCGGCCTTGCGGACCAGGTAGGTCGTGAAATTTCCTGGATAAGAACGCAAGCGTCCCCGATCAAGCTCGACAATGCGGGTGGCCACGTTATCCAGAAAGCTTCGATCGTGCGTGATAAACAAGACGCTGCCACGAAAATCACGCAGCAGTGACTCCAGCCAGGCAATGGACGAGAAATCCAGATGGTTGGTCGGCTCGTCCAGGATGAGGACATCGGGGGCAGATACTAGCGCACGCGCGAGTGCGACGCGCTTTTTCATGCCACCCGACAGTGTTTGAATCTGCCGCTCGCCATCGAGATTCAGTTTTTGCAGCGTTGTCTGCACGCGATTGGATAAATTCCAGCCATCCACGACATCCAATCGCGACTGCACTTGCTGCATACGTTCCATCAACCCCTGATCATCACCTGCGCCCATGCTTGCAACGAGCTGATCGTATTCTTCCAGTAGTTCACGGGTTTCAGACATACCCTCGGCCACCGCATCAAACACCGAGCCGGATGGATCGAATACCGGTTCCTGCTCGACGTAAGCAATGCGAATGCCTTGCTGAAAGGTCAGCAGGCCGTCGTCAAGCCGGGAAAGTCCGGCGATAATTTTGAGTAGTGAGGATTTACCGGTACCGTTGCGACCAATCAGGCCCACGCGCTCACCGGCTTCGAGGGAGAATTCGGTATTATCCAGCAACGCCACATGCCCGAATGCGAGCTGCGCATTACTCAGAGAGATCACTGCCATGATGAGGGGCTCCCGGAAAGGGGTGCCAGAAAACTGAGGAAGCCGACATTCTACCTATCATCGGCGAAACGTATGAAAGCGCAGACCGCTCCCGAATCGCTATTCCGCAATAGTGCCTTGCTAATATGGAGTCCGAATCAACCCAACGGGTACAGGATCAAAAGGGGCCATTCATGCACAGGACCATATTTCAAACCCCCATCATCAATACGGTACTGCGACAGTTTTCCGTCAGTTTTTTGCGTTTAAGCGGCTGGAAAATCGAAGGCCAGCTTCCTCCCGAAGCGAGCAAATGTGTTTTTATCGCTGCTCCGCATACTAGTAATTGGGATCTCCCCTTCACACTGATGGTCGCTTTTGCCTTGCGACTGAACATCTACTGGATGGGCAAAGCCAGTATTTTTCGCTTCCCGTTTGGCAGCGTGATGCGGTGGCTGGGCGGTATTGCAGTCAATCGCGAACAATCCAACAATTTGGTCGCTGCATCGGCAAGAGCTCTCATTGAGGCCGATGGCCCGGTACAACTGGTTATCCCACCGGAGGGTACTCGCAGCAAAACACGCTATTGGAAAACTGGCTTTTATTACATCGCTCTTGAAGCGGATGTACCCATACTCATGGCTTACATGGATTATTCACGTAAGATCAGCGGCATTGGCCCTTTACTAACACCCACCGGCAACATCGAGAATGATATGCAGGTCGTGAAAGATTTTTATGCACCGTTTAAAGGTAAAAATGCCGATCAGTTTGAGACTTCTGGCTAATGTGACCAGAGTGCATGTGGACCGCTAGCCTACACCCCGCTTTCGTCTCAACCCCGATCTAGTTTTTAACTGGCCTAAGCTATAATCTTCTCAAGCAGTGCCTTGTCTGCCTGCGTCTCGCCGTAGTTCAATGGATAGAACGAGTGCCTCCTAAGCGCTAGATACAGGTTCGATTCCTGTCGGCGGGACCACCAACTCAATGTCATTCGCTTTTACCGACAAAGCTTCTCCAGCAAAACCGCGTCAGTACCTCCGCTACGAACTGTCGCCAGCCTGAGTTTGGTCTCCATGGCACTGACAACAACGCCCTGTGCTTGTTTGCCTGCATAGCGAATCACCTGCTCTGATCCCATTTTTTTGTTCTCGCAATCGATGGTTGTGAGAACTTTTTCGGACGAGACTTCATTACCCTCCAGCGTGGTGATGGGCTTCAGGTAGTCGGTGAGTGTCCATAACTTGATTCGCCCCTGTTCACGACTCACGGGGGTGGCTTCATAAAATTCCTCGGCTTCTGCATGACGCTGATAAGCAAGCCATTCTGCATGGGAACATACACAGGTGAATGTCAGGACCGAGGCCAGTAAAAAATTTTTCATTCGTCTTGTCAGTTGAGTTTGCGCGGCGCGCCAAAGCTGCCTTCTTTCGGATAGAGGAAAGTGGTTTTACTGGGCCCCATACCAACGATCTGAACAATCGCGCCTTCTTCACCACCACCGTCGTAATGCACGCCACCGGCCGGATGAAACATGTAACTGCCAGCCTTCAGCGGTACGGTTGCCGCCGGATCCCAGCTGTCATCTTTGCCGGCGTGCCAAGTACCTTGAATGACAGTGACATGACGATCTTCGTCATGAAAATGCGGCGAGCTCATGACCCCCGGAGGAAAATGCGCACGAATCACGTATTGACCCGGCTTGTTCAGATCGCCATAAATGACCGCGATCTTGACGCCACGACCTGCATCTTTCCAAACGATGCGCTCGGGCGGCACTTCCAGAAAATCTTTTTCACCTGGTGCAGAAAAGCTGGGCGACATGACCAGCACAGAAGCCAGACCCAGGGCACAGCCAATGAATTTCAAATTATTGCGTAGCTGGTATCGCATACCATTTCTCCCAACAGAAAATTGACACAAGGAAAATAACATATCTGCATGCGCCAGTCAGCGAATGCTGGTGCTGGATACGGTCTCGGGCGGGATAATTTCAGAGGCGCAAGCGAACCGGGGCATAATGTTGGCTGGCATCAGTGCTCAGGCCATGCCCCACGGTAAACCCACGACAAAGGATAACTATGAAGCTGGTACGTTACGGCCGCCCAGGCCTTGAAAAACCCGGATTAATTGATCAGGAAGGCAAGCTGCGCGACCTGTCGGGCATCATCGATGACATCGGTCCCGCCCAGCTGTCGGACAAGACACTGGCAAAACTCGCCAAGCTCAAGCCAGCAAAACTCCCCGCAGTACGCGGCAAGCCCCGCTTTGGAACGCCCGTCTCGGGGGTCGGCAAATTCATAGGCATTGGATTGAATTACTCGGACCATGCGGCCGAATCGGGCATGCCGATTCCCGCGGAACCCATTGTCTTCATGAAGGCGGTGACTTCGCTCTCCGGCCCGGATGATGATGTGATGCTGCCTAAAGAATTCAGCAAGGCCGACTGGGAAGTCGAGCTTGGGGTTGTGATCGGCACCAAGGCGCAGTACGTCAGTGCGAACTCTGCTCTTGATTACGTGGCCGGCTACTGTCTGGTCAATGACGTATCCGAGCGTGCCTTCCAGCTCGAACGCGGTCCGCAATGGGACAAGGGCAAGGGCTGCGACACCTTCGGTCCTGTGGGCCCGTGGCTAGTAACCAGGATGAGATACCCAACCCTCAGCGCCTTGGCATGTGGCTCGATATTAATGGCGAACGCCGGCAAACCGGCAACACCCGCACGATGATTTTTTCAGTAGCGAAAATCGTCAGTTATCTGAGCCGCTTCATGACGCTGATGCCAGGCGATATCATTGCCACAGGCACGCCACCGGGCGTGGGCATGGGGATGAAGCCTCAGCAGTTTCTTGCCCCCGGCGATGAAATGCATCTGAGTATCGAGGGATTGGGCGAGCAACGTCAGAAAGTCATTCGCTACAAGAAATCCTGATACCAAGGATCACCGGATGCGGGATGATTTATTCCGCGTCCGGCTGTCTCGCAGGCGATGCTGCGGCAAATGACTCAAGTTCGAGACAGGCGGCATTGATACGCATGATGGTCGGCATACCCGACAGATCACACTGCATGCGCTGCGCGTTAGCAACTTGCGGAACCAAAAAGCAGTCAGCATAGCCAGGCGCGTCACCGAAACAAAAGCGCCCTGCTCTGGGATCAGTCGACAGAATATTCTCCACACTGGCAAGACCCTGTTCGACCCAGTGCTTATACCAGCGATCCTTGTCGGTCTCGGACAACTTCATGTCGTTCACCAGATAACGCAGCACCCGCAGATTATTGAGCGGGTGTATGTCACAGGCGATCGAGAGCGCGAGACTGCGTAGCCAGGCACGGTCCAGCGAATCCTTGGGCAGCAATGCCGGCGATGGGTGAACTTCTTCCAGATATTCGATGATGGCCAACGACTGCGTCAGGGCCACGGATTGGTCTTGCAACTGCAACGCGGGAACCAGCGCATCGGGGCTGAGCTGGCGGTAAGCGGGCATCAATTGTTCGCCACCATCCTTCAGCAGATGAACCGGAACGACGGTATATGGCAATCCCTTCAGATTGAGAGCGATACGCACACGATAGGAGGCGGAGCTGCGAAAGTAGCTGTAAAGCTTCATCATGGGGCAGATCAAAGTTGAGGTTGACCAGATTATGCCACTGCCAGCAAAGGCAAATTCAAAGGGAACTGGGACACCGAATACAAAGTACCGCAATAACTGCCTGATTATCTCCGTGCTTCAGCATGTGACCGGTGATTACTGCAGCGATTACGTCGACGAGGCCATGCATTGCAAACAAAAGCTTGCGCGATCAGCCTCCCAGATAAGCTTCGCTCACACGCTGATCATGCAGCAGACGATCGGCCGTATCCTGCAAAACGATACGGCCGCTTTCCATCACATAACCGCGATGTGCAACCGCCAGGGCCTGGCGCACATTTTGTTCAACCAGTAGTATGGTCACGCCCTGCTTCGCAATGTCTCTGATCACATCAAATATCTGCGCGACCATCATCGGCGCAAGACCCATGGATGGCTCATCGAGCAAAAGGAGCTTGGGGCGCCCCATTAACGCACGTGCCATCGCCAGCATCTGCTGCTCGCCACCTGAGAGCGTCCCTGCCAGTTGCGACTGACGCTCTTTCAAGCGCGGGAACACCGAGAACCAACGGCTTATATCTTCCTCGATCTGAACAGCGTCGTCGCGGGTGTAAGCACCCATCAGCAGATTTTCACGCAAGGTCATGCGCGAAAAAACGCCACGCCCCTCAGGCACCATCACCAGCCCCAGCCCGGGTAGAGCGAAGGCTGGTTGTCGATCGACACGCTGTCCTTCATAGATGACCTCGCCACTGCGCTGCGACGACGGCAAAGTACCGGTGATCGCTTTGAGTGTCGTGGTCTTGCCCGCACCGTTGGCACCGATCAGCGTCACCAGCTCACCTGGCATGACTTTGAATGAAATATCCTTCACCGCTTCAATGCCACCAAACGCCACAGCAAGGGAGCAAACCTCCAGCAAAGGATGCGTGGTCTCGCTCATGCAGCCTCCACGCCCAGATAGGCGGCAATCACCGCTGGATTCTGCTGGACTTCCGTCGGTGTTCCCTCTGCGATAACTTTGCCGTAATCGAGTACGGTGATGCGGTCGCATAAACCCATCATCAGTTTGACGTCATGCTCGATGAGCAAGAGGCTGGTGCCCTTGTCACGAATTCGCATCAGCAGATCGCGCAACTCGGATTTTTCTGTGGCATTCATACCAGCTGCAGGCTCATCCAGCGCCAGCAACACAGGTTCAGTGGCAAGTGCACGCGCAATCTCAACCCGGCGCTGATCTCCATAAGACAGATGCCGTGCAGTTCTTTGCGCAAGATGTGCAATGCCAACGAATTCGAGAAGCGCCTGCGCATGCGCGACAATCTGCGCCTCTTCTTCGCGCGCGGCCGGATGCCTAAAAATAGCTCCAAGCACACCTTGATGCGTCCGTACGTGCCGCCCCACCATCACATTTTCCAGCGCACTCATGTCACCAAACAAACGTATGTTCTGAAACGTGCGCGCAATACCCGCACGCGCTACTGCATGCGGTGCAGAGGGCGAATACGGTTTGCCAGCCAGCTCGAATTCACCACTGTCGGGCTGATAGAGGCCGGTGATCACATTGAAGCAAGTCGTTTTGCCCGCACCATTCGGGCCGATCAGACCGTGGATGTGTCCGCGGGCGATGGCGAGATTCACGTCGGTCAGCGCCTGCAAGCCACCGAAGCGTTTGCCTACGCCGGTCACACGAAGCAAAGTGTCGCGACTCATGCCGCACCTGCTTTCGAATCCGACGAGGGAATGGGTCGGTCTTCCTGTCTTGGCGAGGGCCATAGGCCAGCGGGACGCGCGAGCATGATCAACACCAGCGCCAATCCATACAAGAGCTGGCGCAATACTTCGGCCTCTATCCAGATATGGCCGAACAAAGCAGTCTGTATCGGTTCCACCGTATGACGCAAAATTTCCGGCAATGCTGCCAGCAACACCGCCCCCAGAATCACGCCGGGTATGTGACCGATGCCACCGAGTACCACCATCGCCAGTACGGCAATCGATTCGGTGAGCGTGAAAGATTCGGGCGAGATGAATCCCTGAAATGCACCAAACATCGCACCCGCCACACCCCCGAATGCCGCTCCCATCGCAAAAGCCAGCAGCTTCACATTACGCACATGGATACCCATCGCTTTGGCTGCGATCTCATCTTCGCGAATCGCGATCCACGCACGACCTAAACGAGAATGCTGCAATCGCTGCGAAACGAATACCGTGATAATGCAGAGCAATAGGAACAGATAGTAGTAGGCGTTTACTGAGGGCATGGACCAACCGGCTACATGGACCACGCCACCTGAACCCGCTTCTCCAGCGAGTGACAGGCCGCCGATGCGAACCGGATCAATCAGATTGATGCCCTGAGGTCCATTGGTGATATTCACCGGACCATTCAGGTTGTTCATGAAAATGCGAATGATTTCCCCAAAACCCAGCGTGACAATTGCCAGATAATCACCGCGCAATTTCAGGGTGGGTGCGCCAAGCAGGGCACCAAAGATACCTGCCACCAGCGCGGCCAGCGGAATGATCACCCACACTGACCAATGGATACCTTGCGCGGCAACCGCATCACCGGCAATGTGCAGCAGCCAGTCGCCTGCTGCGGGATATTCCATTTGCAATGATTCGATAATGACTGCGAACTGCGGCGATGCAAGCAAGCCGGCGAGATAAGCACCAATGGCAAAAAAAGCGATGTAGCCCAGATCCAGCAAACCTGCGAAACCCACTACGATGTTCAAACCCAGCGCCAACATGATGTACAGCAGGGCGATATCGATGATGCGAACCCATGAGTTGCCAAACTGGGAGGCCACCACTGGGAACACCAGCAGCACTATCGCAAACAAGATGAGTCGCAGAGGGGAATAATGAGTGTTCACGAGGCCATCTGCCGAAAAATCAGGAACGATCCGCGACCCGCTCACCCATGATGCCCGAGGGTCTGAGCGTCAGCACGAGTATCAACACGATGAAGGCAAAGATGTCCTGATAGTGACTACCGAGCACGCCCGCCGTCAGGTCTCCGATGTAACCCGCACCCAAGCTCTCGATCAGCCCGAGCAAAATCCCACCGAGCATCGCGCCGTAGATGTTGCCTATGCCACCAAGCACCGCCGCAGAAAAAGCCTTGAGCCCCGGAGTGAAACCCATCGCGAATTGCGCTGATGCATAGTTCGCGCCCCACATCACACCTGCAACGGCGGCAAGCGCAGCGCCAATAGCGAAGGTGAACACAATGACACGGTTTGCATTGACACCCATGAGCGCCGCCACGCGCGGATTCTCGGCGACTGCACGCATCGCACGACCCATGCGGGTGCGTTCCACCAGGAGCGACAGCCCCATCATTGATATCGCTGCAAGCAGGAGTAGCAGCACTTGAGTCGGCGTGATCAGAGCACCCATCACATGCAGGGGGTCCGAGGACAACACCTGAGGGAATGGGAGCGGATTACGACCCCAGATCATCATCGCCAGCGTCTGCAACAGTATCGATATACCGATCGCAGTGATGAGTGGCGCAAGCCGTGGGGCATCGCGCAGTCGACGATATGCGACACGTTCAATCAGCACGCTTACGATCACGCATACCGGAATCGCACCAGCGATAGCGAGCATCAGTGCAAGAAAGCCGGGAAGTTCAGGACTGAGGGATTGAATGACTTGCAGCAGCGACCATCCGACCATCGCACCTATCATCAGCACATCACCATGCGCGAAATTGATCAGATTCAGGACACCGTAGACCATGGTGTATCCCAACGCAACCAGCGCATACATGGCGCCCAATACCAGGCCATTGATCAGCTGCTGCGCGAGGATATCCATGCTTACGCCGGACGCGCCGACAGACCTTTGGGCAAGGGGAAAGTCACATGCTCTTCCACGCCGTCAAGTTCGCGCACACTTTTGACGCCCAGCGATTTCAGTGTTGCGATCACGTCTTCGACCAGGATTTCAGGTGCAGAGGCACCAGCGGTCACACCGATGCGCTGCTTGCCAGCGACCCAGGCCGGATCGATTTGAGAGGCGTTGTCGACCATGTAGGATTCAACACCGTTTTTTTGTGCAACCTCGCGCAAGCGATTGGAATTGGAACTGCTGGGGCTGCCCACCACGATGACCAGATCAACCTGCGGCGCCATCAACTTGACTGCATGCTGGCGATTGGTCGTTGCGTAGCAAATGTCGCCTTTCTTCGGTTCGGCAATGTCAGGGAATTTGGCGCGCAGTGCCGCGATGATCTCGGCAGTGTCATCAACCGACAGCGTGGTCTGCGACACGTAGGCCAGACGATGAGGCGCTTTCACTTCGAGCTTTTGTACATCCTCGACCGTTTCAACCAGATACATGCCGGCTTCGCTTTGCCCCATCGTGCCTTCCACCTCAGGATGTCCCTGATGTCCGATCATGATGATCTCGCGATCTTCGTCGCGCATCTTGGCCACCTCGACGTGCACTTTGGTGACCAGCGGGCAAGTTGCATCAAATACGCGCAGACCACGTTCTTCGGCCTCGGCCTTGATCGCACGCGACACACCATGGGCCGAAAATACCAGATGACTGCCGGGCGGTGCGTCGGCAAGATCTTCAATGAAGATCGCGCCCTTGGCACGCAGATCTTCAACGACATAAGCGTTGTGAACGATCTCGTGTCGGACATAGACGGGCGCACCAAATTGCGCCAGTGCACGCTCGACGATTTCGATCGCACGATCAACACCTGCGCAAAAGCCGCGCGGCTGGGCCAGCAGAATTTCTTTTTCCATGGTTTCTCCTTCGGGTGCTGCTGAAACTAGAGCACACCAATGATGCGAACTTCAAATTTTACGGCCTGACCTGCCAGCGGATGATTGAAATCAAATAAGGCATCTCGCTCACTCATCTCAAGCAAAACACCGGCAAACTGTCCTCCGCCGGGTGCTGCAAAATCCACCAGATCACCGACCGAATAGATCTGATCCGGATCCGAATTCTCCCGCAGCGTCGACAAGGACACTCTTTGCAGCAAATCGGGATTGCGCGGTCCAAACGCCTGGTCCGCCGTCAGCTCGAAACTCTGATGCGCACCCTCGGGCAGCCCAAGCAGGCAGGATTCGAGAAATGGCGCCAGTTGGCCCGAACCCACCTGCAGCGTCGCCGGATTTTCTTCGAATGTACTCACGATGTCCTGACCTTCCAAGGTCGAGAGCCGGTAGTGCAAGGTCAGAAACGTACTTTGAGTGACGACGGGTTGTGGCGTATTCGACATAAAAATCGGCAAAAAAACGAGTCGCGCTATTGTAGTCCAGCAGAACGGACCATCCTAACGTCAGTCGATCCGATAAGCGCTACATTGGGCGCCCCTTAGCACCGCCCGAATCTGCACATGCTCATCACCGACCTGCCCGTTGACCAGCGTCCCCGGGAACGCATGCAATCGATGGGGCCGCAAGCGCTAACTGATGCGGAGTTGCTGGCCATCGTCCTGCGTACCGGAATCCATGGGAAAAACGCCATTCAGCTGGGCCAGGACCTGCTGACCCATTTCGGCTCCGTGTCTCGCCTGCTCAATGCCACATCTGCAGAACTGGCCGGGCTCAAGGGTATGGGGCCCTCGAAATGCAGTCTGCTGGGCGCAGTGATTGAACTGGCGAAGCGGGGACTGGTGGATAAGCTAAGGCGCGGACCCCTGCTGAAATCGCCACAGGCCGTCGCTCAGTTCCTTCGACTGCGCCTGCAGGGACTGCCCAGCGAAACATTCCTGGGTCTATTCCTTGACGTCCAGGGCCACCTGATCGCCTGCGAAGAATTGTTTCGCGGCACCCTCACCCGTACCCACGTCTATCCCAGAGAAATTGTCAGAAAAGCACTCGACCATAACGCCGCTGCCATGATCTTCGCCCACAATCACCCCTCAGGCAGCGTACAGCCGAGCAAAATGGACATCACTCTGACGAACGAAATGAAGCGAGTGCTCGGGTGTATTGAAGTCAGTCTGCTGGATCACCTGATCGTCAATGAGCAGGAAATATGGTCATTTCAGCAACATGGTCTGTGCTAGACAAACCATGAGGCGCATCACTGCTTTACGCCAAAACCCGACACAGACTCATTTAATTGTTAAATACAAATAACTAATTAAGACACAATTTTATTTTGCAAGTCATTGAATATTCGTGTTTTTTTCGATATACTCGCGGTCTTTGCAAAATAGTTGTCCCTACAAGGAGTCTGCTGTGTCACGTGAATGCGAAGTTACCGGGAAAAGGCCGATGGTCGGCAACAATGTTTCCCACGCCAACAATAAAACCAAGCGCCGTTTTCTGCCTAACCTGCAAAACCGCCGCTTCTGGGTCGAATCTGAAAACCGCTGGGTTCGCATGCGCGTATCGAGCGCGGGCCTTCGGGTGATCGACAAGCTGGGCATTGACGCGGTTCTGGCTGACATGCGCGCCCGCGGCCACAAAATTTAATCGGATTCAAGTAAAGGAAACTCATCATGGCGACCAAAGGCCGCGACAAAATCAAGCTGGAATCGACCGCAGGTACAGGTCATTTCTACACCACCGACAAGAACAAGCGCACGATGCCTGAAAAAATGGAGATCATGAAGTTCGACCCCAAGGCTCGAAAGCACGTGATCTACAAAGAGACCAAGATCAAGTAAGAGGTCTTCAGTCTCCAGAAAAAAAGCCCCGCAGTTCACACTGCGGGGCTTTTTTTATTGTCTGGCCTCGATTACGCGTAACTGCGCAGGCGGAATGAAAACTCCTGCAAGGAACGTATGCCCGATGACTCGGCACGCGCACACCAATCACGCAACTGCTGCAACAACTGGTCGCTGCTCGCGTGTGAGCGCTCCCAGAGGCCAGAGAGCTCGACGCGCATTTCATGCATGGTCTTGAGCGCGTTGCTGTGTTTGAACACCTCTGACAATTGCTGCTGCTGCTGTTGCTGCAAACTGGCAGGCTCGCGCTGCATTAGCTTGCGCGATGACTTCAGAACGCTGGATTCAAGCTTGGAGCTCTCGCGAATCTGCAGCATCTCATCGCGCCATGCGCGACGTACCGATCTTGCATAGTTAGCCATCACGTCGTAGCGATTGGCGACTATCGATTGCAAAGTATCGAGGTCACACACCAGTTTCTGACGATCGAAACGCGGCTCGGGAGCGACCTTCTTTACCTTCGCCAGACCAAGGAAAGACAGAATCGATATGTAAAGCCAGCCGATATCGAATTCGAACCATTTGGCCGACAACTTGGCCGAGGTACCAAAAGTGTGGTGGTTGTTATGCAATTCCTCACCACCGATCAGGATACCAAGGGGGATGATATTGGTTGAGGCATCTTTGCAATCGTAGTTGCGGTAACCCCAGTAGTGGCCGATACCGTTGATCACGCCCGCAGCCGTCACGGGAATCCAGGCCATCTGAATCGCCCAGACTGTCAGACCCAACACGCCAAATAGCATCACGTTAATCACCAGCATCAACGACACGCCGAGTGCCGAGTGTTTTGTATAAACGTGTCGCTCGATCCAGTCATCCGGTGTGCCGTGACCGTACTTCTCCATGGTCTCGCGATTCTTTGCTTCCATGCGGTAGAGCTCAGCCCCCTCGAACAGCACTTTCTCGATACCCAGCGCAACCGGGCTGTGGGGATCTTCAACGGTCTCGCATTTCGCGTGGTGCTTGCGGTGAATCGCCGCCCACTCTTTGGTGACCATACCCGTGGTCATCCAGAGCCAAAAGCGAAAGAAGTGGCTGGGAATCGCATGCAGTTCCAGCGCGCGATGCGCCTGACAACGATGCAGGAAGATCGTCACTGCAGCGATGGTCACGTGGGTGACCGCCAGCGTGAACACGAGGATCTGCCAGCCAGATGAATGGGTAAGGCCATTCATCAAAAAGTCCAGAACGGTATCCAGAACAGGATTTGAGCTCATTGTTTCTCCAAAATTAGCCGGACCGGTCAGGCAATCCCCTGCGGGAATCCCTTGTTCCAGCCCAACACCCCATTGTACGTGTTTTTGATGATATTAGGCCTGATTTTCGTCTGCCGGCAAAGATAAAGGCTTACGAATCAATGACTTGTCAGTCTCATCTTTCACTGGAGATTCAATTACTGCCCGGCCAGGCAGGCGCACGCCATGCTGCCGACAGACACGCCAGAGCTCGAAATTGACCTCGGCACGCAGGCTACTCGTACTATTTCCCGGGTCGGCAATCCAGAAACCGGCCTCCAGCTCCAAACCCTCGACGGTAAACCTCGACAGCAGGACTGTGGGCGCGGGGGTTTTCAGGACGCGGGGAATGCGCTGCATCGCTTCCACCATTTCAGGCAACAGCGCCTCAAGATCCGTATCAGGGCCAACCAACATGAGCGTCGTCAATCGGAGCTGACGGTCACTTACCGACAGATTCTGTACGGGCGAAGACACCAGCATTTCATTCGGAATCACCGCCGCGGACCCATCCGGCGATTTAATCAGGGTGTAGCGCGTATTGATTTCAGCCACTTCGCCGCTGAACCGGTCAAGATGAATGATGTCGCCGATAGACAAGCTGCGCTCCAGAAGAATCACGAATCCGGACACATAACTGCTCACCAGCTTCTGCAAGCCCAGACCAATGCCCACACCTAAGGCGCCGCCAAAGACAGACAACACGGTCAGATCGATACCCACAATCGACAGGCTGACCAAAACCGCAATCAGCACCAACGAGGCCCGCACGACACGCGCCATCACGGCACGCAGCGAGGAATGCATGGTATCCAGATGCATCAGGCGCCGCTCCAGAGAGGCCGCCGCCCACATCGCAAGCACCAGCGTGATGACCACCCATAGCAGCGCCTGCAAGACTACGATCAGAGGCTCTCGATGGCGTCCCATTGGGACGGTCGTTTCCTCGAGATATTGCACAAATTCCGGCCAGAGACCCGTAATGTAGAGAGCGAGTCCGCTCCAGACCACGACGGCGAACATTTGCTCGAAAACCTGCAGGAATACACCGACACGACCCTCTTTCACAAAGGCTTTGCGGAGCAGGAAAAATCCAATCCGAATAAAAAGAAACGATAGCCAAAGGGGAAGCACGATACGCAACAAGCCCGCATGCTGCCAACGTCCCATCACCACAGCGGCCAGCCCCATCAGCACGACGATCAGCAAAGGGGTCAAGACAATCTGAAAGCTGTCGAAGGGCACCTGCAAGGCAGCCCGATGATCATGACGCGCAGAGAATTTTTTCATCCACCGCTGCGACAGCAACCAGCCGATTACAACGCAACCACACAGCACCAGTATCTGTAACCACAGATCGGGACGATCAAGCTCGATCTGCAGGTCAACCCAAAGGGGATTTGCCGTCACATTGGTCATGGCACACCTGCGGGTCTGAAGGCAATGGCATCGGCGCGATGACGTTCCCAGTTTTGTCGGAATCGGTGTGCCAACGCCAGGTTGCCCCGAATGAGCAAGAGATTTTCCGAGTTCATGCGCTGCGCGCTCCGAGTGAAGTTGTAACTGCCCGTGACGACCACCACATCCTGCGTACCATCGTCGATGACCATGACCTTGTTGTGTGCATTGCGATAGCGCGTCTCCAGCCAGACGGGTATGCCCTTGTCGGCCAGCGATGCAAGGAGGGAAGCCGGGTTGTCTGCATGTTGATTGGCATCGGCCAGCACGCTGACTTCCAGCCCGCGCTGTTTTGCCGCAATCAGGCTAGCGGCGATCGGACGGCTGGTCAACAGATAGGCCTGAACAAGTATCTCGCGCCTCGCTCGTCCCAGCGTCTGGAGCAAGAGCGATTCTGCATCGTCCCATGGTGTGAAGGCCACTTCCAAACTGCCCTGTGCAGGGGTCACAGGAACAGATTCGCTTGAAGCTCGCGTCAGCACACCCAAAGTCAGCAACGCGGCCATGCCAAGACAAGTGCAATACCGGATCGCCCTGACCATTGCTATTTGGCCCGCTCCAAAACAGCGGCAAAGAAACCATCCGTCTGATGCAGATGCGGCATCAACTTAAGATAGTCCCCCATGGCCAGTTCGATTTTCTGTTCTGCGAGTATCTGCGACATCGGACGCAGCGAGTAGGTCGGATACTTTGCAAGAAACTGCTCGACGATATGTTCGTTTTCCTCGGCCAGCAAACTGCACGTCGCGTAAACGAGGAGCCCACCCGGCTTGACCAAGCGTGCCGCGCCTTCCAGTATGGATAATTGCTTTGTATTGAGCTCATCGACGCCCGCGGCAGTCTGTCGCCATTTCACGTCGGGGTTGCGCCGCAAAGTACCAAAGCCGCTGCAGGGTGCATCTACCAGCACGCGATCGATCTTGCCCGCCAAACGCTTGATCTTTGCATCATTCTCATGCGCGATCAGTACTGGGTTCACGTTCGACAATCCACTGCGCGCGAGCCGCGGTTTGAGACGCGCAAGCCGTTTTTCAGAAATATCGAACGCATACAAACGACCGGTATTGCGCATCTGCGCACCCAGTGCCAGTGTCTTTCCACCCGCACCAGCACAAAAATCCACCACCATCTCGCCTCGCTTCGCACCCAAAATCTGTGCCAGCAACTGACTGCCCTCGTCCTGCACTTCGATAGCGCCCTCTTTGAACAAAGGCATGTTTTGCAGTGCAGGCTTTTTTGCCAGCCTCAGTCCCAAGGGTGCAAAGGGCGTTGGTTCTGCGGAGATGCCCGCTTCAGTCAGTGCCAATGTCGCCGCATCACGCGTCGTCTTGAGCGTATTTACGCGCAAATCCAGCGGCGCCGCTTGGTTCAGAGACTCCGCCACTTGTATGGCTTCCTCATTGCCCCATTGCCGGGCAAACCTATCCATGAGCCAGTCGGGGAAATTCGCTCGCATCGACGCGGGCAAGGTACTGCGATCAATTGACATGACATGCGCGAGCCATTCGGTTTCCTGTTCACTCAGCCCAGGCAAGGCATCCATACCCGCGACGTCGGACAAACCCAGCAAAGCCATGCGGCGCATCAGCGGACCGCTACCAGACTCGGCAAAATTCGTGTAAACCAGACGATGACGCAGCAATGCGTAGATTGCCTCGGCGATCATGCCGCGCTCACGACCGCCGAGACGCGGATGCTCACGAAAATAACGCGAAAGCACGCTGTCGGCAGGCGCTGTAAAACGCAAGACATCGCGCAGAGCATCTTCGGTGCTGCTGATGACTGCGGGTGGCAATCTCATGAAAAATCCTTCAGGGTTGATGCTTGCAAAAGCATTCAGTCAGCAGAGGTGTTTTACTCTGTGATTGGATCGTTCGAACAATGACAGGACAAGCATTGACGCTAGTTGGAATGACGAACGACGCGCCCGTCGGTCAGCGTATATCGACCCTCAATAAAATCCCGCACCGCACGAGGGTAAATCACATGTTCCTGCTCGAGCACGCGTGATGCCAGCGTATCTTCGGTATCGGTGTCCATCACGGGCACCGCAGCTTGTTCGATGATGGGGCCGTGGTCCAATTCAGGTGTCACGAAGTGCACCGTCGCGCCATGAAACTTCACACCCGCCTCGAGTGCGCGTCGGTGGGTATCAAGACCAGGGAAACTCGGCAACAAAGACGGATGTATATTCAACAGCCGACCGTGGTAGTGCATTACAAATGCCGGGGTCAGTATGCGCAAAAATCCTGCGAGCACAACCAGATCAGGAGAATACTCATCGATCACCGCCGACATGGCCTGATCGAACTGTGCCCGATAAGGGTAAGCAAGGTGTTCGACGACGCGCGCTGCAATGCCTGCCGCTTTCGCCGTCTCGAGTCCACCGGCCTTGGCTTTGTTGCTGATAACAGCCACGACTTGCGCCGGCCACTTTTCTACGGATGCAGCGCGGAGAATAGCCTCCATATTGCTGCCACGCCCGGAGATGAGAATGACGATACGTTTCATGGCGCGCATTTTAACAGCGCATGATGCCAACGCCGGGGACTACTGGAATGAAAAGAAAACTCGGAAGGGGACTTTTTTCTCGGCCCAGAAATCGGCCGCATCACGGAAAACATCCAGCAGGTTTTCACGTGCTTCTTTGTCGAATTTCTGAGTGTTCGGCAACTGCTCCAGCACCACCAGGAAACCAGGTTGCTCGCCGGCTTTGTGGAAGACATTGGTGAGGCAATCTCTGAGTGCGTCATAGTTTTTGCCGAACTGCTTGGGCAATTGAAATGATTCCGCAATCGAGACCAGGACTTGTTGACGCGTCAGTGCCTGCGCGCAATTTGCATACAAAAAATGCTGCTCAAGCCGGATAGCCTCCGACTGCAGTTCGGTAACGCGGAAAGCCCGAATGGATTGCACCACATTGACAGGAACCGCGCGCAGCAAGCCGCCGCCTGTCGTGTGTTCCTGGCTCTCTTCGTCGCGCTGATGGTGCGCGCTGAGCATGTAAATATTCACGGTCGTGTTGAAACAGTCAAAAAACGCGCGCAACTCAAAAAATTTATATTTTTACAAGGCTTGCGCGCATCGCAGTCGCTTGAACCTGCCCTTGAGACAGCAAACAGGGTCATCGAATGATTATCGGCAATTTGAGATGATACCCGCCCTTTGGTTCCGGCAAAACCCCTGAGCAAGGTTTCAACGAACCAATGAGTAACAAGTTTCTAACAAATGAGGGGTATTTACGCGAAAAAACCAACAACTACGCCCATCTTTAAAATTTTCAATATTTTGTCATTCAAGCGGCCTGGGTCCGTGATTTTTTGTAATCATGAAATATTTCGTCGGTATATTTTCTTTTTAATATCTTTTTTGTTGTTGTATCAATATCAAAAAACCGCAATACCTCATCCCGACGTGACAAAGTATCGACCTGACCCAACTCGATCAGTGAACGGGTATAGCTTCCTTCAAACAACAAATACGAGGCCAAGGCACCCCCCCGGCGTTCAGTGGCGCCAATCGTGGATAGCAGGGTTTTTATTGGCATGGGCAAACTGCCTACATGGCGACTGGCGATGGAATCCAAGGGCAGTGAGGGCGTGATGGCCAGCAAGTCGACCTGTCGTAACGGCGTTTGCTGACGTTGCTCGGGAGTCAGCAGGGAAAGCGTCGAATTAATGCGCGTAATTCGTTCGAGGTCGACCGACAAACCATCCAGAAAAATGCTCGACATGGCATGGCCCGCAATCTGCGCCAGACTGGGGTAGCCAGAATACTCTGCAAAATTTCGCTGCGGTCCGCCCACGTGACCGCTGCCTACGACCAGTATCTTGGTCGCACCCAAATGAATCGCAGGCGAGACTGGCGCGACCTCACGTATGGAGCCATCTCCAAAATATTCGCAACGACCGTTGCAGTACAAGGGCACGGCGGGAAAAATCAAGGGAATCGCTGCGGAAGCGAGCAAGTGATCGACCCCGATTTGCTGCTGAACCGACATGCGTTGCGCACGATGCCAGGGGGGAACGGCGCGTGCCGATTGATAAAAAGTCACATGACTTCCACCGGTGTACGAAGATGCCGATACAGCCAACGCATCCAGCACACCCGACGCCAAAGCCTGATCGAGTCGAGGCAAATCGAGCATCGTGTGCAGCAAACCCACGAGGGGTGAATTATCCAGCAGGGAATTCGGCGGTTGCGCATGCCACTTGCGCAGCAACCAACCGAACGACAACAGAGACAACCAGCGCGCCCCCGAACGCAGAACACCGATGGAGTCCGCACGATAAACCTGCTCTACCTCCAGATCGCGCCAGACACGCAGCAAGTGGGTGACACTCTCTTCGAAGTGATCAGCGCGACAGGCAAAAGCCGTCGCATTGAGCGCACCAGCCGAAGTACCACACACAATATCGAAGGGATTTTTACCAGCAGGCCACCCATATTCACTGAGCAAAGACAAAATGGCCTGCAATACCCCCACCTGGTAAGCGGCGCGCGCACCGCCACCAGCCAGAAACAAGGCAGTTTTCTGCGGCTCGGACATGGCTGCAGCGTAACAGCAGCTCCGCAGGCGACCTACCGCTTTGAGCTACTGTGGCTTGTGCGCGACGGTGCAAGCCAAGCTTACTTTGGCTGCATACGAATCGCGCCGTCCAACCGTATGGTTTCGCCGTTGAGCATCGTGTTTTCAATGATGGTTTTTGCCAGATGCGCGTACTCCGTCGGTTTACCCAAACGCGGGGGGAAGGGCACCATGCGGCCCAGCGCATCCTGAACTTCCTGCGGCATGCCCAGCAACATCGGCGTCTCGAAAATACCCGGGGCAATCGTCATCACACGCACGCCATTGCGAGACAAATCGCGCGCCATCGGCAAAGTCAGCCCGACCACACCGGCCTTGGAAGAGCCATAGGCTGCCTGCCCTATCTGTCCGTCATACGCGGCCACCGAGGCCGTGTTGATAATCACGCCCCGCTCGCCTGCGGCATTAGGCTCGTGATTGCTCATGGCCAGTGCAGCCAGACGAGACATATTGAACGTGCCGACGAGATTGATATTCACCACGCGCTGGAACACTTCCAGCGGATGCGCGCCGTCCTTACCCACCGTCTTGACCGCAGGCGCCACACCCGCACAGTTCACCAAGCCGACCAACTGACCCATGGCCTCGGCCGCAGCAACGACGGCCATACCATCGGCTTCCGAAGTGACATCGCACTTGAGGAATTTGCCTTTGAGTTCGGCTGCCAGCTTCTCACCTGCCTCCACCTGCACGTCCGCGAGCACGACCTTGCCACCGTTTTCGACAATCATGCGCGCCGTCGCAGCGCCCAATCCTGACGCACCGCCGGTAATGATGAAAACGTTATTTTTGATTTCCATGGTTTCTCCAAAAGGGCTTGTAAAAATAAGTGCAGATAAACGTAATGATACCCGCCCAAAGAAAAAGGCAGCCGAAGCTGCCTTTTCCCGACCACAAAAAAAGTCTTAACCAAGCAGACCTTTGGCTGCCAGCAGTGGCACGATCAGCAACGCGACAATATTGATGATCTTGATCAGCGGATTGACCGCCGGACCTGCGGTGTCCTTGTACGGATCACCGACAGTATCGCCGGTCACGGCTGCCTTGTGCGCTTCGCTACCCTTGCCACCGTGATGACCATCCTCGATGTATTTCTTCGCGTTGTCCCAGGCGCCGCCACCGGTACACATGGAAATCGCAACGAACAGACCCGTCACGATCGTACCCATGAGCAAACCGCCAAGCGCCTTGGGGCCGAGTGCGATACCGACGACAATCGGCACCACCACGGGCAAGAGCGAAGGAATCATCATTTCCTTGATTGCAGAAGCCGTGAGCATGTCGACTGCGCGACCGTATTCAGGCTTGCCGGTCCCCTGCATGATGCCGGGAATTTCGCGGAACTGACGACGCACCTCTTCCACCACCGAACCGGCTGCACGACCTACCGCTTCCATGGCCATCGCACCGAACAGGTAGGGAATCAATCCACCGATGAACAGACCCACGATGACCATGGGATCGGACAGATCGAAATTGATTTCGATACCGCGCTCATGCAGGGCATGGGTGTAATCCGCAAACAGTACCAGCGCAGCCAGACCCGCCGAACCAATCGCATAACCCTTGGTCACTGCCTTGGTCGTATTACCTACCGCATCGAGTGGATCAGTGATATCGCGAACGCTGTCGGGCAGTTCAGCCATTTCAGCAATACCGCCTGCGTTATCCGTGATTGGACCATAAGCGTCGAGTGCAACGATGATGCCTGCCATTGACAGCATCGCAGTCGCTGCCACGGCAATACCGAACAGACCCGCCAGTGCATACGAAGCGAGAATGCCCACGCACACACACAACACCGGCCATGCAGTGGATTTCATCGAAATACCAATGCCGGCGATGATGTTGGTTGCATGACCCGTAGTAGAGGCTTCAGCGATGTGTTTGACAGGCGCGAAATCCGTACCCGTGTAGTACTCGGTGATCCACACCATCGCAGCCGTCAGCGCAAGGCCGACTACACATGAACCGAACAAGCCCATCGGTGTCACCAGACGACCGTCAGACATCGTGACGGCTTCGGGGAACAGCATCGTTGTCACAAAATAAAACGCGATCAGTGACAGGATGCCCGAGACGATCAGCCCGCGATAAAGCGCTGGCATAACGTTCTTCATGCCGGGATTGGCTTTGACAAACATCACACCGATGATCGATGCAATGATCGACACACCACCGAGAATCAAAGGATAAATCACGGCAGCACCCTGCGCCGAGGTCACCATCAGTGCACCCAGCGCCATCGTGGCAATCAGCGTCACAGCATAGGTCTCGAACAAGTCTGCCGCCATACCAGCGCAATCACCAACGTTATCGCCCACGTTATCGGCAATGACCGCAGGATTGCGCGGATCGTCTTCAGGAATGCCGGCTTCCACCTTGCCAACCAGATCCGCGCCCACGTCAGCACCTTTGGTGAATATGCCGCCACCCAGACGCGCAAAGATCGAGATCAGTGAGGAGCCAAAGGCAAGACCCAGCAGGGGCTTGAGCGTTGCCGAATCCGGATGCTCGAGACCACCGATGAAGTAATAAAAAAGAGAGACGCCGAGCAAGCCCAGTCCCACCACCAGCATGCCGGTAATGGCACCGCCGCGAAACGCGACATCAAGTGCTGGCCCAATACCTTGGGTAGCTGCCTGGGCCGTACGGACATTAGCGCGCACCGAGATATTCATCCCGATGAAACCGCATGCTCCGGAGAGCACCGCCCCAACCACAAAGCCGATCGCTGTCGTAGCACCGAGGAAAGCGCCGATGAGTATCGTCAGCACGACACCCACCATGCCGATGGTTCGATACTGACGCGCCAGATAAGCCGCCGCACCCGCCTGAATCGCAGCAGCAATCTCCTGCATGCGGGGATTGCCGGGGTCCTTGCCAAGGATCCAGCTTCGGGAAATGAGGCCATAGATCACGGCGATAACGCCGCAAGCCACAGCGAACCACAAGCCACTTGATGCCATATGTCTCCTCCAAAAGTTCACAACAGTTTTTATCACTTCATCACTGCCCCATCTGTCCCGACGGGTACAGCTTCTTGCTACAAACGTTTCGCTCGGCCAGCATCAACTTCTGATGCTTGCGCGACTCACTTCAGGCGTTCCTGCTGACACAACACAATCAAAGTTTTCAGGCATGAAAAAAGCGGACCTGACGTCCGCTTTGAATAATGCTCAGTTTACTCAGCCAGCGCCGCAAAAGCACGATCACGAATTTCCTCGACAGGGCCAATGCCGGATATCTTGCGATAGCGTGGTGCGCCGGGCTGTCCCGATTTTGCCCAATCATTGTAATAACCCACCAATAGCTTGGTTTGTTCGTGATACACCGCCAGACGCTTTCTGACCGTTTCCTCGCGATCATCATCGCGCTGAATCAGATCCTCACCGGTTGCGTCATCCTTGCCCTCAACTTTGGGCGGATTGAATTTCACATGATAGGTGCGCCCCGATGCCGGATGCACGCGACGACCACTCATGCGTTCAATGATGGCCTCATCCGGCACATCGATTTCAAGTACACAGTCGATCGCGACGCCCGCATCCTTCATCGCATCGGCTTGCGGAATCGTGCGCGGAAAGCCATCAAACAGGTAGCCATTTGCGCAATCACTCTGCTTGAGCCGGTCTTTGACCAAACCAATGATGATGTCGTCTGACACCAGTCCACCCGAATCCATGACTTTTTTTGCAGCCAGTCCAAGCTCGGTGCCTTCTTTGACAGCCGCGCGCAACATGTCACCCGTCGAAATCTGCGGGATATTGAATTGTTCTTTGATATAGCCTGCCTGCGTGCCTTTCCCGGCACCCGGCGCTCCCAGAAGGATGAGACGCATCTTATTTCCTTATGCTTTTTTATTACTTAAGCCGCATCGACCGGCTTCGCTGCAGTGCACAGCGAGATTGTCTCCCGACTAGCTTGCCCGAAACTTACCACAGAATGATGGCAGCCCGATAATCCGAAGGCTCAGTTGCGCTGCCTCAAGCGGCGAAATGCGCCCTCACCCGCGCCAGATCTTCAGGCGTATCGACGCCACCGGGCGGCGCCTCAGGTGTCACATGAACGGCGATTCGGAAGCCGTGCCAGAGCACACGCAACTGCTCGAGTGCCTCGATCTGCTCCAGGGGCGATGCTGGCAAGCCTGGATATCTCTGAAGAAAATCCTGGCGATACGCATACATGCCGATGTGACGCAAAGCCTGATATCCCGCGGGCAGGTGTTTCACTTCACCCGCGAATGCATCGCGATGCCAGGGCAAGGGTGCGCGGGAAAACATCAGCGCCTGTCCTGCTGCATCGAGCACCACCTTCACCACATTCGGATTGAAGACCTCGGACAAATCAGTGATGGGATGCGCCAGCGTCGCCATGGGGACCTCCTGCGTAATCTGAGCAGCGCAGGCATTGATCAGCGCGGGATCCATCAAAGGCTCATCGCCCTGCACATTGACGATTACTGCATCATCTGGCAAGTCAAGCAATGCAGCAACCTCGGCGATCCTATCCGTGCCGGAAGGATGATCCTCACGCGTCATGCGCGCATCAAAACCATGCTGCTGACAAGCGGTAATGATATCGGGATGATCGGTAGCGATGATCACTTGCGCAGCGAGCGATTGCGCAGCGCGCTCTGCAACGCGCACCACCATGGGCTTGCCGGCGATGTCTGCAAGAGGCTTGTCCGGCAAACGCGTCGAAGCAAGGCGCGCCGGGATGATCACGGTAAATGACATTCGAGGATTCACCCGAAAATAAAACTCACTGCCGAGTTGCTTACGCTGACGGCATCGGCGTATTGACGGCGGCATTCATGTCGCGCGCATCATCGGCCCACATGATGGGAATGCCATCGCGAATCGGATAAGCAAGACGATCCGCATTGCAAATCAGTTCCTTTGCCGCCTTGTCATGCTGCAGCGGCCCTTTGCAAAGCGGGCACACGAGAATGTCGAGCAGTCGGTTATCCACGCAGTTTCTCCAGAATGTCTTGGGCCAGTGGCTCAGTGATATTTGCCTCCACTGGCACGGCCCACAGTCGCGCATCTTGTGCGATGCCCTCAATGCGCGTGCATTTTACTGCATCCTTCTCGGTGATCAGAATGATATCGGCCTTTATTTGGGCAAAGGGATTGCTCGAAAAATCAAAATGATCCGGTAACGCAATCGCTGATTCCAGCACAACACCCTGTGAACGCAGCATCTCGAAAAAACGCGATGGGTGACCAATGCCTGCCACTGCCGCAACGCGCTTGCTCTGTAGTGAAGACAAGGCGATACGTTGCTGTCGGTCGATCATCTGCTCAGCGTGAGTACCAACAATCTGCATGCGGTAGGTGTGCGCGCCTGCCATTGAAGTGCCGCCATTGATCACATAAAAATCGCTGCGACGAGATACCGGTTCGCGCAATGGCCCAGCGGGCAATAACCAGCCGTTGCCATGTCCCCGAGTGTCGGACAATTGAATTTCCATCGTGCGGCCCAACGCATAATGCTGCAAGCCGTCGTCGGAAATGATGACGTTGATTGCAGGGTACACAGCAAGCAGGCCATGCGCTGCCGCCACTCTGTCACGACCCACAAATACCGGTACCTCGCACTTCCGGGCAATGAGCAGCGGCTCATCGCCGGTTTGTGAGGCCGTCATGTCCGTCCTCACTTCGATGACATCATTCGCCCGAGCGCCATAACCCCGTGAAATCACACCCGGCGTATAACCCTGCGCTCGCAGTACCGATACCAACCAGATCACCAGCGGTGTCTTTCCAGTACCCCCAACAAAAATATTCCCCACCACGATCACCGGCACAGGCAAGGTCGCGGACCGAAAAATTCCCAGCCGGTAGAAAACTCGACGGCAAAAAACAATCAGAAAAAACAGGCCCGCTAACGGCAACAGCACGCAGGCGATAAGTCCGCGACTTTGCCAGGCCCGCGTCAGAATGCCTTCAAGAGCATGAGTATTGGCGGAGGTATCAGGCATCAGCGTGCGTCTGACTGTGCAGAGAATGTCACTTGCGATAATCCTACAAGGCGAGCCGCCTCCATCACACTGATGACGGACTGATGCGTGGCTTGTGCATCGGCATGAATATTGACGATTTGCGTCGAATTGCCGGCAGACAGATTACGCAGTTCAAGTGCCAGCGATGGTGCGTCACGCGCCGACAATCGACGACCATTGAGCGCGAAACGACCCTCGGCATCGACGGCAATGTGCAGTGATTTGGGTGGCGCGGATGCCTCCGCACTCACGGTGGGCAGACGCACGGACAGCCCAGCAACGCGACTGAAACTCGTGCTAATCATCAGAAAAATCAGAATCACCAGCAACACATCAATGAAGGCAATCAGATTGATTTCCGGCCGATCGCGTCGATTAGCTTGACGAAAGTTCATCAGATCAAACCTGCCCACTGTTTATATGGTCCAGAAAGCGCAGCGCCTGTTGTTCCATGTCGATCACCAGTGCATCAATCTGCGCATGAAAATGCCGATGGAACAGCAATGCGGGCATCGCAACCGCCAAGCCAAAACCGGTATTGTAGAGCGCTACAGAAATGCCATGGGCCACCTGCAGCGGGTCGGTGATCGTGCCCTGCTGCGCGCCGAATAATTCAATCATGCCGACCACCGTACCAAATAATCCCATCAGCGGTGCCAGGGTTGCTACCGTGCCCAGCGTGGTCAGATATCGCTCTAGGTGATGAGTACTTACACGTCCCGCATCGGCGATAGCTTCTTTCATCACCTCACGCGGGGACTGCAGATGTCGCACACCGGCAGCGAGCACCCGACCAAGGGGCGAATTCTGCTCCAGTTGCGTGATGACTTCGGCATTCACCCTGCCTGCGCGCACGACATCAAGTACTTCGGGCAGCAAGGTGGAAGGCAAGATGCGCGAGCGGCGCAAGTACAATAAGCGCTCGATGATGACCGTGACGGCGACCACAGACGCTGCAAGCAAAAACCAGATCGGCCAGCCGGCGGCCTGAATCAGCGCAAACAAAATGCCGTCTCCCCTGATGAACACTCAAATTGCCGCAGACTGTATCTGCTTCACTGTGCCCGGGCAAGTTCATGAAAGCGACATGAGTATCATGCCGTTGACCCAGTTGGCAGAATCAGATGCCTGTCGAAAGCCATGTCGGGTTGTGCACAGAAATTGTGGACAAGTTTGTGGGGAACAGCGGTACCGAACCGCCAGGGTCCTGATTCAACAGTATTTCGAGTGACGCCTGCAAATCGCGCAAAAAATTAACCAAAGAAATCAATGACTTATCCAAAATCAACAGCATACAAATCGGATGCGCCAGGCCGGAAAATCTGACGATGAGTGACAGCGCCTTTCCCGACGGTGCGGGCTTGAACGACGCCGCTCCGTCCATCCTGACCGTCTCGCAGCTGAATCAAACGGTGGGACGGCTGCTGGAGCGCAGCTTCCCGCTGACCTGGATCGCTGGCGAACTCTCGAACGTGACCCGCGCCGCATCCGGACACTGGTACTTCACGCTCAAGGACGCTGGTGCTCAGGTCCGTGCGGTGATGTTTCGCGGGCGCGCGCAGTACGTGGATTTCAGTCCGCGCGAGGGCGACAAGGTCGAAGTACGAGCGACCATTGGCCTCTACGCAGCGCGCGGAGATTTTCAGCTCAACGTCGAGACCATGCGCCGCGCTGGCGTGGGCAATCTGTACGAAGCATTTATCAAGCTCAAATCCCGACTGGCCTCCGAGGGGCTCTTCGATCAGGAACGCAAAAGGGAACTGCCTGTCTTTCCGCGCACCATCGGTATCGTCACCAGCCCTCAAGCGGCTGCCTTGCGCGACGTCCTGATCGCCTTGCGACGGCGGGTGCCCCATATTCAGGTCATGCTCTACCCGACCGCTGTACAGGGCGATGGCTCTGCCGAGAAAATCGCCACTGCCATTCGCACCGCATCCCAACGCGCGGAGTGCGATGTGCTCATTGTTTGTCGTGGTGGCGGCAGTCTGGAAGACTTATGGTCATTCAATGACGAGGGCGTGGCGCGAGCAATCGCCGACTGCGCAATGCCCGTGATTGCCGGCGTTGGTCACGAAACCGATGTCACGATTGCCGACTTTGTCGCGGACTTGCGTGCACCAACCCCAACCGCAGCGGCAGAGCTGGCGGCAACACCTTGGGAAGACTGGTTCGCAGCCCTTGGCCAGCATGCCGATGACCTCACTGATGCATTGCGCCGGCAGCTGGATGACCGCACCCAGACGCTGGATTGGTTCGCTCATCGCCTCCAAAGTCCCGGGGCTGCCATACGTCACCAGCAACTCCGGCTATCGACACTGCAGAGCCGTCTGCAACATGCCACCAGCACACCCTTGGTCGCGGCGCGCTATCGTTTGGACAAAGCTCGACAGCGCCTGATGCATGCGCTGCCCGATACGCGTATGGCACGAACGAAGTTGGCGGCCCGAGCAAGGCAATTGTCAGCCGCTTATGCGAGCCGCATCGACGCGCATCGTTACAAGCTCGACGCCTTGCACGGCAAACTCGAACTGCTTGCACCACAGCGCACGCTGGAGCGGGGCTACGCGATACTGCGAAACGAGCAAGGCGAGATCATTCGGCGTACCGCTCAGATCCAAGCACCGCAACGCCTGGCGTTGACCGTAGCCGAAGGAAGCGCTCACATCGATATCAGCCGTATCGAGCCTGACGATCATTGAGCGACCTCACCCCACCCGCGCAGGTATCCATGGAATATGGCGGGTCGGGGAAAGCTGAATAATTCCCAATTTGATGCCGAGCTAGCCTGGCTCTGCGATGCAGGGCCTTGAAAATCAAGGACTTGGGGTAATTTTCCAAACAACCACGATGCACGGTGTTATTTCACCATCGCTTCATTAGGCTATACTTCGCCCGGTTTTATAAAAGTGCAACGCGACGCGCACCCCCCTCAATAACAAAGCGTCGAACTGAATATTTTTGGAGGATTTATGGCTGCAATTTTGCAATCGCTTGGACGCACCATCATTGCCGGGATCGTGCTCTTGGTACTGCTGGTGATTATTGCCAGCGGCGTCGCAGGTGCGGGTCCGCAAATGGGACACGCATGGGGCGCTTTCGTGATGCGCTGGCTGCACGTAATTTCGGGCGTCATGTGGATTGGTTTGCTCTGGTATTTCAACTTCGTGCAGATCCCTTCAATGCCAAAAATTCCGGATGAGCAAAAACCGGCCATCGGCAAAGTGATAGCCCCTACCGCGCTCTTCTGGTTCCGCTGGGCAGCGCTGTCCACCGTCATCACCGGCTTGCTGGTGGCTTGGATGAATGGCTACCTTGTCGCGGCACTGGGTCTGAAACAACCCGTCCACGCCATCGGCATCGGAATGTGGCTAGCCCTCGTGATGGCCTTCAATGTCTGGTTCATCATCTGGCCCAATCAGAAAAAAGCGCTCGGCATCGTTACTGTGGAGCCTGAGGAAAAAGCCGCCGCAGCGCGTCTGGCGATGCTGACATCGCGCTTCAACACCATGCTGTCGATTCCCATGCTGTACATGATGGTCGCTCAGCAAAACGGCGGCCTGTAATCACGGCAGAGTTCACGCGCACAACAAAAAATCCTGCGGCAGGATCACCTGCCGCAGGATTTTTTTATGCCTTGTCGCTTTCGCGATCAATCAAAGTGCATTCAGCGGTATCTTGAGATAGGCCACGCCATTCGACTCTGCCGGTGGCAGATCACCGGCGCGGATATTGATTTGTACCGACGGAAGTATCAGTACCGGCATTTCCAGCGTCGCATCTCGACGGGTACGCATGTCGACAAACTCGGTTTCGCTGATGCCATCATGGACATGAATATTTTTTCTGCGCTGCTCACCCACGGTCGTTTCAAACGCCACAGCGCGATCCGTCGGTGGGTAATCGTGGCACATGAACAAGCGCGTTTCTTCAGGCAAGCTGAGGATCTTTTTCACTGAGGCGTACAGAGTCTTCGCATCACCTCCAGGAAAATCGCAGCGCGCGGTACCGACATCGGGCATGAACATAGTGTCACCCACAAACACCGCATCACCGATATGAAACGCCACGCAGGCCGGGGTATGACCCGGCACATACATCGTGCTGGCCGAGAGCGTGCCAATACTGAAATGCTCGCCATCTTTCAACAGGTGATCGAATTGCGAACCATCGGTCAAAAATTCCGACTCCAGATGGAAAATGTTTTTGAATACTTTCTGCACGGCGCTGATAAGGTCACCGATGGCCGTTTTGCCACCCAGTTTTTTCTTGATATAAGGCGCAGCGGTCAAGTGATCGGCATGCGCATGCGTCTCGAGTATCCAGGCGACGCTGAGATTTTTTTCGCGGACAAAGGCGATGACCTTGTCAGCCGAATCCGTGCGGGTGCGGCCAGATTTTGGATCGTAATCCAGGACAGAGTCGATAATGGCGCACGGAGCGCCTTCTTTCTCGTAGACCACATAAGTCACGGTCCAGGTCGCAGGATCAAAAATGCCATGCACCTGAGGTTTAATCGCTTCACTCATGATGGTTGGACTCCAATTTAATTACAATGCTCATATTATATTGACCAACATTTTATTTGTCAATATAATGTTTTTTCTTTAATTAACTGTCTGCCGGGTACACTCTGCCTGAACCCACCCGCTTTTCGAGGATTAGCCATGTCAGCCAATATCACGCGTCATACCGACAAATTCAGTACTGCGCCACAACTTAGCCCGGAAGAGATGGCGGAGGTCGCGGCCCTCGGTTTCCGCACCGTGATCAACAACCGACCCGACGGGGAAGGCGGCCCATCCCAGCCCAGCAGCGAATCCATCGCGCGCGCGGCCGAGGCTGCCGGCCTGAACTATATCCATCTGCCGGTCGTCAGCGGTCAGATCACCGAATTACAGGCGCGCCAGTTTGCCGAACTGCTGGCGCTCAAGCCCGGTCCCATCCTCGCCTTTTGCCGCAGCGGGGCCCGATCGCAGAGTATCTATCAGATGGCCAGCGGCCAACGCGCCACACCCAGCACGAGCGGCGCCGCCAGCGCCTGCAACTGGGGTGACACACAAGACATCGTGATCGTCGGGGGCGGCAGCGCCGGCATCGGACTGGCGGCCAGTCTCAAAAAACGCCAGCCCAATCTTCAGATCGCAATCATCGAACCCAACGACAAGCATTACTACCAACCCTCGTGGACACTGGTCGGTGCAGGCGAATTCGATCCTCAGGACAGCGTGCGCGACATGGCATCGGTGATGCCTGCCGGCGTGACCTGGATACGCGCCGCTGTGACAGGCTTCGATCCCGAGAATAAGAAAGTCACGATCGATAAAGGCAATCCGATCAGCTATCAGAATCTGGTCGTCGCACCAGGTCTGAAACTCAACTGGCAAGCCATTCCCGGCCTCGAAGACACGCTCGGAAAAAATGGTGTGACTTCCAATTATCGTTTCGATCTCGCGCCCTATACCTGGGAGCTGGTGAGACAAATGAAATCCGGCACCGCACTCTTCACGCAACCGGCAATGCCGATCAAGTGCGCAGGCGCGCCGCAAAAAGCGATGTACCTCTCATGCTCCGATTGGGAGCAACGAGGTGTACTGAACAAGATCAGCGTCAATTTCCATAACGCGGGTGCCGTACTTTTTGGCGTTGCCGATTTTGTGCCGCCGCTCATGAACTACGTTAAACGCTACAACGCGCATCTGCATTTCACCTCGACGCTGGTGGCAGTCGATGGTCCAGCGAAAAAAGCCTGGTTCGATGAAAAGGATGCGAGCGGCAATGTGACGCGCGTCGAAAAATCCTTCGATATGCTGCACGTTGTACCACCGCAAACTGCGCCCGATGTCGTACGCGAGAGTCGGTTGGCCAATGCCGATGGTTGGGTCGATGTGAATCAGGTCACCCTGCAACACGTACGCTATCCCGACATCTTCAGCCTCGGCGATGCCTGCTCCTCACCCAACGCAAAAACTGCCGCCGCAGCGCGCAAGCAAATCGTCGTCGTCGCTGAAAACCTGCTCGCCGCACGCAGTGGCCGCGCGTTACCGACGAAATACGATGGCTACGGATCCTGTCCTCTGACAGTAGAGAAAGGCCGCATCGTGCTGGCAGAATTCGGTTTCGGGGGCAAACTGCTGCCCACCTTCCCGCTGACACCGACCGTGCCTCGCTTGTCCGCCTGGATACTGAAAAAAAATATCCTGCCTTGGGTGTACTGGAATCTCATGCTCAAAGGGCATGAGTGGCTGGCGCGAACCGAAACAGATTAACGCCGATGCTTCAACTACCGAACTGGATGCGTCAGTATCAGCGTCCATGGCTCAGTGGCGACCTCACTGCAGGACTCATCGTCACCGTGATGCTGATACCGCAGAGCCTTGCGTATGCCATGCTCGCGGGACTGCCGCCCCAGATCGGTCTTTATGCCAGCATTCTTCCGCTGTTCGCCTACGCATTCTTCGGCAGCAGCATGACGCTCGCTGTGGGACCGGTCGCAGTGGCATCGCTGATGACAGCCAGTGCGCTGACACCCTTGGCGGCGCCCGCCTCAGAGAGCTACATCATGCTCGCTGTGCTGATGGCGCTGATGTCAGGTCTGATTCTGTTTGTCGCAGGATTGCTGCGACTCGGCTTTCTCGCCTACTTTCTCAGTCATCCCGTCATCAGCGGCTTCATATCCGGCTCGGCGATTTTGATTACGATGGGACAGCTCAAATACCTGTTGGGCATACCACTCCCCGGCGGCAGCATCATCGTCATCATCAAGGGTCTGGCGGATCAAATCTCAGCCATCAACGTTGATACCACGCTCATCGGCATTGCTGCGCTGATATTCCTGTTTTTTGCGCGCTCGGGCCTCGCCCCTGCACTGAAAGCGATAGGCGTTGCTGACAAACCAGCCGAACTGCTCACCAAGCTCGCGCCCATGGCGGTAGTGATCATCTCGACCATCATCGTCGCCAGCACCGGTATTCATCAAAGCGCTCATGTGGCCATCGTGGGTGATGTACCCTCGGGCCTGCCTCACCTGGTGCTGCCGCCGATCAGCTGGCAACAGGCCGAAGCCTTGTGGCTGCCTGCACTGCTGATTTCGCTGGTGGGATTTGTGGAGAGTGTCTCGGTCGCACAATCTCTGGCGCTCAAACGCGGACAACGCATATCACCTGACCGTGAACTCCTCGGCATAGGCGCAGCCAACATCGCCAGTGCTTTGTCCGGAGGCTATCCAGTCACCGGTGGGTTTGCGCGTTCGGTGGTCAATTTCTCGGCCGGTGCCAATACACCTGCTGCTGGTGTTATTTCTGCAGTGCTGATGGCCATCGTAATCTCTGCGTTCACCGGCTGGTTTTACTATCTGCCCATCAGTGTTCTGGCTGCCACCATCATCGTCGCCGTGCTTGGGTTGCTCGACTGGCACACGCTGCGCGAAGCCTGGCGGTATGACAAGGCCGATGCTGTATCGCTACTACTCACCTTGGCTGGCGTGATTTTTCTGGGCGTGGAAGAAGGAATCTTGCTGGGTGTCGCACTGTCGTTAGCCGTTCTGGTCTGGCGCAGCAGTCATCCACACATGGCCATCGTCGGTCGTGTACCGGGCACCGAGCATTTTCGTAACATCGATCGACACCAAGTCGAAACCTTGCCCGGATTAGTGGCCTTGCGCATCGATGAAAGTCTCTATTTTGCAAACGCCCAAATCATCGAAGAAAAAATCGAAAGCCTGATTCAATCGAACACCAGCACGCGCACCGTGCTATTGGTACTCTCAGCCGTCAATCAACTGGACTCCACAGCACTCGCGATACTGACCGATATGGAAAAAACTTTGGCAGAGCGAGATATACGACTTCAATTCGCCGAGATCAAGGGTCCGGTACTCGACCGATTGCGCAGCACACCGCTGGGTGAAACGATGCGCAATCAAATCTTCCTGAGCACGCACGACGCTTTCCTTGCGCACGAACGCCGCATGTCGGCAACGCATCAGGCCAGCAAGCAGACTGTATAGCGTATTAGAAGAACGCCTGCAGTCCCGTCTGCGCACGACCCAGAATCAGTGCATGCACGTCGTGCGTACCTTCATAGGTATTGACGACCTCCAGATTCACCACATGGCGAATGACGCCATATTCATCGCTGATGCCATTGCCGCCCAACATGTCGCGTGCAGTACGCGCTATGTCGAGTGCCTTGCCACCTGAATTACGCTTCAGAATGGAGGTGATTTCCACCGCCGCCGTACCCTCGTCCTTCATCCGACCCAAACGAAGGCAGCTCTGCAAACCCAGTGTGATTTCGGTCTGCATGTCAGCCAGTTTTTTCTGCACCAGCTGTGTCGCTGCCAGTGGACGGCCAAACTGCTTGCGATCCAGCGTGTACTGACGCGCGGTATGCCAGCAAAATTCTGCCGCACCCAAAGCACCCCAGGCGATGCCGTAGCGTGCAGAATTGAGGCAGGTAAACGGACCTTTGAGGCCGCGCACATTGGGCAGCATGTTTTCTTCGGGGACGAAGACATTGTCCATCACGACTTCACCGGTGGTCGAAACCCGCATGCCAACCTTGCCCTGAATCTTGGGCGCGCTCAGTCCCTTCCATCCTTTTTCCAGAATAAAGCCACGGATATCACCCTCATCATCCTTGGCCCAGATGACAAACACATCCGCCAAGGGACTGTTGGTGATCCACATCTTGGCACCACTCAGCGAATAACCGCCATCCACTCGCTTGGCTCTCGTTTCCATGCTACCGGGATCGGAGCCATGATTGGGCTCGGTCAAACCGAAACAGCCCACCCACTCACCGGTCGCGAGCTTGGGTAGATATTTCTGCTTCTGTGCTTCGCTGCCGAACTCAAAAATAGGCACCATCACCAGCGAGCTTTGCACACTCATCACCGAACGAAATCCGGAATCTACGCGTTCGATCTCGCGCGCAATCAAGCCATAGCTCACATAGTTCAGGCCTGCGCCACCATATTCAGCAGGAATGGTGGGGCCGAACAAACCCAGCTCACCCATTTCGCGAAAAATCGCGGTATCCATTTTTTCATGGCGAAATGCCTCCAGCACGCGAGGCATCAGTTTTTCCTGCGCATAGGCAGCAGCAGCATCGCGCACCATGCGCTCATCCGACGTCAGCTGCTGGTCCAGCAACAAAGGATCGTCCCAGTGAAATTTTGGATTACTCATACAGATCGCTCTCAGAAGAATTAGGGAGACGCTGAATAAATCTACGTTTTATGGCGAGCCGGCACAGCCATGCGACGCGGGGATCCATAAGATCAACTGCTTGGCTCCATTGAACTTGCCACAAAAATTTCTGCATTTATTTAATCAGCGCTTCCTCAGTTGACGGACTCATCAGCGCAAACGCGCCACCAGCTCACCGATAATGCCGCGCCGGAAAGCCAGCACGCAAATCACAAAGATCAAACCCGTCACCATGGTGACCGACTCGCCTATCGTATTGAACCACTCGATACGAGTCACCGAAGCCAGCCAGGTACCCAGATCACCCAGTTTGTTTTCCAACGCAATGATGATGATGGCACCCAGCACCGGACCAAACAGCGTTCCCATGCCGCCGACCAGTGTCATCAGTACGACTAAACCCGACATCGACCAGTGCACATCAGTCAGCGTGCCGAAGCCCAGCACGAGCGCCTTGGTCGAGCCCGCCAGCCCTGCGAGTGCAGCAGACAAAACAAAAGCGAGCAGCTTGTAACGATCAACGTCATAACCGAGTGATATCGCGCGCGGCTCATTCTCGCGAACTGCCTTGAGTACCTGACCAAACGGAGAGTGAATAATGCGCACCACCAGCAGGAAAGAAGCCACCACGATACCGAGCACGATGTAGTACATGGTCAGATCATTTTTAAGATCAATGGTGCCCAGCAGGGTACCGCGCGGAATGGACTGCAATCCGTCTTCTCCACCCGTAAACGGCGCCTGCAGAAAAACAAAGAACAGCATCTGCGACAAGGCCATGGTGATCATCGTGAAG
>JBDKLM010000024.1:0-35806 GCA_039806005.1 Pseudomonadota bacterium
CCAAGGTTAATTGAGTACGGCATAGAATCAGTTCAGGATTTGAAGGCCGCTCATGCGCCAACACTGAGAGCGGAGTTCGGCGTGGTTCTCGAGAAGATTCAGCGCGAGGTACAAGAGGTGGCATGTGTGGGCATGGAAGAAGTCACTCCTGCGCGCCAGCAGATCATCGCCAGCCGTAGCTTTGGTAGTCCTGTTCGGGATGTGGCATCCCTAAAAGCCGCAGTTGCTTTATTTGTAGAGAACGCCTGTGCCAAGTTGCGAGCACAACAATCGTATGCCGCGATGCTGCAGGTGTTCCTGCGGACCAATAGATTTCGTCCTGAACTTCCGCAGTACCACCCATCAATGGCCGTGCCATTAGTTACGCCAACAGACAGCAGTCTTCTTATCAATCGCTGGGCGAGTCACTTGGTCGATCAAATATGGCGACCTGAGTACGTGTACAAGAAGGCAGGAATTATGCTCAGTGAAATTACTCCGAATTCGAAGAGACAAGAAGATTTGTTCGCTGAGGCTGAACCAGCTGGAGAGTCGAAACTCATGTCGGTGCTAGATCGGGTGAACCAGCGATTTGGGCGTGGCGTGATTAGGATATCGTCGCAGGATGCTGGGGAAGACTGGAGTATGCGGCAGGAACGAAAATCTCCTGCGTACACGACAAGCTGGCAAGAAATACCTTTAGTGAACTAATCGAGAGAATTCGATTCTTTATTGATAGCAAGATTGTTTTCACAATCATCGGCCCGAAAACCCGCATAAATACTAGAGATGGCCGCGAGAGCGCTCGCGAGGCAAACAGAGAACAGAGACTAAAAATGGCCTGTTTTGGGTGGCGAAAATAGATTTTTGGCTAAACACGCTCGCGAGGCAGTCGGCTGAAATGGCGCAGATACTGGGGATTGGAGGCGAAAAAAAACCAACCGAGAGCGGTTGGTTTTTTAACAAGTGGTGGAGGCGGCGGGAATCGAACCCGCGTCCAGAAGCACTCTACAGACAGTTCTACATACTTAGTGTTGTCTTTTGGATTTAACCTTGCCGACGCGGACACACACGCTGCGGCAAGACGAGTCACCTTGATTTAACACTGCGCCAAGTAACCCGACGCAATGCGATTCGCTGTGTATGACTCTACTGCTGTTGCCAGCCCGCCCCAGCGACAAGACGGTGTAGAGCTAAGAAGTTATTAAGTTCCTAGGGGTTTACGCTGCGAGAGCGTAAGATTCATCGTTTGCATTTAAGCATTTCCGGTTGGATTTACGAGGTGACCAGCCCTCGGTATGCCCTGCGCTGCTTTGCAACCCCTGTCGAAACCAGGTCGCCCCCAATGCAGTGCTGCCATTGTAATCCCTTAGCTTGGGTCGCTGCGAGTTAATTCAAGTGCGCAGCAGCGCAAGCAGATCGAGTGGTTGCGCTGCCGTTACATCGGCTTGCCAGCTGTGCGGCTCGGTATGTCCGCAATAGCCCCAGGCGGCGGCGATGGTGGGCATGCCGGCAGCTTTGCCAGCTTGTATGTCGCGCAAGTCGTCGCCGATGTACCAGCAATCTTCCGGTGACAGTTGCAATCGCCGCGCAGCTTCCAGCAAGGGTTCGGGATGCGGTTTCGCATGGGGCGTGGTGTCGCCCGAGATGATGCATCCCGCATGTCCCAGCCGTATCAAGGGTACCAATGCATCGGTGTAGAGCGCAGGTTTGTTGGTGACGATGCCCCAATGCAGTCCTCGCAATTCCAGACTAACGAGAAGATCATGGACGCCATCAAACAGTCGCGTGTGGACGGCGATGCTGGCGGCATAGTTGGCGAGGAATTCAACGCGCATCGCATCGTAGTCGTCATCGCCCGGGGCAATGCCAAAGGCGGCGCCGATCAGGCCACGCGCACCAGCGGAGGCGAGCGGTCGCAGCACATCAAAAGAAGTCACCTCCAGCCCGCGGTCGTGACGCATTTTATTGACGGCGGCCGCCAAATCAGGGGCGGTATCGGCCAGGGTGCCATCCAGATCAAACAGCAGCGCCTTTGGCGCGGGCAGGTTTGCGTGCATTGGAATTTGACTCAGGCGGGCCTGCTGCAGGCAATCAGGTAATTCACATCGGTGTCCTGATTGAGCGAGTAAATCTTGGTGAAGGGGTTGTAGGTCATGCCTTTGGCAGCGTCAACTTCCAGTCCTGCATTGCGGCTGTACTGCGACAACTCGGCAGGCGTGATGAACTTGGCGTAATCGTGTGTGCCCCGTGGCAGCAGACGCAATACGTACTCGGCACCGATGATGGCAAACAGATAGGATTTCGGATTGCGATTGAGTGTAGAAAAGAACACGTGGCCGCCAGGCTTGACCAGTGTGGCGCAGGCTTTTATGACGGCCGAAGGATCAGGTACGTGCTCCAGCATTTCCATGCAGGTGACAACGTCATATTGTCCTGCTTCGCGTGCTGCGAGATCTTCAGCCGAGATGAGTTCGTAACGTACTGCGACACCAGACTCGAGGCTGTGAAGATCAGCGACTTTGAGTGCTTTTTCAGAGAGATCGATGCCGGTGACCGTCGCCCCTTTTTTTGCTATGGCTTCGGCGAGGATGCCACCGCCACATCCGATGTCAACGACGCGCTTGCCTGCGACGGGTGCGATGGCGTTGATCCACTCCAGTCGCAGCGGATTGATTTCATGTAGAGGACGGAACTCGGAGTTGGGGTCCCACCAGCGGTGAGCGAGTTCGCTGAATTTTTGTAATTCAAGGGGATCGGCATTCATTTCCGCATCATAGCGGAAAGTGGGAAGTCAGAAGTCTTGGGCCAAACAAGCAAAAAAAAGCCCCCGCACTGGCGGGGGCGATTTTGAACCGGTACTGCTTATTTCTTGCGATTGCCGACGACTTCGACGTCAACGCGGCGGTTTTTCGCGCGACCTTCGGAGGTCTTGTTGCTTGCAACTGGCTTGGACTCGCCTTTGCCTTCAGTAAAGATGCGATCAGCCGGTATGCCTTTGGATACCAGGAAGGCTTTGACGGCGTTGGCGCGGCGCATCGACAGTTTCAGGTTGTAGGCATCCGTGCCAACCGAAT
The DNA here is from genome assembly GCA_039806005.1 of Pseudomonadota bacterium. Taxonomy (GTDB): domain Bacteria; phylum Pseudomonadota; class Gammaproteobacteria; order Burkholderiales; family Burkholderiaceae_D; genus Pernthalerella. Next base: position 3,057 of record JBDKLM010000024.1, read on the forward strand.
CGGTATGACCGGTAGCGACCACGACTTCGATATCCGTGCCAGTGAGTTTGGATACCAGATCTTCCAGCTTGGCTTTGCCTTCGGGCTTGAGCGTGGATTTGTCGAAGTCAAAGAAGGTGTCCGCTTCAAAGGTGACTTTTTCAGATGTGGGGGCAGCTGCAGCGGCCGGTGCGGGCGCTGGTGCCGGTGCGGGCGCTGGCGCGGGTGCCTCAGCCGCAGCTTCGGCAGGTGCTGGAGCCGCTGGGGCTGGTTCGGGCGCAGGCGCAGGCGCGGGCTCAGGTGTGGGGGCTGGTGCCGGTGCCGGAGCGGCCACGGGTGCGGGCTTGAGCATGTCATCGCAACCCTCTACCGTCGCGTCAGCGGGTGTCCAGGTGCCAGTGTGCCAGCAGAGGCCAAAGCCGCTTTTGACAGGGTCGTTGGCGGAATCTACGAGGTAGCCTTTGGGCGCAACTTTGCCGGCAAAGGCGAGACTGCTGGTGAGCAGGAGCGTGCAGCAAATGAGGATAGTGCGGTTTGTTTGTTTCATCATGTTTTCCCGGGAAATGGCCATCATGCTTTGGACAATCAAGCACGGTGGGATCTGGAAAGTCGAGAGACCGTGCAAGCTGCCAATAGTGTAATTTTAACTGGTTAAGCGCATTCCTTGGAAAAAGACCTAGCTGAGCAGTGTGCTATTTATCCTCGCGATGTCGTGGAGCCATCAGCTGTTTCAGATGGGAAAAATTGTCTCTTGGAAAATTTTGACGACTCGTGGAGGCAAGGTTAGACAAGGCGGCATGCGGTATCGGGTTGTACGCAAGCCAGCCTTGACACGAAAACAGCCAGCGAATTACTCCCGAGGCCGTTTACCTACAACTTCGACTTCAACACGCCGGTTTTTAGCGCGGCCATCGCGAGTGGCGTTGCTGGCGATTGGTTGGCTCTCGCCTTTGCCATCGATGTGGATGCGGTCTGCCGTGAAGCCCCGGCTTTCAAAGAATACCTTGACGGCCTCGGCTCTTCGTCGCGACAGATTTTCGTTGTACTCCGCCGGGCCGGTCGCATCTGTGTGACCCACGGCGACCATCACCTCTAGCTCCATCTCCTTGAGGCGAGAAGCGATGACGTCCAGCCTGCGCTCTCCATCCGGTTTCAACTCTGCCTTGTCAAAATCAAAATAGGTGTCGGTATCGAGCGTGATTTTTTCGACGGCTGGACGCCTCGCTGGGGCGGGCTCGGGCGGTAACAAGACCAGCGGCGGTTCCTCGGCCACTGGCGGCGCGGCTGGCTGGGCTTGAGCGCTGGGCAGCGGTATGGGAATCGCTTTGGCAAGCACGCCATCGCAGCCAACGATCACTGCCTTGGCTGGTGTCCAGTCGCTGGTATGCCAGCATGCGCCACTGCCGCTCATCACTACCTTGCCCCCTGAGTCTTGCAAATAGCCGGGTGTGGCGACAGGAGACGCTGCGCTCAAGGCTGGCAAGCTTGAGCTAGCCAGAACCGCCATTATCAAATTGGATCGTAAGCGCATGCTTGTGTTCCTTCCATCGTCGCCTGTCGGCGCGGGTTGTCATTTGCCTTGCGGTGCTTGTTCGAATGCGGGCCCGAAGTGCGATTTCAGTCTCGCATTCGAGCGAAAAAGCACTTTTAAAAAAATCAAAAAGTCAACTGCAATAGCTCAGAAGATGGTTTGCAGGAAGGGGCAGAAGTAAGCCTCTTGGACAAGGGCGGCATGGTAAAATTTCGGGTTTACAAGTCTGGACAAGGCGCCGCTGATTGCGCCCGGTGCCACCGCAAGAAAACGAGTCAATTTTCAGTCTGCCAATGGACCAATTCGCCAAAGAAACGATCCCGATTTCTCTCGAAGAAGAGATGCGCAAAAGCTATCTCGATTACGCAATGAGTGTGATCGTGGGCCGCGCGTTACCTGATGTGCGTGATGGTCTCAAGCCGGTGCATCGACGTGTCTTGTTCGCCATGCATGAAACCAGCAATGTATGGAACCGGCCCTATGTGAAATGTGCGCGTGTGGTCGGTGAAGTCATGGGTAAATATCACCCCCACGGCGACCAGGCCATCTATGACACGCTGGTACGTATGGCTCAGGATTTCTCTTTGCGCTACACGCTCGTCGATGGTCAGGGCAATTTTGGTTCCATCGATGGCGATAACGCAGCCGCGATGCGTTACACCGAATGTCGGCTCGACAAGATTGCCAGCGAATTGCTTGCCGATATCGACAAGGAAACCGTCGACTTCGTACCCAACTACGACGGCAAGGAAAAAGAACCTTCCGTTCTGCCGACTCGTATCCCCAATCTGTTGATCAATGGCTCCTCGGGTATCGCAGTGGGCATGGCGACCAATATCCCGCCTCACAACATTACCGAAGTGATCAACGGTGCCTTGCATGTTCTGAAGTCACCGACCTGCACCGTTGATGAGTTGATCGAAATCATTCCTGCGCCGGACTTTCCGACTGCAGGCATCATCTACGGCGTATCCGGTGTGCGTGATGGTTATCGCACAGGTCGTGGTCGTGTCGTCATGCGTGCGCGCACACACTTCGAAGAAATCCGCGATGGCCGTTCGGCGATCATCGTTGACGAGCTGCCTTATCAGGTCAATAAAAAATCCCTGCTCGAGCGCATTGCCGAGATCGTGCGCGACAAGAAGCTTGACGGCATCTCCGACATTCGCGATGAGTCTGACAAGTCCGGCATGCGTGTCGTGATCGAACTCAAGCGCGGCGAGCTGCCTGAAGTGGTACTGAACAATTTGTACAAGCAGACCCAGCTGCAAGACACCTTTGGCATGAATATGGTGGCGCTGGTCGATGGTCAGCCCAAGCTGCTCAACCTCAAGCAGATGCTGGAGTGCTTCCTGTCGCACCGCCGCGAGGTCGTGACCCGTCGGACCGTCTTCGAATTGCGCAAGGCGCGCGAGCGTGGTCATGTGCTTGAGGGTCTCGCTGTGGCCTTGGCCAATATCGACGAATTCATCGCCATCATCAAAGCAGCACCCACACCGCCGGTGGCAAAAGCCGAATTGATGGCGCGTTCCTGGGATTCCTTGCTGGTGCGCGAAATGCTGGCACGTACGGGTGATGAAAATGTCGGTGGTATTACTGCTTTCCGTCCCGAAAACCTGCCGCGTCATTATGGATTGCAGTCGGACGGTCTTTACAAGCTCTCCGATGATCAGGCGCAGGAAATCCTGCAAATGCGTCTGCAGCGCCTCACTGGCCTGGAGCAGGACAAGATCGTCAACGAATACAAAGAAGTCATGATGCAGATTGCCGATCTGCTCGATATTCTGGCGCGTCCCGATCGTGTGACAACGATCATCAGCGATGAACTCATCGCTGCGCGCAATGAATACGGCGAGGGTAACAAGGATGTACGTCGCTCGCAGATCGAAATCAATGCCACTGACCTCGGTACCGAAGATCTGATCGCGCCACAAGATATGGTCGTGACGCTGTCGCATACCGGTTACATGAAATCTCAGCCACTGTCAGAGTACCGTGCGCAAAAGCGCGGTGGACGTGGCAAGCAGGCGGCGGCGACCAAGGAAGACGACTGGATCGAACAGCTGTTCATCGCCAATACCCACGATTACATGCTGTGCTTCTCCAACCGTGGTCGAATGTACTGGCTCAAGGTCTGGGAAGTGCCTCAGGGTTCGCGCACATCGCGCGGCAAGCCCATCGTGAACATGTTCCCGTTGCAGGAGGGTGAAAAAATCACGGTGGTCCTGCCACTCTCCGGTGAAAACAGCACTTTCCCTGAAGATCGCTATGTATTCATGGCGACGTCGCTGGGTACAGTCAAGAAGACACCGCTCTCGGATTTTAGCAATCCGCGCAAGGCAGGCATCATTGCCGTGGACCTTGATGAAGGCGATTTCCTGATTGGTGCATCGCTTACAGATGGAAAAAATGATGTGATGCTGTTCTCCGATGCCGGCAAGGCTGTGCGTTTTGACGAGAATGACGTGCGCCCAATGGGCCGTACCGCGCGTGGTGTACGCGGCATGAATCTGGAAGAAGGCCAGCTTGTGATCGCCTTGCTGGTCGCGCAAAATGAACAGCAGTCGGTGCTCACGGCGACCGAGAATGGTTTTGGCAAACGCACACCGATTACCGAGTACACCCGTCATGGTCGCGGCACCAAGGGCATGATTGCCATCCAGACCAGCGAGCGTAACGGTAAAGTGGTCGCTGCAACGCTGGTGGATTCCACGGATGAGATCATGATGATCACCACTGGTGGCGTTTTGATTCGTACCCGAGTATCCGAGATTCGTGAAATGGGTCGCGCCACGCAAGGCGTGACGCTGATCGCGGTGGAAGATGGTGCAAAACTCTCGGGCTTGCAGCGCATTCTCGAGGCCGATAGCGAGGACGACGGCGGTACGGATGAGGCTGACGCGAGCTGATCGCGGCATCCGCATTCGTCCGATGAACTGCCAGCGCCGTACAACATAACAACACAGGCAGGCTGCCATGAGCGACGACAAACTCAAACCGCTGCGTGATCAGATCGATGCGATCGATGCGCAATTGCTCGCTCTTCTCAATGAGCGTGCACGTGTTGCCCAGCAGGTGGGTCATGTGAAGGCTGAAACCAATGCGCCGGTATTTCGTCCCGAACGTGAAGCCCAGGTGCTGGCGCGCGTCGCCAATGCCAATCCCGGCCCGCTGCTGTCTTCCGACTTGCAATCGATTTTCCGTGAAGTGATGTCGGCCTGCCGCGCACTTGAAAATCGCGTTACGGTCGCTTTTCTCGGACCAGTAGGAACTTACAGCGAGCAGGCTGTCTGGCGGCAATTTGGTCAAGCCGTCGAGGTGCTGCCTTGCGTATCCATCGATGAAGTCTTCCGTTCAGTCGAGGCGGGTACGGCCGGATTCGGTGTTGTGCCTGTCGAAAATTCTACTGAAGGCACTATCAACCGCACGCTGGATTTGCTGCTGCAAACCACGCTGTCCATCAGTGGCGAAGTTGCGCTGCCGGTGCATCACAGCCTGATGACCCGCAGCGGCAACATGGAGCAAGTCACTCGCATCTGCGCGCACTCGCAAGCACTGGCGCAATGCCAGTCCTGGCTGAATCAGCATTACCCCAACGTCGAGCGGCAGGCGGTCGCCTCCAATGGCGAGGCCGCACGCATGGCCTCGGAAGATGGGCAAGTCGCTGCTATTGCCAGCGAAATGGCAGCCAAGCGCTACGGACTCTCGATTGTGCATGCGCATATTCAGGATGATCCGCACAACCGTACTCGTTTTTTTGTCGTGGGACGTCTGATGCCGTCCGCATCCGGCAAGGATCAGACTTCGCTGGTGCTGTCAGTCCCCAACAAGCCTGGTGCAGTGTATGAACTGCTTGCGCCACTGGCCCGGCATGGTGTGTCAATGACGCGTTTTGAATCGCGCCCTGCACGGACTGGCGGCTGGGATTATTACTTCTATGTCGATATCGAAGGTCATGCCAATGACGCCAAAGTCGCGCAGGCGCTGGCCGAATTGCAGGCACAGGCAGCGTTCTTCAAAGTGCTTGGCTCATATCCTCACGCATCCTGATTTTTGTTTAATTGATTGGCCATGCCCATGAACTTTGGTCCTGATTACGTTCGCGCGATTGCACCCTATCAGGGTGGCAAACCGATATCCGAAGTAGCTCGCGAGTTCGGGCTTGATGAGGCGCGCATCGTCAAGCTTGCGTCGAATGAAAACCCGCTCGGTATTCCCGATTCCGCAAAGCAGGCGATGATGGCCGCGATTGCGGATCTGTCGCGTTATCCGGATTCGAATGGCTTTGATTTGAAGGCGGCGATCAGTGCCAAGTTTGGTGTCCCGACTGACTGGATCACGCTGGGGAATGGCAGTAATGACATTCTTGAGCTGGCAGCGCGATCGCTGGTCTCGCCCGGACAAAGCGTGGTGTATTCGCAGTATTCATTCGCTGTTTACCCGCTGGCCACGCAGGCGATCGGTGCGCGCGCCATTGTGGTGGCGGCAAAAGATTTTGGTCATGATTTGCCTGCCATGCGCGCTGCGATCACCGATGACACGCGTCTGGTCTTCGTTGCCAATCCCAATAATCCCACCGGTACCTTCATCGAAGGCGAGCAGATTGCTGCCTTCATACAATCAGTGCCATCGCATGTCGTTATCGTTCTCGATGAGGCCTACACCGAATACCTGTCGCCCGCGCAGCGCTATGACGCATTGGCGTGGGTGGCGCAGTACCCCAACCTGATTGTTTCGCGCAGCTTTTCCAAAGCCTACGGGCTTGCCGGTTTGCGTATTGGTTTTGGCATTGCGCAGCCGGGACTGACGGATCTGATGAATCGCCTGCGCCAGCCATTCAATGTGAATTCTCTAGCGCAAGCGGCGGCGATTGCTGCCTTGCAGGACGAGGCTTTTCTGAAAAAGAGTGCGGAGATCAATACGCAAGGCTATCGCCAGCTGACCACGGCGTTTGATCAGATGGGTATCGCCTATGTGCCCTCGGTCGGCAACTTTGTGTTGTTCCGAGCAGGTGATGAGGAGAATGCCGGTGCCAAAGTCAATCTGGCCTTGCTCAAGCAAGGCATTATCGTGCGGCCGGTCGGAAATTATGGTTTGCCGCAATGGCTGCGTGTCTCGATTGGCTTGCCTGAAGAAAATGAGGCCTTCATCATTGCCCTGAAATCCGTGCTTGCCTGATCATGGCCGCTTTCAAAAAAATCGCCATCTTTGGCGTTGGCCTGATCGGTGGCTCATTCGCACTGGCCCTGAAAAAATCGGGTGCGGTCAATGAAGTGCTGGGGGTGGGGCGACGACCTGAAACCTTGGTGCGTGCTGCTGAGCTCGGCATCATTGACAGTCACACTGCGGATGTCGCACAGGCAGTATCGGGTGCTGATTTGATCTTGATTGCAGCACCAGTCGCACAAACTGCGTCGCTGTTGCATGCCATGGCGCCACATTTGGCTGCCGATACGGTAGTCACGGATGCAGGCAGTACCAAGACCGATGTGGTCGCTGCGGCGCGTGCTGCCTTGGGCAGCAAAATTCATCAATTCGTGCCCGGCCACCCGATTGCAGGGCGTGAACAAAATGGTCCTGAAGCCGCATTGTCCGATCTGTACGCCGGTAAAAAAATCATCCTCACGGCCTTGCCTGAAAATCCAGTGTCGGCAGTTGATCGCGTCACGGATGCCTGGCAGCGCTGCGGTGCGCTGGTTCATCATCTGACTGCCGAAGAACACGACGCCGTATTTGCAGCAGTCAGTCATTTGCCGCATGTACTGGCCTATGCGCTGGTGGCGGATATCGCTGCGCGTCCGGATGCGGCGAGGTTGTTTCAGTATGCGGCCAGTGGATTTCGTGACTTCACGCGGATTGCAGGCTCGTCGCCTGAAATGTGGCGCGACATTGCTCTGGCCAACCGTAGCGCCTTGCTCGGTGAATTGGATGCCTACATGGCCAAGCTGAGTCAGATTCGTGGTTTGCTCGAACAAGGCGATGGTCCTGCACTGGAAAAAATATTCGGCAGTGCGCAGGCGGCGCGACAGGGATGGATCGCTGCCATTGAAGCTGCGGAGCAAGCCCGATCGTTTGAGCAAGGCGGAGACTGACGCAATGAAAACCTATCCTCATGACCTCGCACTGACGCCAGGATCCCTGGCGCGCGGCGTGGTCAGACTGCCCGGCTCGAAAAGCATTTCCAATCGCATGCTGCTACTCGCGGCGCTGGCCAGTGGTACGACCGAGATTCGCGAACTGCTTTCCTCCGACGACACTCAGGTCATGCTGGCCGCATTGCAGAAACTCGGCGTGCCGTGGCAGCAGCATGGCGAAAGCCAGGATTATGTTGTGACCGGTGCAGCAGGGCGATTCCCTGTGCAATCCGCAGATCTGTTCATGGGTAATGCGGGCACCGCGATTCGTCCGCTGACTGCAGCGCTGGCTGCCATTGGTGGTGATTACACCGTGCACGGTGTGCCGCGCATGCATGAGCGGCCTATTGGCGATCTGGTCGACGCACTCAATGCAGCAGGTGCGCGCATTGATTACACCGGTCAGCCGGGTTTCCCGCCTTTGCATATTCACGCGGGTAATTTGCATCCTCAAGTCATGCAAGTGCGTGGCAATGTCTCCAGCCAGTTTCTGACCGCGCTGCTCATGGCCTCACCGCTGATTGCGCGTGACCATGCGTTGCGCATTGATGTGGTGGGTGAACTGATTTCCAAGCCTTACATAGAAATTACCCTGAACCTCATGCAGCGTTTTGGTGTGGTCGTGGAACGCGAGGGCTGGTCTGCGTTTCGTATCGCACCGGGGCAGAAATACCAGAGTCCGGGTGTGCTGCATGTTGAGGGGGATGCATCCTCGGCATCGTATTTCCTTGCAGCGGGTGCGATTGCTGGCGGTCCGGTCCGGGTTGAGGGTGTAGGCAAATTCAGTATTCAGGGTGATGTGCGATTCGTCGAGGCGCTCGAGCGCATGGGCGCACACATTACGATGGGCGAGAACTGGATCGAAGCGCGCTCGGGCGGCGTGTTGAAAGCCATTGATGCCGACTTCAATCATATTCCCGATGCAGCCATGACCATTGCGGTGGCGGCCTTGTATGCCGACGGTACCAGCACCCTGCGAAATATTGGCAGCTGGCGCGTGAAAGAGACGGACAGGCTCAGCGCCATGGCGACCGAGCTGCGCAAACTTGGTGCGGTGGTGGAAGAGGGCAGTGATTATTTGCAGGTCACGCCCCCCACGACACTGCAGCCAGCGACCATTGATACCTATGACGATCACCGCATGGCCATGTGCTTTTCGCTCGCCAGCCTGGATGGTGTCGCGCGCAAGGGAACTTCGGTCTGCATCAATGATCCCGCTTGTGTGGCCAAGACCTTCCCCGATTATTTCGATGCGTTTGCCGGCATCGTTCACCACGACTGAATTCCCATGAACCGCATTCCCGTCATCACCATCGATGGCCCAACGGCCTCCGGCAAGGGCACGGTCGCCAGCCGGGTGGCGCAGATCCTGGGATTTGCTTTGCTGGATTCGGGCGCGCTTTATCGGCTGACGGCACTGGCGGCAACCGAGGTCGGCATTCATCTCGGTGACGAGCCCGAGCTGGTGCGCATTGCTGCAGGGCTGGACGTCAGGTTCGAAGGTGAGCGCATACTTCTGTCAGGACGCGAGGTTTCTGACGCAATTCGCGCTGAAGCAATCGGTATTGCCGCCTCTCGCATCGCGACGCTGCCGGGGGTGCGTAGCGCCCTGGTGGATCTGCAGCATGGTTTTCGTCGGGCGCCCGGTCTGGTGGCAGATGGTCGCGACATGGGCACGGTGATTTTTCCGGATGCCGGTCTGAAGGTTTTTCTGACGGCGAGCGTCGAAGCGCGTGCCGACAGGCGCTATAAGCAATTGATTGGCAAAGGTTTTCCTGCTAATATGCCTGCCCTTTTGCAGGATTTGCGAGAACGCGACGCGCGCGATACCGAGCGCGCCGTAGCTCCCCTGAAACCAGCCGAAGGCGCTCATTTGCTCGATACATCAGAGATGACAATCGAGCAGGCGGTCGAAAAAGTACTTGGCTGGTACCAGTCAGTACCGCAGTAAATGTCGTGCCCGGTGCCTCGTGATGCGCAACGCGTCGCAAGGTGTTGAAAAACCTAACCCAGCCCCGGCAATTCCGCTTTGGTTGGCTAACCTTCCTAATTTATGTCTACTGCTACTCAATCCCCCGCATCTTCCGGCATGGAAAGCTTTGCCGCTTTATTTGCTGAATCGCTGCAGCGCCAGGATATGCGCTCCGGAGAGGTCATTTCGGCTGAAGTCGTTCGCCTTGACCACAATTTCGTGATCGTTAACGCCGGACTGAAGTCCGAAGCGTTCATCCCTATCGAAGAATTCAAGAATGACAACGGCGAGCTCGAAGTCAATGTCGGTGACTTCATTTCCGTTGCCATCGAGTCGCTCGAAAACGGTTTCGGTGACACCATCCTCTCGCGTGACAAGGCTAAGCGCCTGGCAAGCTGGCTCTCGCTCGAAAAAGCGATGGAGTCGGGCGAGCTGGTGACTGGTACTGTCAGCGGCAAGGTCAAGGGCGGTCTGACTGTTCTGACCAATGGCATCCGTGCCTTCTTGCCGGGTTCGTTGGTCGACACCCGTCCTGTGAAGGACACCACGCCGTACGAAGGCAAGACCATGGAATTCAAGGTCATCAAGCTGGACCGCAAGCGTAACAACGTCGTGCTGTCGCGTCGCGCCGTCATCGAAGCCTCGATGGGCGAAGAGCGTGCGAAGCTGATGGAAACCCTGAAAGAAGGTACCGTCGTTACCGGTATCGTCAAAAACATCACCGACTACGGTGCATTCGTCGATCTCGGTGGTATCGATGGTTTGCTGCACATTACCGACCTCGCATGGCGTCGTGTGCGTCACCCGTCCGAGGTACTGCAAGTGGGTCAGGAAATCACGGCCAAGGTCCTCAAATACGATCAGGAAAAGAACCGCGTCTCCCTGGGTGTCAAGCAACTGGGCGACGATCCATGGACTGGCCTGTCACGTCGCTATCCGCAAGGCACTCGCCTGTTCGGCAAGGTGACCAACCTGACCGACTACGGCGCATTCGTGGAAGTCGAGCAGGGTATCGAAGGTCTGGTACACGTCTCCGAAATGGACTGGACCAACAAGAATGTCGCACCGTCTAAAGTGGTTCAGCTGGGCGACGAAGTCGAAGTCATGGTGCTGGAAATCGACGAAGAGCGTCGCCGTATCAGCCTCGGCATGAAACAGTGCAAGGCAAACCCTTGGGATGATTTCGCAATCACCCACAAGAAAGGTGACAAAGTCTCCGGCGCGATCAAATCCATCACTGACTTCGGTGTCTTTATTGGCTTGGCCGGCAACATCGATGGCCTGGTTCACCTGTCCGATCTCTCATGGACTGAAACCGGTGAAGAAGCCGTTCGCAAGTTCAAGAAGGGTGATGAGCTCGAAGCTGTCGTGCTGGCGATCGATGTCGAGCGTGAGCGTGTCTCGCTGGGCGTCAAGCAGCTCGAAGGTGATCCGTTCAACAACTATTGCGCAATGAATGACAAAGGTGCATTGGTCCATGGCGTGGTCAAGTCGGTTGAAGCCAAAGGCGCCGTGATCCAGTTGTCGGAAGAAGTCGAAGGCTACCTGCGTGCATCGGAAATCTCGCGCGATCGCGTGGAAGATGCAACGACGCAGCTGAAAGAAGGCGACCAGATCGAGGCGTTGATCATCAACCTCGATCGCAAGGCTCGCAGCATTCAGTTGTCGATCAAAGCCAAAGACAGTGCCGATACACAGGACGCGATGCAAAAAATGTCCAATGACTCGGCGGCTGCTTCCGGTACCACCAGCCTGGGCGCGCTGCTCAAGGCCAAGCTTGATAACAAGAGCTGATCCGGAAGTCGTTGATGACCAAATCGGAGCTGATTGCCCGTCTGGCCGAGCGTTATCCGCAACTGGTAGCCAAGGATGCGGATTTCGCGGTCAAGACGCTGCTGGACGCGATGAGCGATGCGCTGACCCATGGTCAGCGCATCGAGATTCGTGGTTTTGGCAGCTTTTCGCTCAACAGCAGGCCGCCCAGAATTGGCCGCAATCCCAAGTCCGGTGACACGGTGATGGTCCCTGAAAAGCGGGTACCACACTTCAAGCCGGGCAAGGAGTTGCGCGAACGGGTGGATGCGATGGTCGGACAACCCATCATCGATAACTAGGCAGACACTGAACAAAAATGGCATCCGGCAGGATGCCATTTTTTTTTGGCGTAAAATGCCCGCACGTATTCCCTTGCTCATCTGCCCGCACTCATGAAGATAATTTTCAGGCTATTTGCGATAGGCTTGTTCCTGATGTTTTTTGGCTTCGCGCTGAAAAATACCGATGAAGTGGTCTTGCATCTTTTCTGGAACACGAGTGCCAAGGCACCCCTGATTTTGCTGCTGCTGGCATTTTTTATTGCCGGTGCAGTGCTCGGTGTACTGGCCATGACCAGCACCGTCCTGCGCTACCGCCAGACGCTGACCAAGCAGAAAAAAGAAAGCGAACAACAGCAAAAAGCTGCGGAGACGCTTGCTCGGGTCCGAGCCCAGCCCCCGATGCCTGATGCCGTCATGGAGCAGATTGGCTTGTGATGACCTCATTTTTCTCAAACGGATACCGCGATGGAATTTGAAGTCTGGTGGCTGCTGGTCATCCCTGTCTGCTTTGGTCTAGGCTGGATTGCCGCGCGTGTCGATATCCGTCACGTCATCGCGGAATCTCGCAGCTTGCCACGCAGTTATTACAAAGCGCTCAATGCGCTTCTCGACGAGCAGCCTGACAAGGCCATTGATATCTTTGTCGAGATTGCGCGGCTGGATCCGGAAACCGCTGAACTGCATTTCGCACTGGGTAATCTATTTCGCCGTCGTGGCGATATCGAGCGCGCGGTACGCGTTCATCAGAATTTGCTGGCGCGCGCCGATTTATCGCCCGAACTGGCCAGTCAGGCGCGCTATGAGCTGGGCCAGGATTACCTGAAAGCCGGCCTGCTGGACAGGGCCGAAGAAACCTTTGATCAGCTCGCTCAGTCGCAATACGGTGCGCAGGCCCGCAGAGCACTGTTGGAAATTTATCAGCGTGAAAAAGAATGGAAGCGGGCCATGCAGGCAGCGCTCGCTTTGCAGGAATCTGGTGCCGGCGCCTATCAGAAAGAAATCGCCCAGTTTCATTGCGAGCTCGCCCAAGATGAATTGGTGCACGCAAATCCGGACGTTGCACTGGCCACGCTCGATAAAGCCCTCTCTTACGATCGCAATAATGTGCGGGCCATGATTCTGATTGGTGATTGTCTGCGTGCCAAGGACGATATCGAAGGCGCGCTGCTGGCCTGGCGTCGGGTCGAGCAACAAAGTGTGCCCCATGTGGCCTTGGTCGCGCAGCGGCTGATGGAGGGCTATCGCGCAGTCCATCGTGCGCGCGAGGGCTTGAATCTGCTGAAAGGCTATCTGGCTGAAGCGCCATCGATCGATTTGCTGGAAGTGACATTCAAGGCCGTGCTGGAACTCGATGGTCCAGACAGCGCGAATCAGCTCGTGGGTGACGAGTTACGCAGAACACCTACGCTACTGGGTCTGGACAAGCTGATCGAGGCTCGTCTGATGTATGCGCCTCCCGAAGGGCGCGCTGAACTCTCGCTGATCAAGAGCCTCGTCGGCGGTTATGCCCAAAAGCTGGCTCGTTACCAATGCAATCACTGCGGATTCAAAGCCAAGCAGTTTTACTGGCAATGTCCCGGATGCAGTCATTGGGAGAGTTATGCGCCGCGTCGCACTGAAGAGCTGTCCGTGATGAATTAAGTCCCGACGCAAAAATCTCTGGTATCTTTTTTATTCACTCTCGCATACCGATCAATCGGCCACTGGCCTGATGCCAGATTCCCACGCAAGTCGAGCTTTCTGATTTGATGCAGAAAAAATTCTGATAAGCGACTACCAATACAGTCGCCTGTGTCGGTTAGCGGAAACCTGCTCGAATTTCGCGCCATGCGTATTAATCATAATTTTTTTATTCGAGTTGCAGTCATTCTTCGCGTTTAATCCGTATGCGGCCAGTAAAAATCCTGGTCGTGATTCTTCAATCTATTCATACGGAGGAAAGTGATGGTCAAGAAATTTTTCTTGCTGGTTGTGGGCGTATTTTTTGTAACGGCATCTGCTTGGGCTGTTGTCGAGATTAATACGGCAGATCAGGCGGCTCTTGATGGGATTGCAGGCATCGGCCCTGCGACGTCAAAAGCGATACTGGAAGAGCGCAACAAGCATGGCAATTTCCGGGACTGGGCCGACCTTGAGCAGCGCGTGCGTGGTATCGGCGGGAGAAACTCAGTCAAATTGTCGGCGGCCGGTCTGGTCGTCAACGGTCAGCCTCACAATCCGGGCGCCGCGCCCGCCAAACCGCCGGTCAAGCCCGCCAAAACACCGGCTGAGCCAGCCAAGTCAGGCGATTCAAAAAACTGAGTCTTTACGAGTGGTATAAACGGGGGGTGATACGGCATTCCCCGCCCAAAGTGATTGGGCAACGCAGCTTGAGTTCAGCGATTAAAATGGCGGTCTCTACCTCTGAAGATGGGCTGAATCCGCCATGCATTACCTCGCAATCGAAGACTTGATCGGCAACACGCCTCTGGTGCAACTCAAGCGTATCCCGGGTGAAGATGCCCGACAGCGCAACAACATCATTCTGGGCAAGATGGAGGGCAACAATCCGGCAGGATCGGTAAAAGACCGGCCGGCAATGTCCATGATCCGTCATGCTGAAGAGCGGGGCGATATCAAGCCGGGGGATACGCTGATTGAGGCCACTAGCGGAAACACCGGGATTGCCTTGGCGATGGCAGCTGCCATGCGTGGTTTCAAGATGATTTTGCTGATGCCGGAAAACCTCAGCCTTGAGCGTCGTCAGAGCATGGCCGCCTACGGTGCGGAGATCATTCTCACGCCGAAGACGGGCGGTATGGAATATGCGCGGGATCTTGCCGATCAGATGCAAAAAGAAGGAAAAGGCATCATCCTGGATCAGTTTGCCAATCCCGATAATCCTCGGGCGCACTACGAAGGTACCGGGCCTGAGATCTGGCGTGATACCGAAGGCCGTGTGACTCACTTTGTCAGTGCGATGGGCACGACAGGCACGATCATGGGAGTGTCGCAATTTTTGAAAGAAAAAAATCCTGACATTCGCATCATCGGCGCGCAACCCGAAGAGGGATCGCAGATTCCGGGCATTCGCAAATGGCCTGAAGCCTATTTGCCAAAAATATTTGACCGCAGCAAGGTCGATCAGGTTGAAAACGTCAGTCAGGCAGCGGCAGAGCAGATGGCACGAAGAATGGCCGTTGAAGAAGGTATTTTTGCCGGTATTTCAGCGGCGGGCGCCTGCGAGGTAGCGCTGCGCATTTCTCAGACCACTGAAAATGCGGTTATCGTGTTCATTGTGTGTGATCGTGGCGACCGTTATTTATCTACTGGCGTGTTTCCGGCATAGTGATTGCAAAAAACAAATCGCACCAACGCGATCAATGTGCATTCGGCGTGAACGCTGGTGCGGGTCGCAGCCACAGTGTGAGTAAAAACGCTGTGGCGAGGATGGTAGATGCGCTGCTTATGCGTTGTGTTTGGGCTTGAATTGTTTGTCGCTGATACGGAATTTCTCTCTCCTGTCACCCATTAGTACGCGTAATTCTCGAATAGTCAGATTGCTCACCTCATGCATGCGGATCAGAAGTGATGCGCCCACTGGCAATCGACGATGTCTGATTTTACTGATCACCGGTGGTGCAACCTCGAGGGCACGTGACAACGCTGCATCATTTTTCAAGTGCAGTTTCTCAATGAGCGAATCGAGCAGATTGTTGGGATCGTAAGCCACCTGATCGGAGAGTCGATTGCTGTCTTGATGTTCAAACTGTGTTGTCATTTGAGTAGGTATTCCCTAGAGCTGATGGTGGATGAAACGCGCCGGTTGGTTTCATCAAGACAAGCTGCTGCCCCTCAATGTTCCCGTCCAACCATTGCAACCAATAGGTAAGCTTTTTTGGTTTTTCAAAAAAATTAACCCACAGCGAATCACTTACCTTGATCGCAGCCCCAAGACACCGAGAACTGATGATCTTGTGATTCGTCGACATTCAACGAATCATGCCAATGATTCACCTGTGGCGACTCTGAAGGCCAAATTCATGACCATCAGTAAATTTCCAAATTACAAGTTTATTGTAGTTAATATAAAACCGGTGGTTTTGAGAATACGCAAGTCAGTAAAGTAATCAGGTTATCCATTCGGAAAACGCATCTCTTTATCTGACGATTTTTTGAGAACAAAGTTTTTTTTCATCAGTGCGATTATGAGAAATCGCAAATCCCTCATTCTCGATTACTTCATAAAAAATGATCGTTCACAGATCAAAAAGTCCGCGAGATAGTGAGCTTCGATGGGTAATGCTCAGGATCTGAACAAGAGCATCAACCGGCGAGAAGATTTATGGATTTGATTTTGCTGACGTGTGAACACGCTGGACCAAGGCATCCCAACCGGCAGAGCCCAAATCTCGCAGTGTATCCAGATTTTTTTCGACTAATTGTGCGGCATCCGGTAGGGCACTCAGTGCTGCATCGACACTGGCTTCTCGCAATAAATGCAGCATGGGAAAGGGCGAGCGGTTGGTGCAATTGGTAATGTCATCGGCCGACGTGCCAGTAAACTGATAGTTGGGATGAAAGCTCGCGATCTGCAACACTGACTCGAGGCCACTTTCTTCAAGAAAGTCTGTGGTCCAACTGATGAATTCATTGTACTGCTCAAAATCCTGTAGCGCGTGGGGATGAATCAGCAAGGCTGTATCGATTTCTTCAGGGTCAGCGCTCATTAGTGCGTCTATCGCCTCAATCAGATCATCCATCAGCGCGGCCTCATCCTTTGCCTGGCTGACATAGTAGGCAATCTGACCATTACGATGCACTGATTCAGCGAAAGGGCATAAATTCAAGCCGATCACGGCTTCTTCAAGCCATGCTCGGGTCAATGCAGTAATGTGCTCATCAGTCATTGGATTATCGGAAATGGTCTGTTTTGGTAAATAAGGATTCACTGATGCCGGCGTTGCTGTCTGACCGCTTTGCCTAGTTCAATCACAGTCATCGCATAAAAGAAGCTGCGATTGTATTGGGCGATGGCAAAAAAATTGGTGGTGCCCAGCCAGTACAGCGTTGGCCGATCACCGTCTTGCAGATCAACGAGTCCGTAACTGATCGTCGCAGGGACGTCATCATTGATCGCGATGCCGGCTTGCTTGAATTCATCCCGCGTGAATTTCGCTTCGAGACTCTGACCTATCATGTTCGGCCAGGTGGCGTCCGTCTGACTCGATACATTGACCGGGAATACGAGCGGCTGCTCTGCACGCCAACCGTGTTGCGACAAAAAGCTGGCAATGCTGCCAATCGCATCAGCCGGCGAATTTCGGAGATCGATTTTCCCGTCGCCATCAAAATCGACCGCAAAGCGCCGTATGCTGCCCGGCATGAATTGAGGCAAGCCTATGGCTCCGGCAAAGGAGCCGTAAAAGCCCAGCGGATCCATATCATTATCCCGGGCCAGAAGAAATACCTGCTTGAGTTCATTGCGGAAGTATGTCATCCGAGCTTCGCGATTGGTGGTAGGTGGATAAGCGAAAGCGAGTGTTGCGAGGGCATCCACCACACGGATATTGCCGGTCATCTTTCCATACATCGTTTCCACGCCCAGAATACCCACGATGATCTCGGCGGGCACGCCGAACTCTGTTTCGGCTCGGTTCAGCGCCGCTTCATTTTTTTTCCAAAATGCCGCTCCGGCTCGCAAGCGCGTGGGTTCAATGAAGCGCTCTCTGTAGACGGTCCAGTTTTTAACTTTGCTGGGTGGAGGTGGATTGATCAGCTTCACCACACTCTCGAGATAGTGAACTTTTGAAAATTGTGCCTTCAGTACCTCGCGCTCCAAGCCATGCTGATCGCTGAGCTCGTCGATAAGTTCGGCTACGCCGCGCCATTGCGTAAAGTTGGTGAATTCCGGTTCATCAGCCTGCCTTGATTCGTGGGCAATTTTGGGTTTGTGCGACTTGCCGGATTTTGCCGCTTGTACCTGCAGCGGCACTGCCAGTGTCAGCAGGACAAGGAAAGAAAACAGGCAAGAGGCGAATCGGAGGTTTTTCATTGACAGGCAGACATGAGACATCAAAAAGGCGGGTCCAAGTATAGTCGATAAGCCGCCAGAGATAGGTGGTTCGGAGCGTGGTCGTGCATAATCAAACGCTACAGTTTTACTGCCAAATCACTCCCGGCTCATGTCCATCGTCTACTTTTCTCATCCGGATTGCCTGCTGCATGAAATGGGTGAATGGCACCCAGAGTCGCCGGCGCGACTGCATGCCATTGAGGATCAGCTCATTGCCAGTGGTCTGTCCGGGCTGATCGCTCGCCGGGATGCGCCGCTGGCTGCCCTCGAGGATATTCGGCGCGTGCACTCAGAGGACGTAGTGGAAAGGATTCGCAGGAATGTACCGGCCGCCGACGATGCAGCTTACTTTGCGCTCGACGCAGACACCCTCATCAATGCTCACAGCTGGCAGGCGGCCTTGCGGGCTGCCGGTGCGGCAGTCGCCGCAACCGATGCTGTCATCACTGGCGAGTTCAGTACTGCCTTTTGCGCGGTGCGGCCGCCCGGGCATCATGCAACACCGGATGCGTCCATGGGGTTTTGTCTGTTCAATAATATTGCGATCGCAATCCGCCACGCATTGGCGACACATGGACTCTCGAGGGTGGCGGTAGTCGATTTCGATGTACATCACGGTAACGGCACTGAGGCCGCTTTTTTTGATGATCCACGCGTGCTCATGGTCAGTTTTTTCCAATCACCTCTGTATCCCTACAGCGGTGAGTATGCGAATGGCATGCGTCCTCCGCATCTGGTGAATATTCCCGTGCCTGCCTACACCCGAGGTGACCGCGTACGCGAGCTGATTCAACGGGATTGGCTTCCGGCCTTGCACGCGCACAGTCCGGAAATGATATTCATCTCTGCGGGATTCGATGCGCACCGTGAAGACGAACTGGCCTCAATGGGTCTGATCGAGTCCGACTACGCCTGGATCACGCGGCAGTTGGTTGCGGTGGCAGCCCAGCATGCGAAGGGGCGCATTGTGAGTTGTCTCGAGGGTGGCTACCATTTGTCGGCGCTGGGTCGCAGCGTCGTCGCTCACATAAAAGCATTGGCCGGCTTGACGCAAGATCCCGTCGTATAGGCCTTGGTTTTGTTCAATCAGCGCTTCCCTGGCGCTGCTGTTGCGGCCAAGGTCGTGACCTCCGGGCGCGTTCAGTGGCCCGGTTAGAATACGGGCTTCAATAGGCTTTCGTAGTTACGCCATGTCCATCCAGTGGTTCCCGGGTCATATGAACGCCGCGCGCAAGAAGGCCGCGGAGTCCATGGAAAAAGTCGATCTCGTCATCGAGGTGCTGGATGCTCGTGTGCCGCAGGCCAGCAGCAATCCCATGATCGAATCCTTGCGTCGCGCACGCCAGCGGCCTTGCTTGAAGTTGTTGAACAAGAGCGATCTGGCCGATCCTGATGCTACCCGCGAGTGGTTGTCGCATTATGCAAAGCAGCCGCAAGTACATGCAGTGGCGATTTCATGTCGCAAGCCGGCCGACATCACCAAAATTCCAGCACTGGCCCTGAAGCTGGCGCCACACCGCGGTACCAATCTGAAGCCACTGCGCGTGATGATCATGGGGATTCCCAACGTCGGCAAATCGACGCTCATGAATGCGCTGCTCAAGAAACGGGTTGCCAAGGTCGGTGATGAGCCCGCAGTGACCAAATCACAGCAACGCCTGTACCTGGGCAACAATATCGTGCTGATTGATACGCCGGGGCTGATGTGGCCAAAGATCGAGCATCCCACGGATGGCCTGATGCTGGCCGCCAGCCATGCAATTGGGGTGAATGCCATCATCGAAGAGGAGATTGCGACCTTTCTGGCCGGTCTTTTGCTCGAGCGGTATCCTGCTTTGCTGGTGGCACGCTATGGCATCGCGCTTAACGACGTTGATGCAGTTGGCGTGATCGAGCACATCGCAGTACGTCGTGCCTATCGGCTCAAAGGTGGTGCGCCCGATTTCGAAAAAGCGGCGCACACGCTGTTGCAGGATTATCGCAGCGGCGCGCTCGGGCGCATCAGCCTGGAAACGCCCACCAACCGGGTCGCGCTGCTGGCCAGCTATCAGCCGCCACCTTCATTGGCTGAGCCGCAAGAAGTCCATGTCGAAGACGAATCGGATTAGAAAACGGATGGGAGACACCATGACGCAGAACGCAAGCCACCCAGATACCTCTCATGTGCTGCATGAACGCGAAGGCGGTATCGTCAAGCTCACGCTCAATCGAGGCGAGAAGTTCAATCCCTTGTCCGAGGAAATGCTGAGAGTCCTGCAGACTGAGTTGGATGCAATCGCCAAGGATGCTACCGTACGGGTCGTCATACTGGCAGCCAGCGGCAAAGCCTTTTGTGCCGGCCATGATCTCAAGCAGATGCGTGCGAATCCTTCGGCTGCCTATTACAAAAAGTTGTTTGATCAGTGCAGCAAAATGATGCTGACCATTCAGCAGATGCCGCAGCCTGTCATTGCGCGTGTGCAGGGAATTGCTGCAGCTGCCGGATGTCAGCTGGTGGCGATGTGTGATCTCGCGGTGGCATCGGATGAAGCGAAATTCGCGGTCTCCGGTATCAACTATGGTTTGTTCTGCTCTACTCCCTCGGTCGGCTTGTCGCGCAACATGGGTCGCAAGCAAGCGATGGAAATGCTGCTCACCGGAGAATTCATCGATGCGCAAGCGGCTCTCGAGCGTGGACTCATCAATCGTGTCGTGCCGCTGCACGCGCTGGACCAGACCATCTCGGCGCTGACCGAGAGTATTCTCGCCAAGCCAGCGGTATCCATTGCAATGGGCAAGCAGCTGTTTTACCGGCAGCTTGAAATGGGAATTTCTGCCGCCTATCAGTTGGCCGGTGAAACCATGGCTTGCAACATGATGGATGAAGCTGCACTCGAGGGAGTGCAGGCTTTCATTGAAAAGCGTTCGCCGACATGGCGCTGACTCAGCAGCGCAGATACCCATCCTGAATTTTTTCAGAGAGTTGCGACGGGATTTCGGTGCAATAGTAGGTAGGCCATGGGCCACCATTGTCTTTGAATTTCGTTCGATCGATATCCTGTGGGGATAAAAATTTCAGCTGTCGCCCCTCGGGGATGATGACTTCCATTTCGTCTCTTGATGTCGCGTCATTAAACAAGTGAATCTTGATTCCCCGGCTGTGGACGAAGGTCAGTTGCATATCCCGTGTGGACCAGATATTGCTGCTGCTCGCATAATTTTTTTTTCTTTCCTGGGTCACTGAAATACCGTGAACACATTTGAGCTCCATGCCGGCTTGCATGCAGCTCATGCGAAAATTCCCTGCAGGATTGGCAACTGACAAGCCCTTGTAAGCGGGGCCTTCATAAAAAAATTCCGGATAGTGTTCGAGTATGCGCAGTGCTTCGCAAAAAGGCTCATAAAGCGCCGCCGTGATTTTTGCCAGCGTATCAGCGCCGTAGTAGTGCCAAATGCGAGCTGAATTATTGATGGCGTTAAAGCTGCCAGAATTTGAATTCGCATAATCCAGTAATGCAAGGCAGTGTGCCGTTGTCAGTTGCGGTGTAATGCGTGGCGCTCTTGCTTTTGCCTGACTTTTTTCCTCCGGCGTTAGCACGATGCCGAATTGATGGAAGGCGTTGTCGCTGATGACCTCAATGAGCGTCATTCTCTCCTCTGGCGCCATGCTGGCCCAGCTCTCACGGAAATCATTGATCAGTGTTTGTTTGTGCCTTGGATGGATGGCAACTTCGAGACTGACGCCGGGGACGCAGACCTCATAGTGATCAAAGAACTGATCCATGGATGACAATCCCTCGATGAGTTGCCACGCTTGTGCTCTGAGCTTTGCTTCGGGAGAGTGATCTGGCATCGTGACATCAGGAACGGCCTCATAGGCGATCATCGTTTCTTCATAAATGGCTTGCCTGTATTGAAGGTCAATAGCTGCAATCTGATGTTTTGATCTGTTACTGATTCGTATGTCTCTGAGTGCTTTTGAACAATCCATGGTGAGTTGTGCGAGTCGTGATCTTCCTGCGAACGTTTTACACAACTGACGCGTTTGTCTGACGATAACATTGGAAAACATGTCCCCTCCCGTATTTGGTTGGATAATAAATTTATTTTTATCGGACAATTCGGGAGACGCTGAATAAATCTGCGTTTTATGGCGAGCCAGCGCAGCTGTGCGACGCGGGGATCACTAAAATCAAGGTCTTGACTCCATTGATCTTGCCATAAAAATTTCTGCATTTATTTCATCAGCGCTTCCTTCGTTCAGTAAAAATTGTCCGACTGTGCGCTAAGTGACCACATTGATCATTAGTTCGATAAATCGAGTAATGCAACATTGAGCGAACACAAGGCATTTTTTATTCGGGCGCAGAAAGTTCTTTAATCGATTTTTTGTACGATTAAAGAGTTTTGAATTGGCTTTTGTGTTTGATGGGGCGGGATGGCGCTGTGTGCACCCAAAGATGCGAGAGTCAGTACTTTTTGTTAAGCACCTGAAAAATCATCCGTGAAGATTTGTTGGAAGAGGTCATAAAAAAACCCCGCAGCGCGAACTGCGGGGTTTTTGATGGGGATGACAGCAATTACATCATGCCGTCCATGCCACCCATACCGCCCATACCACCCATGCCGCCCATACCACCGCCGGCTGGTTTGTCTTCAGGCAGTTCCGATACCATCGCATCGGTGGTCAGCATCAGCGAAGCGATCGATGCCGCATTTTGCAGCGCAGAACGTGTGACCTTGGCTGGATCCAGAACGCCCATTTCGACCATGTCGCCATAAGTACCGTTGGCAGCGTTGTAACCATAGTTACCTTTGCCTTCGAGCACTTTGTTGACCACGACCGAGGCTTCTTCGCCGGCATTGCTGACGATCATGCGCAGCGGTTCTTCCATCGCACGCAGAACGATCTTGATACCTGCTTCCTGGTCAGGATTGTCGCCTTTGACCTTGATGTTGGCGCGCGCGCGCAGCAGTGCAACACCGCCGCCAGGAACGATGCCTTCTTCAACCGCTGCACGGGTTGCGTGCAGTGCATCTTCAACGCGAGCTTTCTTTTCTTTCATTTCAACTTCAGTCGCAGCGCCGACCTTGATCACGGCCACACCACCCGAGAGCTTCGCAACGCGCTCTTGCAGCTTTTCACGGTCGTAGTCCGAGGTCGCTTCTTCGATCTGAACGCGGATCTGCTTGCAGCGTGCCTGAATCGCATCAGCCTTGCCTGCGCCGTCGATCACGGTGGTGTTTTCCTTGCCGATTTCGATGCGCTTTGCGGAACCGAGGTCGTTCAGGGTTGCTTTTTCCAGTGTCAGACCCACTTCTTCAGCGATGACCTGGCCACCAGTGAGGATAGCGATGTCTTCCAGCATGGCTTTGCGACGATCACCAAAGCCAGGTGCTTTCACGGCACAGGTTTTCAGAATGCCGCGGATGTTGTTGACCACCAGTGTAGCCAGTGCTTCGCCTTCGATATCTTCCGCGATGATCAGCAGCGGACGGCCTGCCTTCGCAACTTGCTCCAGTACTGGCAGCAGATCACGGATATTCGAGATCTTTTTGTCGCACAGCAGGATGAAGGGGTTGTCGAGCAGAGCGACCTGCTTGTCGGGATTGTTGATGAAGTAA
Organism: Pseudomonadota bacterium; assembly: GCA_039806005.1. Lineage (GTDB taxonomy): Bacteria > Pseudomonadota > Gammaproteobacteria > Burkholderiales > Burkholderiaceae_D > Pernthalerella. Next base: position 26,428 of record JBDKLM010000024.1, read on the forward strand.
GGCGACAGATAGCCGCGGTCGAATTGCATGCCCTCGACGATGTCGAGTTCGTCATGCAGGGATTTGCCGTCTTCAACGGTAATGACGCCTTCCTTGCCGACTTTTTCCATCGCTTCAGCGATACGGTCGCCGATCGATTGATCGGAGTTCGCCGAAATTGCGCCTACCTGAGCGATTTCTTTGGTGCCGTTGCAAGGCTTGGAGATTTTCTGGAGTTCTTCAACGGTGGCGCTCACCGCCTTGTCGATACCACGCTTGAGGTCCATCGGATTCATGCCAGCGGCGACATACTTCATGCCTTCGCGAACAATCGCCTGCGCGAGCACGGTCGCGGTGGTCGTGCCGTCGCCCGCGTTGTCAGAGGTGCGGGAAGCGACTTCCTTGACCATCTGCGCGCCCATATTCATGAGCTTGTCTTTGAGTTCGATTTCTTTTGCAACGGATACGCCGTCCTTGGTCACGGTAGGCGAGCCGAATGAACGCTCGAGCACGACGTTACGGCCTTTGGGGCCCAGGGTGACCTTGACTGCGTTGGCCAGAATATTGACGCCCTCGACCATCTTGGCGCGGGCCAGGTCGCCGAAAACTACATCTTTAGCTGCCATGTTGTTACTCCTTCAGATATTTCAGATTCAAACCGGGTATGTGCCGGATGCTTGAGTGGCTTTTTGCCGAAAGTCTTTACTGCACGATGGCCATGATGTCGTCCTCGCGCATGACGAGAACTTCCTTGCCGTCGACTTTCACGGCCTGACCGGAATATTTGCCAAAAAGTACTTTGTCGCCGACTTTCACATCCAGCGGACGTACTTTCCCGTCGTCCAGGATCTTGCCGTTGCCTACCGCGACAACTTTGCCCTGATCCGGCTTCTCGGCAGCTGCGTCAGGCAGAACGATGCCGGAGGCGGTTTTGGTTTCCTGTTCGAGACGCTCGACGATGACGCGGTCGTGCAAAGGACGAAGGCTCATAAATACTCCTTAAAAACAATAGGTTGCGTTTAATGATGACCCAACTGTCGGCGATGGGCTGACCGTCGGAACCTGCTTGGTGAAATCTTGATGGTGAGGTTGTTAGCACTCTCCATCAGCGAGTGCCAAGTATAGGGATGGGAGAGCGCTTTTTCAAGAACCATTCGAGAAAACTTCAGTCGAAGGCGTTCAATGAATTAATCGATTGATAATTCGCAGCCTCAATCACGGTTCGCAAGCTCGGGGCCGAAATTCGCCAGTGATGTCAAATGAAAAAGCATCTGGTTCGGTAATCGCGAAAGCGGCCGTAAAATCCCCGGACACTAAAAAGGAAGATGCTAATGAGCGCTATCGAGACATTGATCATTCCCCGTACCCGCGATCTTGGTGATGGGTTCGAGGTTCGCCGCGCCTTGCCCGCTGCGGGTCGGCGCATGGTGGGGCCCTTTGTCTTTCTTGATCAGATGGGCCCCAACGTCCTCAAGCCCGGCATCGGCCTCGATGTACGCCCGCATCCGCACATCGGTCTGGCCACCGTGACTTGGCTGTTTGAGGGGGAAATCCTGCATCGTGACAGTCTGGGCACGGTGCAGTCGATAAGACCCGGTGAAGTCAACTGGATGACGGCGGGAAGAGGCATCGTGCATTCCGAGCGCAGTGATCATCACCAGCGCAGTTCGCTTTCGTCACTGTATGGCCTGCAATGCTGGGTCGCGCTGCCACGAGCTGATGAAGAATGCGAACCTGACTTCACCCACCTGAAAGCCGACGAATTGCCTGTGGCTGAGAACGAAGGCGCGCAGCTGATCATGATTGCGGGCAGTTTTCTTGGTCTGCATTCCCTCTTGCCCACCCGCTCGCCGCTCTTTTATGCGCAACTGCGTTTGTCTGCTGGCGCGCGTCAGTTGATACCTGCCGAGTACGAAGAGCAGGCTTTGTACATCGTCAGCGGTGATCTGGATTTGGGTAGTGACGGTAATTTCGGTGCGGGCCAGCTATTGGTCCTGAAACCGCATCATCCTCTCACCGTCACCGCAGGCAGTTCAGGCGCAAACCTCATGCTGCTCGGGGGCGAGCCCATGGATGGGCCACGACATCTGGTGTGGAATTTTGTCTCCAGCAGCGAAGAGCGCATCGAGCAGGCCAAGCGCGACTGGATTGCACGGCGCTTTGCGCCCGTGCCGGATGAAACCGAGTGGATTCCCTTGCCGGATAATTTGATGCCGGCCGATCAGGGCTGATCGTTCGTCTGTTGCGATGACGGTGCTTTGAAGTACTGCCATACCAGATTGGCGGCACATAAATCTTCAATGGCAGTGCCCACTGATTTGAATAGCGTGATTTCCTGCGCATCGCTACGCCCGGCATGACGGCCACTGGCTAGGTCAGCCAGTTCGGCGAGTACCGATGCGCGCGTGATCAGTTCAGCTTGCATGGGTTGTACCAAATCACCGGCCTCGGCCAGCGCACCATCGAAGGTGTCAACAAACAATCGCGCGGAGGAGATCAGCTTGTCATCGGCTTCGCGCATGTCCGGTTTGAATCCACCCACCAGATCGATATGCGTACCCGGCCGTACAGAGGCTGATTGCAGCAAAGCCTGACGGCTGGTCGTGGCACAGCTGATCAGGTCAGCGGCTTGCGAGGCAGCGGCCAGATCTTCTGCGACATCGATGACGACCGACGCCGGCAGTCCCAGCGCCTGCATCTTTTTGGCGGTTAGTCGGGCCTTGTGAGAGTCGCGTCCCCATACCGTAACGCGCCGTATATCCCGCACCGCGCAGTGGGCCTGGGCCATGTAGGGTGCCAGTTGTCCAGTGCCGACAATCAGCAGGTGTTGACTGTCGGGGCGCGACAAATAATCCGAGGCAAGCGCAGACGCAGCCGCCGTACGGCGCAGGGTGAGTGCTTCGCCATCCATCAGCGCCAATGGCGTGCCAGTTACGGTATCCAGCAAAACGAACAGCGCCTGTACGGTAGGCCGCTGACGATCTCGGTTCTCGGGTACTACCGTGACCAGCTTGACCCCGAGGTGGGCATGAGACTGCCATACAGGCATCAGCAGCAGGGTTGATGATCCGGTGTCCGACAAGGCATGCACGTGGCGGCGCGGTGCTTGTGCGGGGGTGCGAAATGCCTCGCGCATCGCCGATATCAGCATTGCGCAAGGCAGTGCCTGTTGAATCTGTTCGCTGCTGAAAAAAGGAATCATGGGCGCGCCAGTGTGGAGGTCGATGCGCGAGACTACGCAATCATCGCCGCTGCGTCAAACGCAGGCGAGTCGCTGGCTGGCACGTGGGATAATCAGTAGCGCGTTATCTCATTATTACAAGAGTTCATCCGACCCCATGTCAAAATCTCCGAGACATTTTTTTCAATCGCCCCTGCTGATCTGTGCTCTGACGCTGATAGTGAGCTTTTCGGCGTACGCGACCAATGAGCCGAAAGCCAACAACAATCTGCCGCCTGTTTTTGCGCAGGCGCTGAAAAAAGCCGGAGTACCGGAAAATGCGGTCGCTGTGGATATACGACGCGTGCTCAGTGGAGAGACTCTGGTCGCACATAACAATCAGGCGGTCTTCCGTCCCGCATCCATCATGAAGCTGGTGACGACTCAGGCCGCACTGGAAATCTTGGGCCCGAATTATCGCTGGATCACGCGCGTGCACATCGACGGTGTACAGCGTGGTGACGTGCTTCAGGGTGATTTGATTATTGAAGGCAGTGGTGATCCGCGTTTTGCGTATGAAGACTTGTGGCGGCTCCTGCGTCAAGTGCGCGCCACGGGCATACGCGAAATTCGCGGTGCGCTGGTGATTGATCGCAGCCTGTTTCAGCGTTTGCCTGACGACACACCGCCTTTCGATGGACAGGCCAATCGCGCTTACAACGCTTTGCCGGACGCTTTGCTGCTGGATGCCAAAGCCTTGCAAGTCAAGCTGACGCCCGAGCAAGGTAGTGCGCGTGCGCTGTTTTCGATTGAACCGCCGATGGCTGATTTTGTCGTTGAGCCGCCGGCGATCGGTCAGGGTGAATGCGGTGATCTGCGTACCATCCTGAAGCCCGAGCTCAACGGCAAGACTCTGCGTTTTGGCGGCAGCTATCCGGTGTCATGTGGACAGAAAGTCTTGTCGCTGCATCTGCACACGCTCAACCATGTGCAGTATTTCGATGCTGTTTTCAGGCTGTTATGGAGTGAAGTTGGCGGCACCATCACCGGACCAACGCGCGAAGGCCGTGTACCTGCGAGTGCGAAAGAAATTCTGCAATGGCAATCCGTCACTCTGGGTCAGTCCATTCGTGACATCAACAAGTACAGCAACAATGTGATGGCACGGAATTTATTATTGTCAGTCGTCGCCGAACGCGGCGGCGCTCCTGCCACCGCAGCCGCCGCGAGTGCGAAGGTGTTGGGATGGATGTCTTCCAGTGGTATTGATGCCAATGGCACGGTACTCGAAAATGGTTCGGGGCTCTCGCGTGACGAGCGCATTTCTGCACTGACGCTGGCGCGCTTGCTGCAGCGTGCATGGCAGGCTTCTACCATGCCGGAGTTCATGGCATCGCTGCCGCTGGCTGGCGTGGATGGCACCATGAGTCGTCGGCTGTCTGATCGCGCAGTCAAAGCAAATGCACACATCAAGACCGGCAGTCTGGGTGATGTAATGAGTATTGCCGGTTATGTGACGACCAAATCAGGCAAGCGTGTCGTTGTGGTCTGCATGGTAAATCATGCGAATGCGGGCGCAATGCGCCCGGGCTTTGATCAATTGCTGCAGTGGGTCTACGACAATGGCGATTAGGCAGGCAGACAATTAATGAAAAATACAAGGCCACTCAAGACGATACGGCAAGCGTCTTCAGTCTTGCTGCACCGGCTTGGGCTTGAATAATACCGTCGACATCGCGCCCAGGATCAGCAGCATCGCGATGTAGTCCTGCCAGTGCGGTACTTCGCCCAATATCCACGCACCTGAAAAAGTCCCCAGCACCGGAATGAACATCACCGACAAGCTGGAGGCAACGGGTGGCAGTATGCGGGCCAGTCTGAACCACACGACATGCGCGAAACCGAAAATGATCGCCGAGTTGTAAATGATGGCACCCCATTCGATCAGACGAGGCATGCGCATGGCCGGATACTCGAATATCAGCGCCAGTATCGCCATGGCGGCTGTCGTGAATGACAGCATCCAGAACGTGAGCGAAATGGTTGGCATATCCAGCTGCGTGCGTTTCATCAGCACTGTGCCAAAGCCCCATCCGGCGGCGGCGATTAGCGCCATCAAGGTGCCCAGCGGCTGACCCGATAATCGCGAAAATTCACTCGAGAGCAAAAGAAAGGCACCACTCATCGCCAGTGCAATGCCAATCAGCGCAGACCGGCTGATGCGGTCGCCAAAAAAAATCAGACCGGAGAGCACGGCCCAGGCCGGCATGGTGTAGCCCAGAATCGCTGCACGACCCGAAGACAATAATTTGACGCCAATGATGATCATCGAATGCCAGATCAGCATATTGGGGATGGCCAGACGAATCACCGTCATCCGGCGCCCCGTTGGTATCGCCAGAGATGCGCCTTGCGCGCGTGCTGCCAGCCAGATCACCGCCAGCCCACCGAGCATGCTGATCGTGCGAAAGGTCAGTGGCGGGAATTCGCGCACACCGATTTTCATCACGGGCCAGTTCAGCCCCCAGAACAGGGTCAGCAGGGCCAGCAGTACCAGATCTTTGCGGGAGAGTTGCGTCATGGAGCGAGACAATAGCATGACAGGCTACAATCGAGTCTCCATCGACTTCAGCTCTCATCTGGCGTGAAATTCACTGACAAACTTGCTGCCGCCATCCGGGCCCATGATTCCTTGCTGTGTGTCGGGCTTGATCCCGACATTCAGCGCTTTCCCGATGCATTGCGCGGCCGCAGCGATGCCATTTTCACCTTTTGCAAGGCGATCATTGATGCCACGGCCGCAACTGCCTGCGCGTTCAAGCCGCAAATTGCATACTTCGCGGCCATGGCTGCCGAAGATCAGCTGCAAGCGATTTGTGATTATCTGAAAACGCAGTACCCGCAGATACCGATTGTCCTCGACGCCAAGCGCGGAGATATCGGGGCTACAGCAGAACAATATGCGCGCGAGGCTTTCGAGCGCTATGGCGCTGATGCAGTTACCGTGAACCCCTATATGGGTTTTGATTCAGTCGAGCCTTATCTTGAATGGCAGGATCGTGGTGTCATTGTCCTGTGCCGTACCTCCAACCCTGGAGGCTCCGATCTGCAGTTTTTGAATGTGGATGGCCAGCCGCTGTATCAGCATGTCGCGCGACTGGTCGCTTCAAAATGGAATCGCCACGGGCAATGCGGTCTGGTGGTCGGTGCGACTTTTCCACAAGAGCTCGCCGAGGTACGCGCCATCGTCGGAGATATGCCCTTGCTGGTACCGGGCATCGGTGCGCAGGGCGGTGATATTAAAGCCACCGTCGAGGCCGGACAAACCGCCGACGGTAGCGGGATGATGATTAATTCTTCGCGCGCGATTTTGTATGCGCCACCGCAAGCAGGTGAAGATTTTGCGATGGCGGCAGCCCGTGTTGCGCACGAGACTAGGGAAGCGGTGAATCAGTTCCGTCGGGGGCGTTGAGTCACCGTCATACCAGCGCAAGCTTAGATGACGGTGCTCCGTAAAACATCAAGCGCCGATGTTGAAGCCGACTAGTGCTGCGCAAAAAATCCCAATATCTCTTCCAATAAAACTTCCGGTACCTGATCCGGAATGAAGTGACCCGATTGCAGTGCGCGACCGGTCACTTTGGCTGTTGCTTTTGCCTGCCAGTCCTCAATCGGCGAAAACAGTTTTCCCACCACGCCATTCGCGCCCCACACCACATGTACCGGGCAGCTGATCTTGTTGTGTTCATGATCCTGATCGTGCACCAGATCGATGGTCGATGCCGCACGATAGTCTTCGCAGCCGGCGTGAATCATCTCGGGATCGCAGAAGCAGCGGCGGTATTCTTCCAGTGCTGCGGGATCAAAAAAACTCGTACCACCTGAGCCCCAGCCACCCAGCGAGTAGTCGATGAAGAAACGCGCGTTGCTGCCGATGAGTGTCTCTGGCAGCGGGGAGGGTTGCGCAAGAAAGAACCAGTGGTAGTAGGCGTCAGCGAAGGGCTTGTCGGTTTTCTCGAACATCGTGCGCGTTGGCGAGATATCGATCACCATCAACTGGCTGACCTGCGCTGCATGATCCAGCGCCAGTCGGTGAGCTACGCGACCGCCACGATCATGACCACAGACCGCGTAGCGTTCATGTCCCAGACTTTTCATCAGCTCAGCCATGTCTTGCGCCATCGCGCGCTTGGAATAATTTCCATGGTCAGCATCACCTTTCGGTTTTGACGAATCGCCATAACCGCGCAAATCCGGCATCACCAGCGTGAAGCGTTCAGCGAGTGCATCCGCAACCTTGTGCCATATCACGTGCGTTTGCGGGTAGCCATGAAGCAGCAGCAAGGGCGGGCCTTTGCCACCGTGTCGAAAGTTGATGCGCACGCCATTGACGTCGCGCTGCTCGCGAGTGAAATTATTCAGCATTTATAAACGCTCCATGAAAGTCAACAAACCTTGCAATGCATGTTCTGCGGTCTGCGCACGTACCGCAGCGCGGTCGCCGGTGAATACCAGTCGCGCAGTATGCACGATGCTGCCATGCGCCCAGCCAAAACAGACGGTGCCCACCGGTTTGCCCGGCACCGCACCCCCCGGGCCGGCAATCCCCGTGGTGGACAAGCTGATCTGCGCATCGGTATGGGCCAGCGCGCCTCGCACCATGGCAGCAGCAACCTCTTCGCTGACTGCGCCGTGTTGTGCAATCAGAGCTTCGGGTACATCAAGAAAACGGGTTTTGGATACATTCGAATAGGTGACAAAGCCGCAATCAAACCACTCGGATGAGCCGGCGATATCCGTAATTGCCTGTGAAATGCCTCCGCCCGTAATGGATTCGCAGGTGGCCAGTCGCCAGCCGCGTTGTTGCATGGCTTGCCCCACTTGTGTGGCGAGATCGGTCAGGTGATGCATTCGGGCCTCCTGAGCTGCGGATTTTGGGGTTGAGATTGCATTGGCGTTCTCGGATTCCTATGTTTTTATACCAAGTCGGTGGGTGTGCAACGAAAGACGCTGGATCCCGGCCTGCGCCGGCATGATGATTTTGAGGTCGACAGTTCTTCAAGCCTTATCGCGCGACATTTCCCCTTACTTTGGAATGACGAGTGTTGTTCTGGCGACCGTAAAATTCCCACCGTCATCCCAACGAAAGCTGGGATCCAGTGTCTTTGTTTGGTTTTATGAGCTCAATGCCAGATTTAGTACCCGCCATAAAGCCAGCACCAGCAGCGTAAAAAACGCAGCGATCAGATCATCACCCATCACGCCAAAACCGTTCTTGAAGCGCCGTTCGAATTGTCGTATCGGTGGTGGCTTGATCATGTCGAAGGCGCGGAAAATCAGGAAGGCGACCAGTTGTGCACTGAAGGTGGCCGGCAGGATAAACAGCATCACCAGCCAGATAGCAATGATCTCATCCCAAACAATGGCGCCGTGATCCGGCACACCCAGCGCTTGTCCGGTTTTGTCGCACAAGCCAATACCCGCAACAAAACCGACCACGATGATGGCAGCCCACACAGCGGGCGTAAAAATTTCCGGCCAGCGCATCGTCAGTACGTAAAAACTCAGCCAGCCAAACAAGGTACCCATCGTGCCCGGCATGATGGGCGAGAGGCCACTGCCGAATCCCAGCGATATCCAGTGCGCAGGGTGGGAGAGCATGAAGGACGCGCTCGGGCGTCGGATAGGCGGCCTATGACTCGTGGCCGCAGACTCGGATCCAGTATTGAGCGCAGGAGCAGGGGCGTCAGATGAATCGGGTGAATTGGGCAGCATCATAGTTCTTTGCCGAAATGATCGAACGAGTGTGAAGTGACGGGCATTGCATTGCCTGCAGCATCAAGTATCTGAATGCCCTTGTCTGATTTAAGGCTGCCGATGCGGGTGATAGAGGTGTTGGCTGACGCTGCAGCCGATAACACCGCATCACGTTGCTCGGGCGGCGCGGTAAAACACAACTCATAATCGTCGCCACCGTTGAGCATGAATTCGAGTTGCCTGTCTGCGGGCTGTTGCGCAAGCGCGAGCCCGGGGGGTAATGATGTTGCGTGAATATCTGCGCCCAGTTGCGAGCGTGTAAGTATGTGGCCGAGGTCGCCCAGCAAACCGTCGGATACATCCACCGCCGCATGCGCGATACCACGCAAAGCCATGCCAAGCGCGCAGCGCGGTGTCGGGCGGTGCAGTCGCTCTTCTGCCAGCGCCATCAACTGATCGGGTAGCGTAATTTTCCCCTGCAAG
>JBDKLM010000025.1:0-31452 GCA_039806005.1 Pseudomonadota bacterium
CGATGCCACGCTGTCATAAGCGCCTATCATCAGTGCGGTGCTATCTTCGTAGGCAAATACAGCAGCCTGCTCTTCGCTCAGGAAAAAATGGCCTTTGTCACTGTCATACGATGCGTAACCCGCCGCGCACATCGCGCAAAGCCACTCCAGGCTGTAGCGTTCATGTATGCCGGCGGCTTTGGCGAAACTGGCGTTATCGCAAGGCCCAATGTCAGCCAACCGTGTGAACAATCCAAGTTCATCACCAATTCGCATGAGTGGCACCAACTGTGCGGCGGCGACGTTTTGAAACACCTTCCATTGCAATGCCTTCAGTGCTTTGGTATCCATGGATCTGTATCCCTTGATGATGAGTGTTGCGGTAATCCGAAAATTTTTTAATTTAATCGTGAATCGAGAACAGTCAAATTATTGCCAAATGAATATCGCGATGCCGGCACACAGTGGGTGTGACCACTCGTGCCCAGTAACTCCCTCGGGGTGAAGCAAAGCGATTAAAATTCGTTCCATGAAGATGATCCTATCAACGCGCTGATTTTTGCATTAAAAAAAGCCAAACAGCGACTTACGAAAATAAACCACTCCCCATGCCTTCCGCCATTATTTTCGATACCGAAGCAACCGGTATCAACGAACCTGTGATCATCGAGGCCGCATGGATCGCCGTCGAAAATCTCAGCCCATTCGCGCTAGGCGAGACTTTTCATCAACGCTATCAACCCGGCAAACCTATCACGCTTGGGGCATTGGCGACGCATCACATCATGGATGAAGAACTGCTCGACTGTCCTCCTGCCAGCAGCTTCCGTCTGCCTGAAGATCTTCAGTACCTCATCGGCCACAACATAGATTTTGACTGGCAAGCGATAGGCCAGCCGGAAGTCAAACGCATCTGCACGCTGGCGCTGGCCCGTAAATTCTGGCCCGAGGCGGATTCGCACAGCCAGAGCGCCCTGCTCTATTTACTGGAACGCAAAACTGCCAGAGAGCGTCTGCGTGACGCTCACTCTGCCGTTGCCGATGTGGGCATCTGCGGCACGATTCTCGATCATTTGTGCAAAAAGCTGAATATCAACAGCATGGAATCGCTTTGGGAAGCCTCGGAAAACGCCAGACTTCCCACCCACATGACTTTCGGCAAACACAAAGGCCTGCCCCTGACCGAGGTGCCCAAGGATTATGTACGCTGGCTGCTGGACCAGCCTAACGTCGATCCTTATGTACGACAGGCCTTCATGGCACTGAGCGGGAAGAAAGTCTAAGGAAGCGCCGAAGCTCGCACCCTCGTTGTCACAGCTTGAACAGGACAATCGTTACATCATCTCGTCGGGCGTAGCTGCCCTGCCACTCCGCAAAGCTTGCCTGCAAATGACGAACGATTTCAGGACAGGTCTCGCGGCTATGCTCCACGAGGATTTTGGCTAGACGGCGATAACCGAAAGATACTGGCTGACCACCGTTGAAACCACCCGGTTGATCGGTCAGACCATCCGTCACGATCGCGAATAACTCCCCCGGGGCGTAGGGAATACGTTCCGTTGGGCGCAGATTAGCGCTGATCGGATCTTTATAACCCAAGCTGAAGCGATTGGCGCTATATCGATGAATTTGCTGAGCCAAATCGACGCGAAACAGATCGATCTTGGCACCAGCAAATTCAACTATGTTCGCTTCAGGGTCGATGCGCAACACTGCCGCATCACATCCATCATCGCTTTCAGAATCGGTTCGATCCTGATTCAATCCAGTACGAATGAGGTGATCCAGCGATTTCAGGGCTGAGCCCGGATCCTCCACAGTTGAGTTCGCATAGATACGCTCAAGCGAATTACTGACGAGCAGAGACAGCATCGCACCAGGTACCCCATGGCCTGTGCAATCCGCCACTGCCAGAACGAAGGGGCCTTTATCTCTGGACGAAGAGACCCAATACAAATCACCACCGATGGTATCTCGTGGCTCCCACAGCGTGGCGAACGACTGGAAACGCCCATCCAGTCGCGCTGGCCGGGGCAGCTGCCCTCTTTGCAAACGGCTCGCATAATTCATTGAACTCGTGACGATCTCGTGCTTCTGACGAAGTTCTTGTGTCCGCTCTTCGACTTTAGCTTCGAGAAGCAAATTTTGCTGTTCGATGACTTCTGTATGCTTTTGAGCAGTGCGATTCAATTCTGATTGCAGCCATCGCGCACGACTGATCACGGCCAGCGCCATGATCAGCGCTTCCATGCAAACACCAAATGCCTGGTTGGTCCATGGATTTTTCAAAAAATATCCCATACCCTGGTCAGGCAAATGCTGGAAAGGAGACGACAGGCCTATGATGCCAAACAAAAATCCAAGCCGGAATACCAGATAGGGAATGACGGCGAACATGAAGTAGAGCGCAAAACCATAGCCATCCCTGTAGCGAATATAGCTACAGATAAAAAATGTAATCAGAATCAAGCCAACTGCCACACTGTAGGGCATGGCGAAATATTTGGCATTCAGCAGAGAGTCGTGCGAATAGAAACCACCGACGCTGGCAGAAATGCCATAAAACAGGGCGTAGGCAATCCACAGGTTGGTGACAAAATGTATTTTCGGAAAATTTTTCTTTATGCCCAGGTAATGTCTTGCAAATACGACGTAACTGATGGATTGCGCAAATGCCAGCGCTATGAAAAAAATGTAAGCGTAACTATCGTTCCAAGGCGCTCTAAGGCTTTCAACGTCAATAAAAAATTCGAACAGTCTATGACCGTCAATAATATTGAGTGAAAACACCGATAAAAAAGCCGCACTTATCCAAATCGCGTAATAAATATTTACTCTATCTTTGGTCTGAATCGCGTTGAATATCGAAAATATTGTCAACGCCAACAATGTCCCTAAAAGAAGGCCTTCTACGTAGAGACTGAATCGCCGAAATTCTGCGAAGGTAGCGCTATCAATCAGATGGATTGAAAATGATTTGGCTGGGAATATCGGGTGAAAATTCACTCGGGTGAGCAAGGTCACTTCGGCACCTGCTCGAAGCGAAAACACCGGAAATTGGCTCTCAAATCGTGTAATGGGTGTTACGTAGGGGCTTTCATTAAGATAGGGGTTGTGACTGCCAACAAATCCGGTTGACTTGAGCTTTCTGATCCCATGCTCATCAATAACATGGGGAGTAAGATCTTTCCAGCCGGAGGCATCGATTTGTATATCGCGATCTTTATCCAGACTGTTACTCACCTTTTGCAGAATCCAGTACGTAACATCAGGCCGGTAGCCCTTGATCTGCTGGGGTGGTACGAATTTGTCCCGATTTTTTAATATCTCTTCAGGCGAAGACGATTGATTGGCATCCTCAAATACCAGGACATCCTTGTCACTGAAAATGATGGGCGTGGTTGATGTTATCGCCGCGTCTGCAAAGCTGGGTATGGCCTGCCCTGCAAATGCAGATAGCGCGATGAAAAAAAACCATTTCATCAATTTTTTCAATTTATGCTCCCAGAAGTAGCTCTATTGATCTGGACAGGCATACCCCAACACGGAAGTGCTCTGGGGTGGAAGGCCGCCGATCGGTTCAGCGCGGGGGCCAGCAAACTCAAGGACATGTCACGACTAATCTGGCTGCAAAAATTTTCGGGTCTTGTTTAATCAGCGCTTTCTTAAATTTCGATTTTCGTACCCAACTCCACCACGCGATTCGGCGGAATCTTGAAAAAGTCCGAAGGCTTTGCCGCGTTCTGCATCATCCAGGCAAACAATCGTTCGCGCCACAGCGCCATGCCGGGCAAGTTGCTCGGTATGATGGTGTCCCGAGCCAGGAAGAAGGTCGTGTCTTCCAGTTCAAGATGCACACCATTGAGTGACTCAATCAATCGCATGACATCCTGGACATCGGGTGTTTGCTTGAATCCATACACGGCGCGCACCAGATAGATCTCGCCACCGAGATCGGTCACGGAAAGACGATCCTCATCGCTTACATACGGCACATCCCATATCGAGAGCTTCAGAAAGAGCACACGCTTGTGAAGAATCCGATTGTGTTTCAGATTATGCAGCAGCGCGATGGGCACGAAATCGATATGCGGCGTCAGAAAAACGGCTGTCCCTTCCACGCGGTGCGGGGGATGCGCAAGCAGCGCCTTGACGAAATCATGAATATGAATCGCATCCGACGCCAGTCGTTCTCTGAGCAAGCGCCGGCCGGTGTACCAGGTCGTCAGCATGACAAAACACATGGCACCCAACACCATCGGGTACCAGCCGCCATCTTTGACCTTGATCAGATTCGCTGTCCAGAATGAAAAATCCACCACAAAGAACAGTGTGATCAACACAACGATCAAGACGGGCTTCATTTTCCATTCGTTGTACATCACCACACCCAGCATGGAGGTGGTAATCAGCATCGTGGTAGTTACCGATATACCGTAAGCAGCGGCCAGATTACCGGACTCGCGAAACTGGAAAACGGTAAAAATCACCAGAATAAGCAAGGTCCAGTTCACCGTTGGCATGTAAATCTGTCCGCGCTCGGTATCGGAAGTATGCTGTATGACCATGCGCGGCAGGAAGCCGAGCAAAATACCCTGACTGGCCAACGAGAAAGCACCGGAAATCACGGCTTGCGATGCAATGACGGTGGCAATCGTTGCAAGGCCCACCATAGGCAACACCGCCCATGAAGGAAGCATCAAGAAAAACGGATTGCTGATGCCCTCAGGGTTCGCCATCAGGAACGCTGCCTGACCAAAATAATTCAGCAACAGACTCGGTAGCGCTACCAGCAACCAAGCCAGTCGCACGGGTCGGCTGCCGAAATGTCCCATGTCCAGATACAGGGCTTCAACGCCTGTGACGACCAGCACGACGGAACCCATGACAACATAAGCCTGAAGTGCATTCTGCTGTATGAACGCGAACGCGTACCATGGCGAGACAGCCATCAGCACCGACGGGCTCAGTACGATGTTGTACAAACCGGCAGCCGCGAGCGCACTGAACCAGACAACCATCACCGGACCAAAAAGTCTGCCGACAGCCGCCGTTCCATAGCGCTGAACACCAAAGAGAACGATGATGATGATCACGGTCAGCGGTATGACGAGGCGTTTGAGATCCGGCTGAATGACTTCCAGACCTTCGACCGCGGACAACACGGAGATGGCTGGCGTGATCACCGACTCGCCCAGCAGCATGCATGCGCCCAGCGCCCCCAGCATCAATAGAAAAGTAAACCGACGTGGCATGCCACGCGCGGAACGCAGCGCGAGTGCCATCAATGACAGCACGCCTCCTTCACCATGGTTATCGGCGCGTAAAACGAAGATCACATACTTGACCGTGACCACCAGCATCAGCGACCAGAAAATCAGGGAGATGATGCCAAATACGGCAGCCTGAGAGAAAGGAATGCCGTGGTCAGGCGCAAAGCATTCCTTGAGCGAGTACAGCGGACTGGTACCGATGTCACCAAACACGACACCAATCGCGGCCAGCATTAGCACCGTGGTCGAGGTTTGGTGGGGGCTGCCGTCCGGATTAATCCGGACCGGTTGCATCAGAGGTGTTTCCGAGAATTCGGGATTGCTAATTGCCATGTTACCTTTCGCGACACCGCTCGCATCGGCGATAAAGGAGCGTGTTCGATTTCAGCGTGAAAAATGAAAATGACGGGCCAAGTTAGTTATCAAAATAAAAACTTGGATGCCGAGCCTCCGATTGTAGGCGAAGTTGTTGAATATTTTTTGAAATTTGCCCGAGTCTCTTGTGTACTTACATGGAAAATGCGAACGACAATAAGCGCGTGTTGATTGCTGGCGGCGGCATTGCTGGTCTCACCCTGGCGCTGACCCTGCATCAGATCGGTATCCAATGCGTGGTGTATGAATCCGCCCGACAAATTCAAGCTCTGGGTGTGGGCATCAATATCCAACCCAACGCGGTGCGTGAACTGTTTGAACTGGGTATCGGTCCCGCAGCGCTGGACCAGGTGGGAATTCAGGCGCAAGAGTGGGCGCTGGTCGGGTTGAATGGTCATGATATTTATGCGGAACCGCGCGGCCTGAAGGCAGGCTATCAGTGGCCTCAATACGCGGCGCATCGCGGCAAGCTGCATGTACTGCTGTTCGACAAAGTTATCGAGCGACTGGGCGCATCGTCGGTGCGCCTTGGGCAGCGCATTACCGGGTATGAGAAGCATGCCAATGGCAACGTATCAGCCATCGTCGAGCATGCGAATGGCGACATCACTCGCGAACAAGGTGATTTATTGATCGGTGCCGATGGTATTCACTCATTGGTCAGAGCACAAATGCATCCGGGCCAACCACCCATACATTGGGGCGGCACGATCATGTGGCGTGGCACCACCTTGGCAAAACCGATACGCACGGGATCGAGCTTTGTGGGGCTGGGAACGCACAAGCACCGCATGGTCATTTATCCGATTTCCCAGCCCGACGGCCATGGTCTTGCGGCGATCAACTGGATTGCGGAACGCACCGTCGACAACTCTACAGAATGGCAGAAGAGCGGCTGGTTCAAACCCGTAGCGATTTCCGAATTTGCTTCGTATTTTGATGAATTCAGATTCGACTGGCTGGATGTGCCCGATCTTTTGGCGCGCGCCGACATCGCCTATGAAAATCCCATGATCGATCGCGACCCTATCCCCTACTGGAATGATGGACCGGTAGCGCTAATGGGTGATGCTGCACACGCGATGTATCCCACCGGGTCCAACGGTGCAAGCCAGGCCATCGTTGATGCGCGAGTACTGGGAGCCTCTCTGGTGCAATGGGGTACAACGCCAGCGGCACTCGAGGCCTACAACGAAGCATTGTGCGCTCCCATCTCCGAGGTGGTTTTGCGCAATCGCGGTGATGGTCCCTTTGGGCTTTTAAAAATTGTCGATGATCGCTGTGGTGGTCATTTCACCACCATCGACGATGTGATTTCGCAGGCAGAGCGCGACGAATACATGGCCAGCTATAAAAAAGCGGCTGGATTTTCACGAGATCTGCTCAACAAAGCCGCGCCCACCATAGCGCCTGAAAGATATCAGGTCCGATTTTCATGATGGTCCGATTGCTTAAGTACTCCGGGCTGATCGTCGCTGCCCTGCTGACCACGTTCAGACTGGAGGCCGCCGATAAAAATACGGGGAAAGAGTCCGAGCCACTCGTATTCTGGGCGGTGAATGAAGGCGGCGCGAGGATCTACCAGCCCAATGCCGCAGCCTGTACAAAAATATCCGGCATGTCGGTGCAATATGCAGACGGCGTATCGAATAGATTGAGTGTACCGGCTTACACGCTGAAAATAACGGCGATCAAACCCAGTGAGAATCAGAGCACCTGCACCTTGATGATAGACACACCGGCGGGTCTGAAAGAATGTGCGCTGGGTTCAGTGATCCGAACTTTTGGCGGCGATTATCTTGCACATACTTACCAGCAGTTCGCGGATGGCAGCGTGAAATTTTTAAACGGTGAATGTCACTAAGTGACACGGGATTTAGATCGCGTCCTTTTTAGCCTCGGACAATGACGCTGTTATACTTTTTGACATTCAGCATTCCAATCCCGCCCGGAGACCTCAATCATGAAAAAAATCATTCTGCCACTGGCACTTGCGCTGAACACCGTCGCCGCACACGCGGAATGGGCAAAGATTGATTATTCATCGAATGAAGTCACCCTTTACATCGATCGAAGCACCGCCGAAAAATCCGGGCCCAAAATGGTATTGATGTGGCATATCGCCGACTATGCGACACCACAGGAGATTCAAGGCAAGCCCTTCAAGTCCATCAAATTCCGCCACGAGTACAACTGCGACAAAGGTATTTTCCGCGACATGCTTCGCTCATGGCACAGCGAACCCATGGGCAACAGCATCACCGTGAGCTGGACCCATGGTCCGTGGGGTTGGACGGCGCCTGAAGCCGGCAGTGCCGACGAGGCACTGGTTCGCGCTGCCTGCGCTGGTCGATAAAACTCAGAGCGACTGCACAAACGCAATCAAATCCTCGCGCTCGCGTTTGGAGAGTTTTGCAAAAACATCCCGCGAGCCACTCGCCTCACCGCCATGCCAAACGATCGCTTCGAGCACATTGCGTGCGCGACCATCATGCAGGAAGCTGGTGCTGCCATTGACTTGCTTTGACAAGCCTATGCCCCATAAGGGCGGTGTGCGCCAGTCAGCACCGGTAGCGCGGAAATCGGGCCGACCGTCAGCAAGACCCGGCCCCATGTCATGCAAGAGTAAATCGGTGTAAGGGCGGATAGTACGGTCTGCGAGTGCAGGCAACGCTTCAAATTTGCCCGTTCTGAGTTCCGGTACATGACATTGCGAACATTTCGCAGTATCGAACAGCTTTTCACCCCGCTTGACCGCTGGCTTTTCGCGGTCGCGAGGTGCTGGCGCATCCAATGACAAGGTCCAGAAAGTCACTGGCTCCCAGAGTTCATGACGCAACTCCGGCTTGCCACTGTTTTTTTCAGTCAGACACTCCTTCTGCACCGGTGGACAGTTCTGCTCGGTATAGATCGGTGAGGTAATGCCTATGTCGGCGAGAAAAGCATTCGCAATCTGCTGTTTGATGCTGGGCTGATTGGCCTTCCAGCCGAAGCGGCCGATGGACGTTTTGTCGTTGATATCGTCGCGCACGTAGTTGGGTCGACCATTGAGCCCCTGCGATTTTTGCAGTTCGGCCAGTGCCAGAATATCGCTCTCGCTGACTGCTTCGAGATAGCCCAAGCCGAAAATCGACTGGGAATTCCGAAGCGACATCATCACGCCCTCGGCCAATGGGCCAAAGTTGAGATGCTTTATCTCGATCACGGGCTTGCGCAACTCCACGGTCGAACCATCGGCAAATCGGAAACTCTGTTTTTCCCAGCGCACATGCACTTCACCCTCACCGGCCCTTACCGATTTGTCTTTGCGCTGCACGGTATCAAAGGACTGAATCTGCAAACCATAGTTCGGCTCCGGGTTGGGTGAGCCATGCGGCCCCTCACCTGGAATCGACAAGCGCAGGGATTGCATGAATAACGGTCCACCGTCGGCATCGAGCGCCTTGCCTCGCCCGGCCTGCACATGACAGGACACACATGATGTCGCAAGAAAGCTCGGCCCCAGTCCCCATTCACCGCCGCCGGGTCCGGGACGGGACAAGTCCCACCATTGAGAAATCACATCATTGGGCACGGCGAGCCAGAAGGTGTTGAAGACCTTCTCACCCTCACGGAAGCGCTTCTTTTGCTCCTCCTGCAAGCCCTGCACAGGCTGCAGATACGCGGCATGCACGGCAACCGCTGCAGGCGGTGAAGGCAAGTTTTCCGTGACTGCCGTGCGTTGCACTGCACACAGCGATATCAGAACCAGGCAATAGACGATTTTTTTCATTGTTGTTATCCCACCCATTCACGCAACGCACCCCGACTGTCCGACTGCCGCGCTGCAAGCGATTGCCGCGTCGGCTCACCCTGCGATGGGCGACCCATGCCGCAGACAAACTTATTGTAGCCATCTTTTACCGGCGTTTGGATTTCGGGGCGCCAGCCTCAGGACTATCCGAGGCGACGCGGGGACTTCACTGGATGTCAGTGATCCCGGTTTTGAACGAATGTGAAAAATGCTTCGGCGGACAAAGCAGGACTGAACAGATATCCCTGATACAAGGCGCAGCCGTGAAGATGCAAGAAATCTTTTTGCGCTTCGGTCTCCAGACCCTCGGCAATCACCTCAAGACCCAAGCTATGCGCCATGCCGATAATGGTTTTCACGACAATCTGGTCACCCGGCCGTGACAGCATGTTCGACACGAAAGATTGATCAATCTTGAGCTGCTCGAGCGGCAATTGAATCAGACTGGAAAGCGATGAGTAGCCTGTACCAAAATCGTCCAGAGAGAAGCGAACACCCAGCTCGCGGATTTTTTCCATTTTTGCGCGCGTCTCGTCGATGCTGTGCATCATGCTTTCCGTGAGCTCGAACTTGATCCGCGCAGGATCGATACCACTTTCAACGATGGCCTGAATGACTTCATCAACAAAACCCTGCTGCTTGAATTGGCTGGCACTGACATTGATGGCAATCTGAATGCCTTTCATGAGATCGTCAGCATCCCAGATTTTGATTTGCTTGCAAGCCTCTTTGAGCACCCACAGTCCTATCGACAAAATCAACCCCGATTCCTCGGCGATGCCAATGAAGTCTTTGGGACCGATGAGGCCACGCGTGGGATGCCGCCAGCGCAGCAAGGCCTCGGCTGAGGCAATGTGGCCGTTGAAATCGCATTGGGGCTGAAAAAATAATTCCATCTCGTTGCGCCGAATGGCCTGTCCCAAATCCTGCTCCAGATTGCTGTGAGCGGATACGGCCTCTTTCATCGCCGGATCGAAAATGCACAAGGAATTCCTGCCGGTTCGCTTGGCCTGATACATTGCCATATCCGCCTGCTGAAGCACGTCAGCCTCCAGATCAGCGTGACTGAACAAGCTAATACCGATGCTCGCGCTGCAATTGAAGATGAAGCCATCGAGCTTGTAGGGCTTGGCGAGGCGCGCCAGGATTTCCTTTCCGACCAGTGTCGCCTGATGGGTTGCCTCCACAGGGTCGGCGACCAGCGCGCTGAGCAATACAACAAATTCATCACCGCCCACTCTGGCCACGGTATCACTGCCGCGGACAGCATGTCGCAATCGGCGCCCCACCTCAATCAACAGTAAATCGCCAGAGGCATGTCCACGCGTATCGTTGATGGATTTGAAGTTATCCAGATCGATGAAAAGCAAAGCGCCATGCAGATGGTTGTCGGGATTTTTGTCCAGAATTTCCGACAAGCGGCGATTGAGTTTTCGGCGATTGGGTAGTTGGGTCAGTGAATCAAAATAAGCGAGCCGACTGATTTCATCCTGACTCGCTTTGCTTGCCGTAATGTCGTAGAGGCAGATAACGAAATGAGAAGCCCCGTCATTTTTGTCGGCTATGGAAGAAATGCTGAGCCATCCGATAAATACCTCACCATTTTTTCGCCGCTCCCGAATTTCCCCCTCCCAAATTCCCTTGGATGTCAGCGCACTGCGTATGACATCTTGCAGCGGACCGTTTTCTTCGAAAGAGAGCATCGGTGCAGCCGACTTTCCTCTCAACTCTTCGCTGGAATAGCCGGTGATGCGACAAAAGGCTTTGTTTGTTTCCAGCACGCTTCCATGGCTGTCTGCCACGCAAATACCCATTTGCGATTCAAACGCCATGGCAGCAATCCGCTGCAGATCTCGGGCACGCTTTGCTTCGGTTAAATCAAAAAAAACAAATCGATCGATCTCGTGCATCTCGGGTGAAATACCGGGCACTTCGAGATGTTTTGCATGCAAACCAATCGGACGGCGCTGATTTTTTGCATCAGTCAAATTGAGCTCGATTTCATCCAGACCATCCAGCTGCAACTGCTCTGCATGGCGCTGCAATGTGCGCCAATTGGCAGCAGCTATTTTGTCAGCGGGCAGCTTTTTCCCCAGAATGGATTCTCTGGTGCACCCTATCCATAGCAGCGCCTGATTATTGATACTGACACAGGTGCCATCGGCGGCAGTCGAATAGGATCCGAAAGGCATGAGTTCATAGAGCGCGTTGATCTGAACTTCCAGACCGGCCATCTTTTGATCAAATGAGGCGTGAATGTCGCCGCAATATTCGAAGTCCGTCGCTTTATCGATTGCATTGACCTGCATGACTGGCTTTCATTGAATTGATGCAGCGTAGTTCGGATAAACGCTCAACTGGCAGGACGCCAAGGGACGCAGCACTAGGTTTGTTCAGCGGCGAAGAGCAGGCTTAGGGCTTCAAGGATTTTGCAGCCTCGGAAGCCTTATGCGCCATTTGCGCTGCTTCTGCCGCAGCCTCGGTCGCGCGCATTGTTGCACGCGAGGCTTCCGCAGAAGCCTGACTGGATGATTCTTCTGCCTGGATTGCAGCCGCCGAGGCAGCTGCCGCAGCGGCGGCCGATGCTGCAGCAGCCGCCTCGGCGGCTGCGACGGCAGCAAGACTAGCGGCTTCGGTTGCCGCATGGGTGGCTTCAATGATTCTGGCATTTGCCGAGGCTAGTGCCGCGGTAGCGGCGTTTTTGGATGCCAGCGCCGCCTTCTCGGCCGCGTTGGCTGCCCGTAGAGCAGCTTCGAGCGCGCTTTGGGTCAACTGCTTCACCGACTCCAGCGTTAGCGTGTACCGCTTGTTGACTATCATGTAGCCATCACGCAAAGACGCAATGTCTGCCTCAAGCTGCGCAATTTTTGCGTGAATAATCTTTTCTGAGTCAAGAGCCATGAGTTCACTATGACACGAAAGCCAGCGGCACACCAGCGAATAAAATAGTTTTTTGCGTGAATTCGCGAACTATTTGTATGATTGCTTTCGTGAATGTTTTCCCCTCTTGATCGACATCTTTGCTTTCATTGGTTCCACCCGAGCAACGAAACCGATTACTACCTCTGAAACGCGGTCAGTGATTTCGCCGGATCATCAAACAAGCGAGGCAAGGCTAAGCAACACCATGGCCTCATGGAAGCGACAACGTCTCTGCCATCCGCATTTCATCATCATCCAACGCAGCGATTCAATTGATCGGGCTCTTATCAAACGGGGCGGCAAGATTTTCTCAACCACAAAACTTGTCGTGGTCATCGATATGACGCTTCCCTGAGAGCTTTTGTGAGGGCAGAGGTTCCCGGCAGCGTTTGTCAGCCGCGTTCCATGGCATACCGCCCGCCTGCCTTCCCCAAAACCGGCCAGGACGACCCTCGAGCGGTGCCCGCCCCCTCGATCGAACACGGAGCTTATCGGGACATAAAGCCGTACAGGCCTCATAACCGGCCGCTCATTCATATGCTTTATTGGACATATTGACAAAGATACGCCAGACTCTGCAACATCCGGCCAACCGCAGAGGATTGCGGAATTAATTACCCCTGACAAATATGTCATATCAGACATATTTGTAACCGGAGAGCCCTATGGCTGATACGCAGATTTCCGACCACGTCCACGCGGCGTTTGATGCTGTCGGCAATATCGATGGCGCTTTGCTGCCCGTGCTGCACGCAATTCAGGCACGCTGCGGCTACGTTCCCGCCGATGCCGTACCCCTGATCGCCGACCGTCTTAACCTCACCCGCGCCGAAGTTCACGGCGTCATCAGCTACTACCACCACTTCCGTCAGAAGCCTGCAGGCAAAGTCGTCGTGCAGGTCTGCCGCGCGGAAGCCTGTCAGTCGGTGGGTGCGGACCAATTGGCCGAGCACGTCGTCAGATCCTTGGGTTGCGATTTTCATGAAACCAGCAAAGACGGGGCGGTGACACTGGAGCCGGTGTACTGCCTCGGACATTGCGCCTGCGGGCCGTCCATCATGGTGGGCGACGACGTTCATGCCCGTGTGACGCCAGAGCGCTTCGATAAACTGATGCAGCGCGCAGGGAGTGCAGCATGACCGTGAAAATTTTTGTACCACGTGACTCCACCGCGTTGGCGCTAGGCGCCAATGACGTAGCCAGTGCCATCATCGCCGAAGCGAAGTCGCGTGGTCTTGAAGTTCAACTCGTACGCAATGGTTCGCGAGGCATGTTCTGGCTTGAGCCTATGGTGGAGGTGGAAACCGCTGCAGGTCGTCTGGCCTACGGCCCGGTGAATGAAGAAGATGTGGCATCGCTGTTTGATGCCGGGTTCACCGAAGGCAAAGCGCACGCGCTGGCCCTCGGAAAGA
This sequence comes from Pseudomonadota bacterium, assembly GCA_039806005.1. Classification (GTDB taxonomy): domain Bacteria; phylum Pseudomonadota; class Gammaproteobacteria; order Burkholderiales; family Burkholderiaceae_D; genus Pernthalerella. The sequence goes on from JBDKLM010000025.1 coordinate 13,755, forward strand.
CGGATGAGATTCCTTACCTTAAAAATCAGGAGCGTCTGACTTTCGCGCGCGTTGGCATTACCGACCCTGTGTCGCTGGATGATTATCTTGCACACGAAGGTTATGTCGGACTGAAGAATGCACTGAAACTCAACGAAGAACAAATCGTCAAACAAGTCACCGATTCCGGCTTGCGCGGTCGCGGCGGTGCTGCTTTCCCGACAGGCATCAAGTGGGAAACCGTACGCAAATGCGCCCCCACGCAAAAGTACATTGTCTGCAATGCCGATGAAGGCGATTCGGGTACCTTCTCGGATCGCATGGTGATGGAAGACGACCCTTTCATGCTGATCGAAGGCATGACCATCGCTGGTCTCGCTGTCGGCGCGACCAAGGGTTATATCTATGTGCGCTCCGAGTACCCGCACGCAATTGATGCGCTGAACGAAGCCATCACCGTGGCGCGCAAAGCGCAGTATCTCGGCGCGAATCTGCTGGGCTCGGGCAAAAGCTTCGATCTTGAAGTACGCATGGGCGCAGGCTCCTACGTGTGTGGCGAAGAAACTGCGCTGCTCGAGAGTCTTGAGGGCAAGCGCGGCATCGTGCGCGCGAAACCACCGCTGCCGGCGATCTCCGGTCTGTTTGGCAAACCCACGGTGATCAACAATGTAATCTCGCTCGCTTCCGTGCCCATCATTCTGGCGCGCGGTGCCGAGTTCTATCGCGACTACGGCATGGGTCGCTCGCGCGGCACTCTGCCGATTCAGATCGCGGGCAATATCAAGTACGGCGGTTTGGTCGAAAAAGCCTTCGGTATCACGTTGCGCGAAATGCTCTACGACTTTGGTGGCGGTACGCGCTCGGGCAAACCCATTCGTGCGGTGCAGGTCGGTGGACCACTGGGTGCCTATTTGCCCGAGTCTCAATTCGACACCCCGCTCGACTACGAAGCCTTCCTCGCCATTGGCGGCACGCTCGGACATGGCGGCATTGTGGTATTCGATGACAGCGTCGATATGGCCAAGCAGGCGCGCTATGCGATGGAATTCTGCGCCGTGGAATCCTGCGGCAAGTGCACGCCCTGCCGCATCGGCTCCACACGCGGCAAGGAAGCACTCGACAAAGTTATCGCTGGCGAAGACCGTGAACAGCAAATCCATCTCGTGCGCGATCTTTGCGATGTGATGCTCAATGGCTCACTGTGCGCAATGGGTGGCATGACACCTTTCCCGGTGCTCTCCGCACTGAATCATTTCCCTGAAGATTTCGGTATCAACAAGACCACTGCCAAACCGCAGAAGGAGGCCGCATGAACAAGCTCAATGACACCGACTTTGGTACACCGGAACGCGAATCGGAAACCCAAGTCACGCTGGAAATCGATGGCGTGAATGTCACCGTGCCTGCCGGCACTTCTGTGATGCGCGCCAGCACGATCGCTGGCGTGAATGTGCCGAAGCTGTGCGCGACTGATTCGCTCGAAGCCTTCGGTTCCTGCCGCGTGTGTCTGGTCGAAATCGAAGGTCGCAAAGGCTACCCTGCTTCATGCACCACGCCCGTGGAAAACGGCATGAAGGTCAAGACCCAGACTTCAAAGCTGGCCGATATTCGTCGCGGCATGATGGAGCTGTACATCTCCGACCATCCGCTTGACTGCCTTACCTGCCCCACCAATGGCAATTGCGAATTGCAGGATGTGGCCGGTATCGTGGGCCTGCGCGAAGTCCGCTATGGCTACAAAGGCAAAAACCACCTCGAACTGAAGAAGGATGAATCAAATCCCTACTTCACCTACGATCCGTCGAAGTGCATCGTTTGCAATCGCTGCGTGCGTGCCTGCGAAGAGACGCAAGGCACTTTTGCGCTGACCATCGATGGTCGCGGCTTTGATTCGCGTGTGGCTGCAGGTCAGAACGAAGATTTCATGGAATCGGAATGCGTCTCCTGCGGCGCCTGCGTGCAAGCCTGCCCGACCGCAACGCTCACCGAAAAAACCGTGATCATGATGGGTCAGGCCGAGCACAGCGCCATCACGACCTGCGCTTACTGTGGCGTGGGTTGCTCGTTCAAAGCTGAAATGAAAGGCAATGAAGTCGTGCGCATGGTGCCGCACAAGGACGGCAAGGCCAATCACGGCCACTCCTGCGTCAAAGGTCGTTTTGCTTGGGGCTATGCGACGCACAAGGATCGCATGCTCAAGCCCATGATCCGCAAAAAGATCACCGATCCCTGGCAGGAAGTATCGTGGGAAGAAGCGATTGGCTATGCAGCCAGCGAATTCCGCCGCATTCAGGCCAAGCATGGCAAGGATTCGATTGGCGGCATCACCTCTTCACGCTGCACGAACGAAGAAACCTACTTGGTGCAAAAGCTGGTGCGTGCTGCCTTCGGTAACAACAATGTCGATACCTGCGCGCGGGTTTGCCATTCACCGACCGGCTATGGTCTGAAGCAAACGCTGGGCGAATCGGCAGGTACGCAGACGTTTGATTCAGTGATGCATGCAGATGTAATCATGGTCATCGGTGCCAATCCGGTGGCGGCACATCCGGTGTTTGCTTCGCAGATGAAACGTCGCCTGCGTCAGGGTGCCAAGTTGATCGTGGTTGATCCGCGCACGACCGAGATGGTCAAGGGTGCGCACTACGAGGCTGACTATCATCTCAAGCTGAAACCCGGCACCAATGTCGCCGTGATTTCTGCGATGGCGCACGTCATTGTTACCGAAGGCCTTGTCAAGGAAGACTTCGTCAAAGAACGCTGCGACATACAGTCGTTTAACGAATGGCGCACTTTCGCTGCGCATGCCGACAACTCTCCAGAAGCGATGGAATCAGTCACAGGCATTCCTGCAGAGACGCTGCGCGCCGCTGCGCGCCTGTATGCCAGCGGCGGTAATGCGGCGATTTATTACGGTCTCGGTGTAACCGAACACGCGCAAGGCTCGACCATGGTGATGGGTATCGCGAATCTGGCGATGGCCACCGGTAACGTGGGACGCGAAGGCGTCGGCGTGAATCCACTGCGCGGACAGAACAATGTGCAGGGTTCCTGCGACATGGGTTCCTTCCCGCATGAACTGCCGGGCTATCGTCACATCTCCGACAGTGTTGCGCGTGCCGAATTTGAAGCACGCTGGAATGTCACCTTGAATCCCGAGCCGGGTCTGCGTATTCCGAACATGTTTGATGCCGCACTCGATGGCAGCTTCATGGGCTTGTACTGTCAGGGTGAAGATATTGTGCAGTCGGACCCCGACACGCAGCACGTGGCGGCGGCCCTGTCGGCGATGGAATGCATCGTGGTGCAGGACCTGTTCCTGAACGAGACCGCGAAATATGCGCACGTGTTCCTGCCGGGTTCTTCCTTCCTCGAGAAAGACGGCACCTTCACCAACGCCGAGCGCCGTATCTCGCGCGTACGGAAAGTCATGCCTGCCAAGGCTGGCTATTCGGACTGGGAAGTCACGCAACTCTTGGCAAATGCACTCGGCTATCCGATGCAGTACCAGCATCCCTCCGAGATCATGGACGAGATTGCGGCACTGACGCCAACCTTCCACGGTGTGTCGTTCAAGAAGATCGATCAGCTCGGCAGCGTGCAATGGCCCTGCAATGAACACGCCCCCGATGGCACGCCCATCATGCACATTGATGAATTCGTTCGCGGCAAGGGCCGCTTCATCATCACGCAATATGTGCCCACCGATGAGAAGGTCACCAAGCGCTTCCCGCTGATACTGACCACGGGCCGCATTCTTTCGCAGTACAACGTCGGTGCACAAACGCGTCGTACCGAGAATGTACGCTGGCATAGTGAAGACCGGCTAGAGATTCATCCGCATGACGCTGAAGAGCGCGGCATACGACAGGATGATTGGGTGGGTATCGAATCACGCTCGGGTCAGACGGTACTGCGTGCGACGGTCACCGAGAATGTGCAGCCCGGTGTGGTCTACACCACGTTCCACTTCCCGGAATCCGGCGCAAATGTGATCACCACCGATAACTCGGATTGGGCCACCAACTGCCCCGAGTACAAGGTGACTGCGGTGCAGGTGATGCCGGTGACACAACCGTCCGAGTGGCAGCGCGAATACGAGCGCTTCAACAAGCAGCAGCTGGAACTGGCCAAAGTCGACTGAGCATGGGTCAGCTCCCGGAAAGCGAGGCACTGATGCGCGGGGCAGAGACGCTGGCCGAAGTGGCGGTGCTGCGCTGCCGGGATGGCGTGCGCACGGTCTCGGCTGATGTGCTGGCAGTGGAAGTCCCCGTCGCGCTGGAGTACAACGGTATCTCCCATGTGGTGATGCTGGCATCGCCGAATGATCTGGAAGATTTTGCGCTGGGATTCTCGCTGACGGAAGGCATCATCGCGCAGCCCTCGGAGTTATATGAAGTCGACGTCGAGACGCGTGACGATGGACTGCTGGTGCATCTGCAAATCGCTTCCGAGCGTTTTGCACAGCTGAAGGAGCGTCGGCGCAATATGACGGGGCGCACAGGCTGCGGCTTGTGCGGTACCGAGGCACTGGATCAGGTACGACGTGTGGTCGCACCAGTCACGCATCGTCATGCATTCGCGGACCAACAGCTGATGGCTGGCATGCGCGCGATGCAGACACTGCAACCGCTGCAACAGCAAAGTGGTGCCACACATGCGGCTGCCTGGATGGATGCTCAGGGAGCAGTGTTGCTGGTGCGCGAAGACGTGGGTCGTCACAACGCACTCGACAAGCTGATCGGTGCGCTGGTAACACGGAAGACGGATTTAAGCAGCGGTGCGCTGCTGATCACCAGTCGCGCGAGTTATGAAATGGTGCAGAAAGCAGCCATCATGAATATCGGTCTGGTCGCGGCCATTTCGGCGCCGACCAGTTTTGCGGTGAGTCTGGCAGAAAGTGCGGGCGTGACGCTCATTGGCTTTATGCGTGACCACTCTTATGTGATCTACACCCACCCGGAACGGCTGGAGAGCTGAATCATGGATAGTCATCAATTAATCAAAATGGCCAACCAGATTGGTCAATTCTTTGAGAGCATGCCCAACCGCGCAGAAGCGGAAAAGGATATTGCCACCCATCTCAAGCGCTTCTGGGATCCGCGCATGCGCCGCGTGATTCTGGCTAGCCTGGATACAGATGACGCCAACAGCATGAGTGCCATCGTGCGCGAAGCGCTGACGACTCACAGGCAACTACTGGCCTGAGCCCTATCTTGTTGGTGCTTGTAACCGTCATCTGACTTGCTGCGAAAGACACTGGATCCCGGCGTGCGCCGGGATGACGTTTAAAGAACCGTTAACCTCAAAACTGTCATCCCGGCGCATGCCGGGATCCAGTGTCTTTGCTTAACGAAGGGATGCAGCTTTACTCGTAGCCCCCACAGAACATCGCCATCGCCGCGACAAACTCCTTCTGACTGTACTTCGAGCGCGCCAGCACGAACAATGCATGGCGGTCAGCCTCACTCAGGCGCTGCCATTGTGAAATCGGCGGCAGGGGCAAATGCTGAGCCTCGCACTGTCTGACCACCACATCGGGCCATGCGTGCGTGATGCGCCAGCCTTCATCGCCCGTCATCGGCTCCTCGGTCAGTACGGCACCGCCCAAACGATCCGCTATCCGGATTAGCGCATCCCTGTAAGCGCCCTGCTCCTCGGCTGTGACCACCGGCAGCTGCAGCAACTGCATTTTCTCGTCGTGAGTCATCGCTTGCCAGTGCGACAAGCGCAAGCGCATGCCGGCACAATCAAGCTTGTAGCGGACACGCAGCGGGATCAGGAGCAAACTGCTCGCTTCCCGGGATTCGAAGGAATAAAAATCTCCAGTGGTCATACTTCGGGCGCAGGAATATAGAATGTGAGAATACTTTGATCAGGACAGCGGAGTAACGTTAAAATTTAAAGCCCGCCAGATAATGGAACGACATGGCGGGAGCGGTCACATCATTCGGAAGATATCAAAATTATAATTTCAAGCACTTGCCTTACGAATGCCGGTATCAAGGACTGCGTCCAGTGAAGAAAACCATCGCCATATTCCTGCATCATCCCACGTGCTCCATGGAATCCGTCAACGGCGTGATCAACGCCCTTGCACCCAACTACAACGTGCGGGTGTTTACCCGACACAAAGTCCCGGACGGATTTTTTGACGCGATCGACATGGTGGTCTTTCCGGGTGGCGTGGGAGATGACAGCGCGTTTGTCTCCCTGCTGAAAAACAATATCGACGAGATCAAAACCTTTCTCAACAGAGGCGGAAAATATCTGGGCATCTGCATGGGCGCCTATTGGGCAGACGCCTATTATTTTGGCCTCCTCAAAGATACGCGGGTGGTGCAATACATCAAACGCCCGAAATCGGATATCAAATCTTCCTATGCGACCACCTTGCCCATTGTCTGGCGGGGTGAAGAGCAGCGCATGTATTTTTATGACGGTCCCACCTTTATCGGCGGCGAGTTCGAGAAAATCGCCACCTACGCCAACGGTGATCCCATGGCCATCGTGCAGGGGTCAGTCGGTTTGATCGGCTGCCATCTCGAAAGCGAAGATAGCTGGTACCTGAAAAAAAACATGCGCCCTCACTGGCATCAGGGCGAACATCATGAATTGCTCCTGCAGTTTGTGGTTGACTACCTGCTTGAAGAAAACCAGATGGCGCTTTTCTGAATTTTCCACCATCAGACACTTTTAATCATTTTAATAAAGGCAGCACATAATGCTCAGCGATGCACAACAAGCGCTGTTGAACCAACCCGGCTGGCGGGGTCAGATTGAGCGCTTCATGGCGCGTCCATTCGTGCAGAGATTTCTGATTACCTTGATCGTCGTCAACGCCGGCATTCTTGGCATTCAGACCAACCCTGAAATTATGGACACCATCGGCACCGAATTGATCCTCATGGATCACGCGATCCTGTGGGTTTTTATTGCCGAAATTGTTTTGCTGATGGCAGCACGGGGCTGGCATTTTTTTAAAGATCCGTGGTGCATTTTTGATTTTCTGGTCGTGGCGATTGCGCTGGTACCTGCGACGGGAAGCTTATCGGTTCTGCGTGCGCTGCGCGTGCTGAGGATTTTAAGACTCGTCAATAAAATTGACAGCATGCGCCGCGTGGTAAGCGCTCTGCTGGGTTCCTTGCCGGGTCTGGGTTCCGTGTTCGGACTGGTGCTGATTGTGTTTTATGTGGCTGGGGTAATCGCCACCAACATGTACGCGACTGAATTCCCTGACCGCTTCGGTTCGTTGGGAATCAGCTTCTACACCTTGTTCCAGGTCATGACGCTGGAAGGCTGGTCGGAGGAAATTGTCCGTCCCATCATGGCCATCTACCCCACGGCCTGGGTTTTCTTCCTGATTTTTATTTTCATCTCGACCTTCATTGTCGTGAATCTTTTTGTGGCGGTGATCGTGGACTCCATCAACACCATCAAAAACGATGAAGATAAAAAAATAGAAGACTCCGATGTACTTTCCAGAATTGAGGCGCTGCACGCTGAAATCGCCGAGCTCAAAGAACTGCTGAAAAATAAGCCTGATAGTGAGCGTTGAAGCTTGCCGAAAGCAGTGAGTACATGACTCATAAAGCCATGCATTGCCTGTGAGGTGACTGGCGTGAGTCAGTAACGCACAATTTCATTGTCATTTTGAACACGACCGACAAATTTTCAGTGCTCGGTCGCGCTGCTGCGCCTCATAAAACCCCACAAGCTGTAGATGCACCAAAACAAATCACGATCAAACGCGGTAAAATGCGTTATCAAGTTGTTGATTTTTATCCATTTTTATCCGGATATTGATCGCACTCTGCACATGCCCGCATGCATCGCACTCGAGTGAGCGAACTGAGAAACTTGCATTTATCGACGCTATGAATCAACGCCTGCACTACGGATTGACCGATGTCTGAAACCTTGTTTGACAAGTACGGTGGTGTCCCGACCGTCACGGAAATCGTGCGTGATTTTCATGAGCGACTGATGCGTCGCCCTCACCTTCGCCGCTATTTCCTCGATATGCCGACAGATAAAATCATCGCGCACCATATCGAATATGTAACATTCGCACTAGGCAAACCCAGCAGTAAAATCAGCATGCGGCAGTTGCATGATCAGCACATGACGGCCGGTGTCACCAAAGCCTCTCACAATCTGATGATTGATCTGTTCGTCGACTCGCTGCAGGACAATGGGTTTACGGATGAAGATATCGAAACGATTGTCGCCAGATTGCAAAGTGTCACGGGCGAGATTGTCACCAAGGGTATTGAGAAATAAAACTGTCGGTATTTTCTGCGGCCGTCGAGATACTACGGATCGCCGAAAAAAAGGGTATTGATGATTCGCCATGAATGACAAACCCAAGCTCTCCACAAAGGAAGAAATCTTTGATGTATTTCGCCCGCATGGCGATCATGATGTTTCAGCAGAAAACTATCGGCTGAAAAAACAAATCAAGTCAACCACCACCTCCGGCCCTGTCGAAAAAAATCATTTCACTGATCCGAAGGCATCCCTCCCCGACAACAAGATTGACCCTCACACGCTGAGCTTGTCTGGTACCAGTGAGGCCGACACCACTGCAGACCAGCCCAGCGACGGCACTGCAATTCCAAACAACGACGATTCCCAGACCACGATACGGCTAGAGACTTTCCGCATCGGGATGGAGGAGCGGCTCGCAGCGATGCAAGTAGCCCAGCAAAAAGCCAAGGACCAACTCAGCGATCTGGAGGCTCAGCATCGCGGACAGGATAAACTACCCGAGTCATGACGCAGTTGCTAGCTGCCTCGTGATCCGGATGCAGATTCACGCTCGCAAAGGTCTACGCCATGTCAAACCCGACTCTCCTGCCCTCGGTATGTCCCCACGACTGCACCAGCACTTGTGCGCTGGATATCGAGGTTCTGGATAACGGTCGCATCGGCAAAGTACGCGGCTCTCAACGCAATGCTTACACCGCAGGTGTGATCTGCGAAAAAGTCGCCCGCTACGCAGAGCGTCAGCATCATCCCGATCGCCTGCAATACCCCTTGATGCGTACCGGTCCCAAGGGCAGTCAGCAGTGGAAACACATCTCCTGGGAGGAGGCACTGGATCGCACTGCCGAGGCTTTGCTGCAAAAAGCCGCGCAACACGGCAGCGAAACCGTCTGGCCTTATTTTTATGCAGGCACGATGGGTCTGGTTCAGCGCGACGGCATTCATCGACTCAGGCATGCGATGAAATACTCGCGCTGGCACGCGACCATTTGCGTTGCGCTGTCAGACACCGGCTGGATGGCCGGTATTGGCAGCAAGCGCGGTGTCGATTTGCTGGAAGCTGCCGAGCATGCGGACCTGATCGTGATCTGGGGCGGCAACCCGGTCAATACCCAAGTGAATGTCATGCAGCATGCGATGGCTGCAAAAAAGCGTGGTGCACGTCTGGTGGTGGTGGATCCTTATCGCACTGGTACGGCTGAAAAAGCCGATCTGCATCTGGCAGTGCGTCCGGGTACCGATGGTGCATTGGCCTGCGCGATCATGCATGTGTTGTTTGCCGAGGGCTTTGCCGACTGGGATTATCTGCGTCGCTACACCGATTGCCCTGATGAACTCGCCGCCCACGTCAGCACACGCACGCCCGCTTGGGCCGCAGCCATCACTGGTCTTTCGGAAGACACCATCATCAGCTTTGCGCGCGAATATGGTCGCGCGCGAGCCAGCTTCATTCGCTGCCATCATGGCTTCTCCCGCTCGCGCAATGGTGCAGCCAACATGCACGCCGTCACCTGTCTGCCTGCAGTTACCGGCGCGTGGCAGCAGCGCGGAGGCGGCGCCGTCTACGGACACGCAGGACTGCCACCCTTGAATCGCGGCCTGATCGAAGGGCTGGATCAACTCGATCCAACAACGCGCGCGCTGGATCAGTCGCGCCTCGGCGCCATCTTGATGGGCGATGCGGATGCGTTGCAGGATGGCCCACCAGTGACGGCATTGCTGATCCAGAATACCAATCCTGCAGTGGTGTGCCCGGACCTGCATCGTGTTCATGCCGGACTCAAGCGCGAAGATCTTTTCACCTGCGTGCATGAACAATTCATGACCGAGACCGCATCGCTCGCCGATATCGTGCTGCCAGCCACCACGTTTCTCGAGCACGACGATTTTTATTCGGCTAGTGGTCATACCGTATTTCAAGTCGCGAAGAAACTGGTCGAACCGCCAGGCGAAGCACGTGAAAACCATTTTGTGATTTGCGAACTCGCGCGTCGTCTAGGCGCCTCCCATCCCGGCTTTGAGATGAGTGCGTGGGAGATCATGGATCAGAGTCTCAAACAGTCCGGCCTGTGGGATGCGAAAACCAACTATGAGCGCGGTGGTCAGGATCTGGCTGCGCCTTTCGAGCGCATGCATTTCCTCGATGGCTTCGATACGCCGGATCGTAAATTTCACTTCAAGCCTGACTGGTCGCGCTTTGGTGGAAGAGCGGCCGAGATGCCCCCTCTGCCAGATCACTTTGATGTGATCGACAAGGCGACCGATGACAAACCCTATCGACTCGTCACGGCGCCAGCACGCACCTTTCTCAATTCCACATTCACTGAAACGCCGGGTTCACTGAAACGCGAACGACGTCCTACTGCGCTGCTGCATCCCGACGATTGTGCGGCACTCGAAGTCAGCGAAGGTGAGCGTATCAGGGTCGGCAATGAACGCGGTATGGTCACTGTGCATGTTCAGCCAAAGTCAGGCCAGCAGCGCGGTGTCGTCGTGATCGAAGGCTTGTGGCCGAATCGCGCGTTTGACGACGGCCTGGGCATCAATGCGCTGACGAGTGCAGAACCGGGATGGCCGAATGGCGGCGCCGTGTTTCACGATACTGCGGTCTGGATCAAGCGCGTTACGGATTGACGTGCTCAGGAACCCTTGCAGAGCAGGTTATAGACATGGATCTTGCCGTTACCATCATCGGGTGGCATCCACTCGGTATACGGATCCTCCATGGGAGGAATCGCCTCGTGGCCCATGTGCGTAAACTCCACCGAACCCAATAAACGAATCTGTTTTGAAAAACAATTGGCTTCCCAGAGATATTTGGTCGCACGCCAGCCGAAGTGCGGCGCCGATTTCGAGAAAATCACCATGATGGAGATCTTGGGTTTTCTCGCTCTGATCAGACTGCCGGGTTCGTAATAGGCAACCATGTGCACATCGCCTTCATCAGTCTCGGCGAGTTGCCGCCACTCTGCCCCGGCGACAGGACTAAGCAATAGCATCATGAGCAGCAGGATGATACGCATGGCGATTCTCTGGATGGGCTTGAGGGTCGTGCTGAGATCGGACAAACAAAAAACGCAGCAACGCGCCAAATAGAATGTGGCTTACACAGATTTATACCAGCAAATCACGAACCGCGATGGCTTACGAATTTGACAAATACCTCGACGCAAGCGAGGACCTGATGGAAGCGCAGGCATGAATGTCGCCCAGCTACTCGTGCGAATGGCCTCGGTATTCCCCGAGCGTACGGCCATCATGCTTGGGGAGCGCAAGATTATCGATTACCGCGAACTCGCGCATCGTGCTGCTTCGATTGCGACGTATCTCAAATCCGATCTGGGATTGGCGCCCGGGGACCGGGTCGCGTTATTGATGACGAATAACGTGGCCTATCTCGAGATACTCTACGGCGTCTGGTGGGCCGGAGGCGTGGCAGTGCCCATCAATGCCAAACTGCATCCCAAAGAAGCGGCCTACATACTCGATAACGCCGGCGCTGCCTGTCTGTTCTGCAGCGATGATCTGGCAAGGAGTATCGGGCCCATCGCCGATACCCTCCCGGCACTGCGACGGGTCTTCACGGCTGAGTCCGATGACTATGCTCGGTTGATCAACGCTGCTCCCGCTGCACTGACCCCACGAACGCCGGATGATGTCGCCTGGTTGTTTTATACCTCGGGTACCACCGGCTTTCCGAAAGGCGTGATGCAAACGCATCGCAATTTGCTGACGATGACGTCCTGTTATTTCACGGACGTGGATGATGTGATGCCGGGTGATGCGATGGTCTATGCAGCACCGTTCTCGCATGGCGCGGGCATGTATCATTTTCCTTACCTGCTGCGCGGTGCGCTGCATGTGATACCCGAATCGCGCGGCTTCGAACCGGAAGAGCTGTGCCGGTTATCAAAAACGATCGGACAACTCTCACTGTTCGCCGCTCCGACGATGGTACGACGGCTCGTTGAGCATGTTGATACGCATGGCATCAATCCCTCGGGATTCAAAACCATCATCTACGGCGGCGGGCCCATGTACACCGAAGACATACGCAAGGCACTGTCGGTGATGGGAAATCGCTTCGTTCAGATTTACGGACAAGGTGAATGTCCGATGACGATCACGGCACTCTCGCGTGAACATCTTGCCGACACCGCACATCCGCGCTGGCTGGAACGCATCGCCTCGGTCGGTATCGCACAATCCATGGTTGAAGTCATCATTACCGATGACGAGGGTCAGACGCTACCCGCAGGCGAGATTGGTGAAATCCGGGTTCGCGGCGATGTGGTCATGGCGGGCTACTGGAACAACCCGGAAGCCAGCGCTGCAGCTTTGCAGAATGACTGGCTGAGAACGGGCGATATGGGATGCATGGATGCCGATGGTTTTCTGACGCTGCATGATCGTTCCAAAGACCTGATCATTTCGGGCGGCGCAAATATCTATCCTCGCGAAGTGGAAGAAGTGCTGCTGCGTCATCCGAAGGTGCATGAAGTCTCGGTGATCGGCAAGCCTGATGCCGAATGGGGAGAGGTCGTCGTCGCCTTCGTCGTCGCAGAACAAGTCACGGTGACTGAGCTTGACGAGTTATGCCTTGCTCATATCGCGCGCTTCAAACGACCCAAACACTATCATTTCATCGACACACTGCCAAAGAACCACTATGGCAAGGTATTGAAAACCGCGCTGCGCGAACAGCTGGCGCGCTACAATCACTAACCCGACCCCGAGACTGCTGAAAAATCATGAAAAAAATACTGTCCACCCTCATCCTGCTGTGCGCCAGCTTCACGCAAGTGAATGCTCAGGCACAGGCACCTACCGTGAACGAATTGCTGCTGATTCAGCAATCCGTCAACAATCAATGTCTGGCCCGTGGACAGGGGCGTGCCCGCATGCTGTGCCGCTGTGCTGCCGTGTTGGTCAGCAATAAGCTGGCCACTGACGGCACGGCTGGCTATCAGGAAAAAGCCGAAACCATGTTCGAACAAGCTTTTGAAGCTTGCATGAGCAATGAGGATCGCGCTTTCACCGCCGCAACGGCAAAGCTCTATCAGTCTCAACCTGCAGTCGAAGAGTCGCTGCACAAACCTGCCGCAAAACCATAACGATCCACAGGAATAATTAGCCATGATTTCACCTTGGGATTTGCAGGGCAAGGTCGCCATCGTCACGGGCGGCAATGGCGGCATCGGTCTGGGTATGGCTCGGGGGCTGTCTGCTGCGGGCGCTACGATAGTGATTGCTGCACGCAACGCTGATAAAAGCGCTGCAGCAGTGCAATCCATTATCGCTTCGGGTGGCAAGGCTTCGGCGATTGCAGTAGATGTTACCGATGAAGCCGACTGCCAGGCTATGGTGGCTTCGACGGTCAAAACGCATGGACGTCTGGACATCCTGATCAACAATGCCGGCATCAATATTCGCAAGCGCCCCGAAGATTACACGCTCGCCGAGTGGCAGCAGGTTTTGCAGACCAATCTGACCAGTGCCTTCATTTGTGCTCAGGCCGTTTACCCCGAGATGAAGCGCGCCTCGCAAGGCAAGATCATCAACATCGGCTCGATGATGTCGATTTTCGGCACAGCATTCACCACACCCTACGCGGCATCCAAAGGCGGCATCGTGCAAATGACGCGTGCACTGGCCTGCGCCTGGGCAGCGGACAATATTCAGGTCAATGCCGTGCTGCCCGGTTGGGTCGATACCGAGCTTACCCAAACCGCGCGCAAAGATATCGCCGGTCTGCATGAGCGTGTTCTGGCGCGCACCCCGGCGGCGCGCTGGGGTGAAGCCGATGACTTCGCAGGGATTGCCGTCTTCCTTGCCGGTGCGGCCTCCGATTTCATCACGGGTACTGCCATTCCTGTCGATGGTGGTTATTCGGTACAGGGCTAGGTCGGGCCGGTCATGGCAAAATACGGCTCAGAGGGGACGATGCCATAGCCGGCCCTAAAGAAAAATTCATACAAACCAACCTGAACTTCGGGAGACACCATGAAACCATCCTTTGCCGTCGCCTTGCTATTCTCCGCCCTGCTGGCTAGCTGTGGCGGGAATTATCAGATCACGCGTGCCGGCACTGACGGCGGCAGCAAGGCAGATTTCGAGCGAGATGAGCGTGCATGCAATCAGGCCAACTTCTTCGTGCCTGAGTCCTCCAAGGACAAGAAGGATCAAACGATCTACATGAGCGCTGCATTTATGGATTGCATGCGCGACAAAGGCTGGAACTTCAAACGCACCGAGCGGAAACTGTCTTGGGTGAAGTCGGTGCAGCTGGATTAACCCAGGCACTGTTTATCGTGACCCACGTTATTGCTCATCTGACCGCTGCAATATTGCTGGGATCTGTACTCGGCGCCCTGCCCTGTGGCGCCGAGACGATTTCCTCCAGCAGTGAGCAGAAGAATCAGGCATCAACGACCACGCGTTCCAATCCCAACGGCTCGCCAAAGAAAGTCGTCAAGGCACCACCGCCACCGCCGGAGACGCTGATTGTTGTACCAGCCACCTCGACCAATACACAGCCTCAAGACCAGCAGCGCTGAACAAGGTGCTGCAATGCGTACCGCCCGAGCCCTTGTTACCGGCCTGCTTGCGGTGGCGCTGCTGAGCGGCTGCGTTATTCGCGAACTCGCGCGTGATGAGTCCGGGCTGGTGTACAGCTACAGCAGCCTGGATTTTTCGGGAGAGGTTTGGCAGCGCGCGCAACAGCAGTGCCAGCGCAGCGGGAAGAAAGTCGTCCAACAGAGCACGGATTGTGTTGTCTGGTTGCGGTGCGTGAGTCGATTTATCTGCGAGTAAGCAGTCCGGAGGTCATTCCCGGACGGCCCACGATAACATCATTACTTCATCTGTTTTTTTACAAACTCGGCCATGCGTCGCACGCCTTCACGTATGGCCTCGTCTGATGCGGCATAGCTGAGGCGAATATGCTGTCCCTCACCTTCCACGCGCTGACCGAAATGGATGTCGGCCAGTACCGCAACACCAGCCTCGTTCAGCAGCCGCTTGCGGAATTCTTCAGAGTCACGGCAACCCGTGAGCTGGCAAGCTTCAGTGACATTGGGCCATGCATAGAACGCGCCACCCGGACTCTGGCAATGCACACCCGGCACCTCATTGAGCAAACCAACGATGAGTTCGCGTCGCTGATGAAAGATATCGCGCATCCGATTGGCATCGTCCTGCGGACCATTGAGCGCTTGCACGGCAGCCCATTGGGTGATCTGCGAGGCGCAGGATTCGGTATTGGTGATCCATGTCGTGAAATAAGGCGCGAGCTTGCGATTGGCGACATAGCCCAGACGCCAGCCCGTCATTGCATAAGTCTTGGAACATCCATCGGAAATAATGGTGCGCTCCTGCATGCCCGGCAGTGAGGCGATCGACACGAATTCGCCGTCATAAATCAGGCGGCCGTAAATTTCATCGGCAAAGATCCAGACCTGGGGATGCTTGCGCAGAATCTCGGCGATGGCTTCCATATCCTTGCGCGGGATGATGCCGCCTGTCGGATTCTGTGGCGAATTCAAAATCAGCAGCTTGGTACGTGGCGTGATCTTGTCTGCCAATTCCTGCGGATCAAAACTGAATTGACGCGACTCGCGCAGGAAAATCGGCACACCCACCGCACCATTGGCCTTGATTTGCGATTCATAAATCGGGAAACCCGGCACCGGATAAATCACTTCATCGCCCGCGCCATAATCAGTAACAGACGCAATCGTGTAGCCAATAAAAGGTTTGGCACCGGCGGCAATGACGACATCATCCGGTTGGACATCGACACCCCGCGTGCGGGTGATCTCCTTGGCCACGGCCTCACGCAACTCGGCGATACCCGCCGAAGGAGTGTAGCCATGCTTGCCCTCGCGAATCGCGCTGACAGCAGCATCCTGAATATGCTGAGGTGTGTGGAAATCAGGTTGACCGATGCAAAACGAGAGAATGTCGCGTCCTTCGCGTATCAGGCGGTTGACTTCGGCCAGAACAATGAAGGCATTTTCGGTGCCCAGGCTCTGCGCACGCTGACTGACGATGGTCATAAGATTCCCCTGCGAATTTGATGTTGTTGTTTTCGGAAACGCTGCCTGGCCCGATCGCTGTGTCAAGCGATCTGACGGTGCCCATGAAAGCTTCGAGACGTATTTTAGCCGGCCTGAGTGGCAGGAAGAAGATCCATAGGCAAGGAGAACGCAAACGGTTCAGAACAAACCGGCGGGATGGTGCAACGCACTACTTGAATACGTCAAAGCAGATGGTCTTGATATCAGAGGACCGAATGCTGAAGCAGTAGCTTTTTTGCTGTCTGACCTGCGCCATACAGAGGTTTTTTGAATCAGTATCCTGGATGGAGAAGCAATGGGATTGCTGCTTCATCAGGCTATCAAGGCAGGCGGTTTTCCCCTCAATGGTCTGGGGCTGACTGCAGGCGGTGTCCTGCGCATAAGCGCATGTGGCGGCAAGCAGCGACAGGAGAAATATCAATTTACGCATGGGTTTGTGGTGTCAAGCTTCCACCGTTTTCATGACTATCCCTAAATGGTACTGACCAGAGCATATTCAAGCCTTGAGCCGGCTGTTCCTTTGACTCAAGTCAATTATTTGCCGTTTGTAAATCGCACTCGATATAGCTCTCATCATCAGTCCGATTACGGACACATGTTATTGCCAAAAAAAGAACAGAATAACAAGCGTTTCCGGAGACGCCATCCATCATGGGCTGAATCGACAGAAATCGGGAATCTTGAAATGCAAAATCTGAAAAAACTGGTCGCCCCATCAATAAATTATTGATTTGAAAATTTTTTTGCCCGAAACGGCACCACTGCCTCAGATGTCAGCCGATTTCAGCAAATAAGGCTTGAAAAACAGATAAATCATTTATATTGTTTCGCCTTCGTAAATTTTAATGATCCAGCATGGGCGCGAAACCTGTCAGAACCGTTGCCAGCGGCAAGACGAAAGCACGAGTATCGTCCGGACAGCCAAAGCTGGCAGCGAAAGTCAGCAAATCTGCCCGTGAGAAGGTCGTGCGTGACAGCTTTACGATGCCGACGAAGGAATACGCGAAGATCGCGAAGGTGAAAGAGGCCTGCCTGAAAGCGGGATTTCAAATCAAGAAAAGCGAGCTCTTGCGAATTGGCATCGCAGTGATCAGCGATATGGGCCCAAAGAAGCTGAAATCGGCGCAAGCGAAGCTGGACCCGATTAAAACCGGGCGACCGAAAAAGCCGGTATAAGAACCTGTCTTGTTAGGTCGATGGCCAGGCGGCAGTACCGCAGGCAGTACAGACGTACGACAAGTTACTGTCAACGATGCAAGCGGCCTAACGAGATAGGTTCTGAAAGAAAAACGGAATAAATCCTGTTGTACACCGCAGGTATTTCCGATTGACGCAACAACAAGGAGCAATGAATGCAAGGACTTCATCTGACT
>JBDKLM010000026.1:0-11212 GCA_039806005.1 Pseudomonadota bacterium
GGCGACCTAAAAAAATAATATGTTTGAGCGCATCAGCTAGTGCAGTCGTGTCTTCGTCTTTATTGAGTTTTGATATTTGGTCGGATAGCTGGTCGCGCCAATCAAGGTTTGGGTTGTCATTACTTAGTCTGACTGTTTTTTTCAGTAATTTATCAATAGTATCTCTATCCTTGTTTTTGACATGGCCAGTAACAAACGCCACCTCTTTCGTCATTTTCTGCAAGACAGCCTCGTATGCTTTCGATTTCCAGTCGTGGTTCGTCCCGTTGATATTTTTTGTGAGATTGAATGTGCCGGCAAGTCGACTAAAAAGTACAGTGAATATGCTGACAACTTCTACTCTCCCGTTTTGTGTCACGCGCAAGGCTTCAGGTCGGTCGGAAGCTGACAGGTAGACCTCCATGGCTTGCATCGCAGTTTGAGTCGTTTCAGTTGTTTTCATATCCGCACTTTTGGATTAGGGAGATGCTGAATAAATCTGCGTTTTATGGCGAGCCGGCGCAGCAGTGCGACGCGGGGATCAATCGAATCAAGGCCTTGGCTCCATCGATCTAGCTGCCAAAATTTCTGCATTTATTTAATCAGAACTTCCTTAGATTTATTTCATTGAAAAATGAGAGGTGAATTCTACGAATCAGATTGTTCTGCTACCGATGGGCAGAGGCGAAACTCTACGGATGCTTCGATGCGGGTACCTTCAGCGATCTTTATTAATCCTTGGCTGGCAGCTTGCTTGTCGATCTGTATGGATAATCGATAGTGCTGAGCGTAATTTTTTGGCCCGGGACCCCCTTTCCATTTTTCACCTTGGTTGACCTGCCAAGTACGTTGATTTTTCTGGTCGGGATTCAATAGGACGGTTTCTGCTTTTGCGTACGTATTTGATTCAAAGTGAATCAAATTGCCTTTGCTGGATATTTGGTAAAAATTTTCTTCTTCGTTATTTCTTCCGGATTTTATAAATATTCCAAGATCCCTAGGGAAGAGGGTGTTGAGGGGTACCGTGACGAAGCTCGGGGCAACTTGATTCATTATTTTGCTGGCCGTCGAAAGTGCTGCTTGATCGTGACTGAAAACTTTCTTTAGCGCCGCAAGCTTGTCTTCAGGCTGGCCTAGTTCAAACGACTCAGTTTTTCCCTCAATTTCGACTGACCATCTGCTCCTTGGCAGGTCGGCGGTGAATGTTCGGTAATAACCTTTGCCATCAAGTTTGTATTTGTTCGCTTCCTCTATCTGTTTTTTTATCAAATCTTGCTGCTCGGATGTATTGAATTCATGTCTGAGAATCGCAGTGCCATCATCCTGGAAGTGCGTTGGCATTTGCGGTAGGTACTGCTTGAATTCATTAAAAATTTTCAGGCGCTCTGTTGTGATCTGTGCAGACCGTTTTTCCTGATGCGCTTGCAATTGCTGCCATTCGTTGCGTAGATTTCCGATTTGTCCGGAGGCGGCAAATTTACCGAGGCTGGGAAGTTGCATGAGAAGATGCTCTACAGATTCTTGTTTCGTGGCGGCAGCAAATTTTCGGAGCTCAGTTTGTATTTTTGCAACCAGATTGAGTACCGCCAGCCGTTTCAGTTCGAGTCCCAGCTCGGGTGCGTGCTCGGCTACGGATGTATAGACCAAATGGACATCGCCGTAGTCATCAAACGATAGCGTTCTCTGTTTTTTTTCAGCCGCAACCCACAGGTCGAGAGATTCCTGCACATTTTTACGATGTATGTTTGGTGTCATGTGTTGTCCAAATGATTTTCGTCGAGGCTGTTTTTGGTGCGTGACGTTCAGCGAACAAATGTTCGTTAATTAGTATCTCGGTAAGCAAATCGCCGCTCTTGGCTACCTGAAATCCATACTGATACCAGCACGCGCTACAATGCTGCTGGTTATGATGTTTCTCTTAAAAAACATTCAAGTAAATTGAGCGGCATCTGATTTGGCCGTGGACTGTCTTTTCCGGAGCTGTTTTGAATAATTACCCCCACCCCCTGATCGCCCGCGAAGGCTGGCCTTTCCTCGGTATAGCCCTGGTGGCGGCGCTGGTGGCAACGTCTGCTCTTGGCGCCTGGTCTTGGCCTTTTTGGGTCATTGCACTATTCGTTTTGCAATTCTTCCGCGATCCGCCCCGGTCCATCCCTCTGGACCCGAAGGCAGTCCTGTCACCGGCGGATGGCCGTATCGTCGTGGTCGAGAAAGCCCATGATCCTTACGCGAACCGTGAAGCGCTGAAAATCAGCGTGTTCATGAACGTTTTCAACGTGCACTCCAACCGCTCTCCGGTTGACGGCAAAATCGAGAAAGTTGAGTACTTTCCCGGCAAATTCGTCAATGCCGACTTGGACAAGGCCTCGACCGAGAATGAACGCAATGCGGTGGTGATGACCGCTGTGAATGGTCAGACGGTCACGTTTGTTCAGGTAGCCGGCCTGATTGCCCGCCGTATCCTGTGCTACGTGAACGCGGGCGATGCCTTGGCGAGAGGCCAGCGTTACGGCTTCATTCGCTTCGGTTCCCGTGTCGATGTCTATTTGCCCTTGAGCGCACGTCCGCTGGTCGTGGTGGGTGACAAAGTCTCGGCAACCGAAACGGTGCTTGCGGAGTTCTGAGGCACGAACAGCGCGCTGTCGGTTACCATTCGACTATGTCTCTATTCAGCAATCGCAAGAATAAATCCAAGACCGGCTCGCCGCGGTCATTCCGTCTGCACAAGCTCCACCTGCGCCGTGCAGCGCCGCAGGATGGGGAGCCGGCCTCTACGCCGCTGCGCAGTCGCAGTATTTACCTTCTGCCCAATGCCTTTACGACTGCCGCGCTGTTCTGCGGTTTCTATGCGATCGTGATGGCAATGAATGGCCAGTTTTCAAACGCGGCAGTGGCTATTTTTGCAGCGATGGTGCTGGATGCGACGGATGGTCGCGTGGCGAGGTTGACGAATACCCAGAGCGAGTTTGGGGCGCAGTACGACAGCCTGTCGGACATGGTGTCCTTTGGTGCAGCGCCTGCGCTGATTGTCTATGAATGGTCGTTGCGTGGCATGGGCAAGCTGGGCTGGCTGGCGGCTTTTGTGTACTGCGCGGGTGCGGCGCTGCGGCTGGCGCGCTTCAATACCAATATCGGCGTGGTCGACAAGCGTTTCTTTCAGGGATTGCCCAGCCCGGCGGCGGCGGCGCTGGTCGCCGGCTTTATCTGGCTGGTGGACGATCTGCGTATCGCAGGCGCGGATTTCAACTGGTTATCCTGGGTCATTACGGTCTATGCTGGCCTGACCATGGTGACCAATGTGCCGTTCTATAGCTTCAAGGACATCAACTTTAAAAAGTCCGTCCCTTTCATAACGATCTTCCTGATCGTGCTGATTTTTGTGGCAGTGTCCAGCGACCCTCCGAAGGTCCTGTTCGGTCTCTTCGTCATCTATGGCCTGTCAGGCTACGGGGTCTTCTTTTGGCAGTGGTTCAAGGGAAAACCCGTCAGCATCGTGCAAACCAGCACCGAGCCTGGCGAGGACCGATAAGGTCTTTTGAGGCGTTCGGGCGCAGGCTATCGGTCCGATAGGTATAGCCCGGTTGCGCTTTTTGGCAATCCCCCTTATTCTTTCCCTCATGACAAGCTTATTCCTTCCTCTGCAAATGACTTCGGGCGGCAGCCGTTCTGGCTTGCTGCTGTATCTACTGCGCTGACCGCGCAGACTCCCCTTTCCCCACAATTCGTTTCGTCTCTCGCTCAGGCAAAGTTGGCCCGGGCAGGCGAAAATACAGCTACCAGCAGCATTAACCTCAGGAGCCCGAAATGGCTGATTCGAACAAACTGATCATTTTTGATACGACCTTGCGCGATGGCGAGCAGTCGCCCGGCGCCTCAATGACCAAGGAAGAAAAGATTCGGATTGCGCGTCAGCTGGAGCGCCTGAAGGTGGACATCATCGAGGCAGGTTTTGCGGCGTCTTCGCCCGGTGATTTTGAGTCGATCAAGGCGATCGCCGGCATCGTCAAGGATTCGGTGGTGTGCTCGCTCTCCCGTGCCAATGACCGAGATATTTCCCGCGCTGCCGAAGCGCTGGCGTCGGCACCGCGCAAGCGCATTCACACCTTCATTGCAACCTCGCCGTTGCATATGGAAAAAAAGCTGCGCATGAGCCCCGACCAGGTCTATGAGCAGGCGAGGCAAGCGGTCAGGTTTGCCAGGCAGTTCACCGATGACGTGGAATTCAGCCCCGAAGACGGCAGTCGGTCCGACATGGATTTCCTGTGCCGTGTCCTCGAGGCTGTGATCCACGAGGGTGCGACCACCATTAACTTTGCTGACACGGTTGGTTACGGCGTGCCCGAGCTCTATGGGCAGATGCTCAGAACGCTGCGAGAACGCATACCGAATTCCGACAAGGCGGTGTGGTCCGTGCATTGTCATAACGACCTGGGCATGGCGGTGGCGAATTCGCTCGCGGGCGTCATGATTGGTGGCGCTAGACAGGTCGAATGCACGATCAATGGTCTGGGCGAGCGTGCCGGCAATACGGCGCTGGAAGAGATCGTCATGGCGGTGCGTACTCGCAAGGATCACTTTGGGCTTGAAGTCGGGATCGACACAACCCAGATCGTGCCGACCTCCAAGCTCGTCTCGCAGATCACAGGTTTTGCGGTGCAGCCCAATAAAGCCGTGGTTGGGGCGAATGCCTTCGCTCATGCCTCCGGCATTCACCAGGACGGCATTCTCAAAGCGCGCGATACCTATGAAATCATGCGGGCCGAAGACGTGGGCTGGAGCGCGAACAAGATCGTGCTTGGCAAGCTCTCTGGCCGTAACGCTTTCAAGCAGCGTCTGGATGAATTGGGCATTACGCTGGACTCCGAGGCCGAGGTGAATGCAGCGTTTGCTCGTTTCAAGGAACTGGCGGACCGCAAGTCCGAGATTTTTGATGAAGACATCATGGCACTGGTGTCGGATGAGCAGCAATCGCACGAGAAGGAGCATTACCAGTTCGTATCGCTCTCGCAGCGCTCGGAAACGGGCGAGAAACCGCATGCCAAAGTCGTTTTTTCTATCGGTGGCAGCGAGGTGAGTTGCGAAGGTGATGGCAATGGCCCGGTGGATGCCATCGTCAATGCGATTGAAACGCAGACCCAAAGCGGTGCCGAGTTGCTGTTGTTTTCGGTGAATGCCATCACCACCGGGACACAGTCGCAAGGCGAGGTTACGGTGCGTCTCTCCAAAAGCGGTCGCATTGTCAATGGCGTGGGCGCGGACCTCGACATCGTCGTGGCCTCCGCCAAAGCCTATCTGTCGGCATTGAACAAGCTGCATTCCAAGACCGAGAAACTCAACCCACAGATGTAAACACCCTGGGTGTTCGGCAGAAATTAGCTTTTTGAAAATAAATCACCTGATTCCAGGCAATCAACCTCCCCGCGCTGTGCCGGGGAGGGCATTTCCGCTATAATCCCGCCTTGGCCTGAATTGGGCCAGATTCTTAATGTTGTCACGGCACCAAGGGTTTCGACTCTGGACGCCGCATGTGAAAGGTAAAAACCATGTCTGTAACGAAAGAAAGCAAGGCCGCCGTTATCGCGGCCAATGCACGCGGTCAAAACGACACGGGCTCGCCCGAAGTTCAGGTGGCTCTGCTGACCGCACGTATCAACGAACTCAACGGTCACTTCAAGGCCCACGCCAAGGATCATCACTCCCGCCGTGGCCTGATCATGATGGTCAATCGCCGTAAAAGCCTTCTTGCATATCTGAAGCGCAAAGACGTTGATCGTTACCGCGCGTTGATCGAAAAACTGGGTCTGCGCAAGTAATTTTTGCCAGCCGCCCAACAACAGATGCCTGTATCAGTTCTCTGATGCGGGCATTTCGTTTTTTGAAGCAATGCGTGTATTGAAAATTGAGTCTGTAGAAGCAAGGCGACCCTACGGATCGCCCGTGGTGAGGTGAACGATAGCGCCTGAAAATCTGTCGGCAAAAATAGAAAGGAATTACCCGATGTTCAATAAAGTTACTAAAACCTTCCAGTACGGCCAACACACCGTGACAATGGAAACCGGTGAGATCGCACGTCAGGCCTCTGGTGCCGTGATGGTCTCGGTCGAAGACACCGTTGTTCTTGCCACTGTCGTCGCACGTAAAGATGCGAAGCCCGGCCAGGATTTCTTCCCCTTGACCGTGGATTATGTAGAAAAAACGTATGCTGCCGGTCGTATTCCCGGTGGCTTCTTCAAGCGTGAGGGCCGTCCTTCGGAAAAAGAGACGCTGACATCGCGTTTGATCGATCGTCCGATCCGTCCGCTCTTCCCTGAAGGTTATCTGAACGAAGTTCAGGTCATCATTCACGTGCTGTCGGTCAATCCCGATATCGATCCGGATATCCCCGCCATGATTGGTGCCTCCGCAGCCTTGTGCGTGGCCGGCATTCCATTCAATGGCCCGATCGGCGCAGCGCGCGTCGGATATATCGATGGTCAATATGTACTGAATCCCACTGTGTCCCAGTTGCCGAACTCCCAGATGGATCTGGTCGTGGCCGGTACCGAAACTGCAGTGCTGATGGTCGAATCCGAAGCCAGAGAGCTGTCCGAAGAAATCATGCTCGGCGCTGTCGTGTTTGGTCACGACCACATGAAAGCCGTGATTGATGCGATTCATGATCTGGTGCGTGATGGCGGCAAACCCGAAGTGCCATGGAGCCCAGCACCCAAAAACGAAGCGCTGATTGCTCGCGTGACCGAACTGGCTGAATCAAAACTGCGCGAAGCCTTCGCGACCAAGGAAAAGCAGGCTCGTACCGACAAGCTTCGTCAGATCAGCAGCGAAGTCAGCGCCGCACTGGCCGCCGATGCTGCAGCAGCAGGAACGTCTGCGCCGGATGCGGCTGATGTTGGCAATGTGATGTTCGATCTCGAATCAAAGATCGTTCGTTCGCAGATTCTCGATGGCGAGCCACGAATCGATGGTCGTGACACACGTACTGTGCGTCCGATTTCCATTCGCACCAGCGTTCTGCCACGCACTCACGGTTCAGCACTGTTTACGCGCGGTGAAACTCAGGCGCTGGTGGTTGCCACTCTGGGTACGGCACGTGATGAACAAAAAATCGATGCACTCACCGGTGAGTACAGCGACCGCTTCATGCTTCACTACAACATGCCTCCGTTTGCCACCGGTGAAACCGGTCGCGTGGGCTCGCCAAAACGTCGCGAGATTGGTCACGGTCGTTTGGCCAAGCGCGCGCTGATCGCTGCCTTGCCTGCTGCTGATGAATTCAGCTACTCGGTGCGTCTGGTATCTGAAATCACCGAGTCGAACGGTTCCTCATCGATGGCATCGGTCTGTGGCGGCAGTCTGGCGCTGATGGATGCAGGTATGCCTCTCAAAGCCCATGTCGCCGGTATCGCGATGGGTCTGATCAAGGAAGGCAACAAGTTTGCAGTTCTGTCCGACATTCTGGGTGATGAAGATCATCTGGGTGACATGGACTTCAAAGTGGCTGGTACTGCCAATGGGATTACCGCGCTGCAGATGGACATCAAGATTCAGGGCATTACCAAGGAAATCATGCAAGTCGCGCTGGCACAGGCAAAAGAAGGTCGCGTGCACATTCTGGGCAAGATGCAGGAAGCCATGCCGCATGGCCGTACCGAGCTGTCGAATTTTGCGCCACGCCTGATCACGATTCGCATCAATCCCGAGAAGATCCGTGATGTGATCGGCAAGGGCGGTGCAGTGATTCGCGCACTGACCGAAGAGACTGGTACGCAGATCGACATTACCGATGAAGGTCTGGTCACCATCGCATCCGTGGATGCGGCTGCGGGTCAGGAAGCCAAACGACGCATCGAAGAACTCACCGCCTCGGTAGAAGTCGGGAAGATCTACGACGGTGTCGTGCTCAAACTGCTGGATTTCGGTGCGATCGTTCAGGTCATGCCCGGCAAGGATGGTTTGCTTCACATCAGCCAGATTGCCAACGAGCGTGTCAATGCCGTCGCCGACTACCTGAAAGAAGGTCAGCAGGTGCGCGTGAAGGTGCTGGAAACCGATGACCGTGGTCGTCTCAAACTGTCGATGAAGGCAGCCATGGCCGAAGACGGCGGTGAGGTCGTGCAGCAGTAATCGAACGGGTCGCGGTGCTGCGACCGTGAAAGCCGTCCGCCCTGCGGACGGCTTTTTGCTCTCTGAGGCCAACGCTCATTGAGCCGAACAAACAAAGGAGACACTCATGCAAGCGATAGAAATCGTTCAACCCGGTGGTCCCGAGGTCCTGAAACCTGCCGAACGTCCCATGCCTGTGCTCAAGGCGGGCGAGGTCATGATCAAGGTGCATGCTGCGGGCGTAAATCGACCTGATGTGCTTCAGCGTACCGGCAACTATCCGGTGCCGCCGGGTGCCTCCGATATTCCTGGCCTCGAAGTCGCGGGCGAGATTATTGACGGCGATCTCGCTGGCAGCACGCTGGAAAAAGGCGATATGGTTTGCGCGCTGGTGCAGGGTGGTGGTTACGCCGAGTACTGCGCAGCGCCCGTCGCGCAGTGTCTGCCTGTGCCCAAGGGTCTGTCCTTGCTGGAGGCGGCATCGCTGCCTGAAACATTTTTCACGGTGTACAGCAATTTGTTCTTGCGAGCCAAACTTTCGGGTAACGAATCGCTGCTGGTGCAAGGCGGTAGCTCCGGTATCGGTGTAACGGCAATCCAGATGGCGCGCGCTCTGGGTCACCGGGTTTTTGCGACGGCGGGTACCGATGACAAATGTCGCGCTTGCGAAAGTTTCGGTGCAGAGCGGGGTATCAACTATCGCACCGAAGATTTTGTTGAAGTCATCAAATCGGCCACCGGCGGTGCGGGAGTGAATGTCATCATCGATATGGTCGCTGGCGACTACGTTAATCGTGAAATCAACTGTCTGGCTGATGATGGCCGGCTGGTGATCATTGCCTTGCTTGGTGGCGCCAAGGGTGAGGTGAATTTCGGCGAGATCATGCGGCGGCGACTGACGATCACGGGATCAACCCTGCGTCCGCGCCCAATCGCATTCAAGCAAGACGTTGCGCAGCAATTGCATCAGAAAATCTGGCCCCTGCTGGAAACGGGCGTGATCAAACCAGTGATTTACCAGACCTTCCCGCTGGCGCAGGCGGCCGATGCACACGCGCTGATGGAAACCAGCACGCATGTGGGCAAAATCATGCTGACCGTCGCTTGATGCTGGTTTGACCGGTTTTCGGCCCACAGGATAAAATCACGGGTTAATCATGAATCAGACGACCATGCGGCGCAAACTCATTGCCGGTAACTGGAAAATGAACGGTAGCGTCGCCGCCAACGCGGTACTGCTCGAGGGCATACGCGCCGGCGCCAACGGACTTGCGGCGGACCTCGCTGTGTGCGTACCCGCGCCTTACCTTGCGCAGGCCCAATCGGCATTGTCCGGCTCGGTTGTGGGTTGGGGCGGTCAGGACCTGTCGCTGCATCAGGCCGGCGCCTACACTGGCGAAGTGTCGGGTGCGATGTTGCGCGATTTTGATTGTCAGTTCGTGATTGTTGGACACTCGGAGCGTCGCAGTCTTCATGGCGAGACCGATGCCATTGTGGCGGACAAGGCAAGGCAAGCGCTGGCAAGCGGGCTTACGCCGATTGTCTGTGTTGGCGAAACGCTTGAAGAGCGTGAAGCCGGTGACACCGACAATGTCGTGTCCCGCCAGCTGATGGCAGTGCTGTCGGTCCTCGGCCAGCAGACGGGAAAGATCGTAGTGGCCTATGAGCCCGTGTGGGCTATTGGTACTGGCAAGACGGCAACGCCTGAAATGGCCCAGCAAGTGCATGCGCGGCTCAGGGCATTGTTGGTCGGTGTTGATCCTGTCACGGGTCCTGGCGTTCGTCTGCTTTACGGCGGCAGCATGAAGCCCGATAACGCACGCGAGCTGCTGGCGATGAGTGATATCGATGGCGGATTGATAGGTGGGGCCTCGCTCAAGGCGGAAGATTTCCTCGCCATTGCGAAGTCGGCCTGAACATGATGGTTTTTGTGCATTCAAATACGCTAACAGTGAAGGGACAGCAGCCAGAAAAGATGGATCTGGTCAGTCCCTCAAATATTATTAAAATGGAAAAATCTTCAACATGAACAATCTTCACGCAGTAATCATCGTCATTCAGGTCGTTGCGGCGCTGATGATCATTGGCCTGGTGCTGTTACAGCACGGTAAGGGCGCAGATATGGGAGCTGCCTTCGGCTCGGGTGCATCCGGAAGTTTGTTTGGCGCCAGCGGATCTTCAAACTTCCTCTCGCGATCTACGGGTATTGCCGCTGCCGTTTTCTTTTCGGCCACGCTTGCGCTGAGCTTCATCGGCAGCAGACCTGCCAGTTCGTCGGGCGCTGGGGTAATGGATCAGGTCACTACACCGGCCAAACCCGCAGTGCCTGCGCCAGGTACCCCAGATGCTTCGAAACCACAAAACAAGGCAAACGAAATCCCGAAATAATCTCTTGGGAATAAATGCTGCCAATCTGCATTGAGATCAGGGGTCAAAGCGGGTTAAAATGCGAGGGTTTTGCCGACGTGGTGAAATTGGTAGACACGCTATCTTGAGGGGGTAGTGGCGAAAGCTGTGCGAGTTCGAGTCTCGCCGTCGGCACCAGTCAAAACAGAAACAGGAATCCCGGTGATTCCGAGCAGGCCAGCAGGGGACGCCCCGAGCTGGCTTTTTGCTGAAATGGCCGGCCTGTCTTGATGGCTGAAAATTGATTTGTTTGAACTGAGGATACCGTGAACCTCGAAAATTACCTTCCAATACTGCTCTTCATCGGTGTCGGTATTGCCGTCGGTGTGGCACCGCAGATATTGGGTCGTTTGCTCGGACCGCATCATCCTGATGCAGAAAAAACGTCCGCTTACGAATGCGGCTTCGAAGCTTTCGAAGACGCGCGCATGAAATTCGACGTGCGCTACTACCTCGTTGCGATTCTTTTCATTCTCTTCGACCTTGAAGTCGCGTTCCTCGTCCCCTGGGCAGTTGCCATGAGTGACATCGGATTGCTGGGCTTCTGGGCGATGATGATTTTTCTGGGTGTGCTGGTCGTTGGGCTGATTTTCGAATGGAAAAAAGGCGCTCTGGATTGGGAATAAGCGATGGCGATTGACGGAATCATGAACGAAGGCTTTGTCACGACGACGGCTGACAAGCTGATTAACTGGACCCGTACCGGCTCGATGTGGCCTATGAC
>JBDKLM010000027.1:0-12512 GCA_039806005.1 Pseudomonadota bacterium
CGGCTGGTATGGAATATCTGGCAGGCAGAACGCGATGCGCGTGATCCGGGTATACGACTGCATGCCGCGATGCAGCGCGCGGCCACCGACGCGGTGCTGCCGTTGTACTGGTGTGCGCCCGCGCAGCCGAATGCCCTCGAAGCGAGTTTTTTGAATGCTTATGCAATGCGCCAGCCAGTGCACATCATGATCCTCGACTGGTCGCAAACGATATCGCCTGCAGCCTTCGGTGCGGCTTGGCCCGAATTGATGGACGAGGAAGCACAGACTTCAGTGCCTTACGGTGAGATCGAGACACCGACGGGTATCGCCCTGGTTGAAGCTACGGGCATGGAAGATGAAGCGCAGTGCGCGGCGCAAACCATCATTGACTGGCTGCAAACCGGCAAGCGACGCATCGCACTGGTTCCTCAGGACCGGGTGGTCGCGCGTCGTGTGCGCGCGCTGCTTGAACGCGCGCAAGTGGTGGTGTCGGATGAAACCGGTTGGAAGCTTTCCACCACTCGTGCTGCCGCTGTGCTGCACGCTTGGCTGGCACTGGCAGCGTCCGGGGGCCAGGTCGCGACCTTGCTGGATTTTCTGAAATCACCTTTCCTGTTTGACGATGACGCACATGCAGCCGAGCAGCGCTCCGATATCGAACGGGCATTGCTGGCCGGCGGGATCACCGCTGGTTGGTCGTTCATGCTGACTGCCCTTGCGCCTTTGCCGCAGGCGATTTCATTGATGGAGGCGATTGCCCGTGAGGTGCAACGCTGCAGCGGCCGAAAGACACTGACCGAGTGGGCCGATGCCACGCTGGGAGCATTCGACGCACTCGACATGGCATCAGCGATGGTGGAGGATTTGGCGGGTGAACAAGTCATCGCACTGCTGGATCAAATTCGCTTGCAGGGGGAACAACTCGAGCACCGTTTTTCACTTGCCGAGTGGCGTGCGCTGGTCGATTTGCAAATGGAACAAACCGTTTTCGTTGCGCCGCGCATTGATCAGCGCGTCATGATGGTGCCCTTGAACGGCACTTCCTTGCGTGAATTCGATGCTGCCATCGTGCTGGGTGCCGACAGTGATCATTTGCCTTCGCGTCCGGCCGAGACCTTGTTTTTTGCGAATGCCGTGCGCCGCGAGCTGGGTCTCGCGACACGGGAAAGTCGCCAGCGTCAGCAGTTGCGCGAATTGACTGCCTTGCTGATCAGCTGCCCCGAGGTCGTCCTGTCCTGGCAAGGGTGGCGCAACGGCGAAACGAACACACCGAGTCCCTGGCTGCAACGACTTGAGCTCGTTCTGGAAAGTGCGGGCTGTTCGAAACTGCCACGTCACTCGTCTCGTTTAACGCAGAAAACACTCACTGCAGCGCCAGCGCAGATGCCTCGACCCACAGCGTCATCCCTGATGCCCCAGCGTTTGTCTGCCAGCGGCTACAACAGTTTGGTCGCCTGCCCTTATCAGTTTTTCGCGCAACGCATGCTCAGGCTGGCAGCTGCAGAGGAATTGAGTGAATTGCCACAAAAAAGAGATTATGGCGAGTGGCTGCATCAGATCCTCAAGCTTTATCACGACACTGTGCGCGAGCAGCGTGTCCCTTTGCATGAACGCGAAGCCTGCATGGTGAGTGTCAGCGACGCTGTCTTCGGTGAAATTCTCCAAAAAAATCCGGCGGCGCTCAGCTATCAGTCGCGCTGGGGAAAAATCATGAATGCCTATGTCGCTTGGGCGAATGCGCATGAGGCAGAGGGTTGGCAGTTTGGTTTTGGCGAGCAGTGGCAGGAGCGCTTGTTGTCGTGGGAGGGTGGTTCGGTCAAGCTGGTAGGGCAGATTGATCGCATTGATGTGCATGACAATGGCGATCGTTTGGTGCTCGATTACAAAAGCGCGAAAAAAGACAAGCTCAATAATCGTCTCAAGACACTGGAAGATCATCAGTTGCCTTTTTATGGATTGCTGCTTGATCCGTCACCTGCAGCGGCGGCGTATGTGGCGATTGATGACGAAAAGCCTGCACTGGCCCAGGCTGATGATTACGCGACGTGGCGAACTGGCTTGCAGTCGCAAATCATCGCTAATTGGCAGGCGATGTCTGACGGGGCGAGTTTGCCTGCCTCGGGCACGCAGAAAAACTGCGATTGGTGCGACGCGCGCGGACTTTGTCGCAAGGGAGTCTGGTAATGATCTCGGAGCAGGATTTTCTCGCGGATGGGCAAGTCGTTGATGCGAAGACCTTTGTCAGACTGGCCTGCGATCCCGAGCGCTCGGTGCTGGTAGAGGCTTGTGCCGGTAGCGGAAAAACCTGGTTGCTGGTGTCACGTCTGTTGCGACTGTTGCTCGCTGGCGCGAAATCGGAAGAACTGCTGGCCATTACCTTCACGCGCAAGGCGGCTCAGGAAATGCGCGAGCGCCTGCTCCTTTTGTTGCATGAATTGGCGTTGGCCAGTGATGAAAAGCTCGTTGAGCTATTGTGCGATCGCGGTCTGAGCGACACAGAGGCGCGCGAAAAAATCACATTGGCGCGTTCTTTGTATGCGCGCGTCTTGGCCAGCCCTCAGGCGCTTGCGGTCGATACTTTTCACAGCTGGTTCATGCGCTTGTTGCAGATCGCGCCACTCGCTTCAGGTGTGCCGCACGGTTTTACGTTGGCCGAAAATGCCACTGAACTGCGCGACGAGGCTTGGCTTCGTGTCATGCAGTCACTTAATGATCCGTCCAGGGCGGATGTCCGAGATGCACTGATGACGGTCTATGAGATTGCCGGCGATTGGTCTGGCAAGGACATGATTGATGCCTTTGTCGACAGGCGCGCAGAGTGGTGGGTGGCCAGTGATGCCGGTGATCCGCTGGATGGCTTGCGCGATTTGTGTGGTGAAGATGGGGAACGTGATGCGCGGCTCACACTCTGGGATGATCAGTCGTTGCAGAATCGTTTGTTGCATGTCGCCTCTTGTCTGGGCAAGGGTACGGCCACACAACAGAACACTGCATCGGCACTGGAGCAAGCTGCAAGTGCGAGTGCCAGTGTCGAGGCGTTTCAAGCGATCGCAGCAATTTTTCTGACAGCAAAAGATCAGGCGCGTTCACTCACCATCACCCAACCCATGCTCAGGGTCATGGCTGAGCAGGAAACTGCCTTCCTGAAAAGCGAATGGGCAGCACTTGCTGATGTGCTGGTTACGCTGAAAAAGCGTAGTCAGGATTTGTTGGTGGTTCGTCTGAATGAAGCGATTGCCATGATAGGCAATGCTTGCCTGGAGCAGTATCAGGCCATCAAGGCTGATCGTCGCATGCTGGATTTTTCCGATCTGGAGTGGCATGCCTGGCGGCTGCTGACCCTCAGCGACCATGCCGACTACCTCCACGCGCGCATGGATGCGCGCTACCGCCACATTCTGATTGATGAGTTTCAGGATACCAATCCGCTGCAGTGGCAAATTGTGCGCGCCTGGTTGCATGCCTATGGCGAGGACCATCAGCGTCCAAGCGTCTTCATCGTGGGTGATCCCAAACAATCGATTTATCGCTTCCGCCGTGCTGAACCACGCGTATTCGAATCGGCACGCGCGCTGCTGCGTTTAGCGGGCGCGACTGATCTGAAGACCAATCTCACTTACCGTAACGCTAAAAACATTGTCGCTGCACTCAATCAGGCGATGCAGGGCAATGATTTATACCAAGTGCAGGCAACGCGATCGTCGATTGAAGGCACGGTATGGCGTTTACCGTTGGTGTGCACCGAGGTGCCCGAGCTGGAAGGTGTCGCTGAAGGGTTTACGTTGCGCGATCCGCTGCAGGTATTCCCTACCGAAGAAGATGATTTGCGTCGTCAGCAGGAAGGGTTCATGGTGGGCTGCGCCTTGCAGCAGGCGCGCGTGCAGCCTGATGGCAGCGTGCTCGCATGGTCCGACATGATGATTCTCGTGCGCAGCCGTACGCATCTGATGGCTTATGAGCGTGGCTTGCGTGATGCCGGTATTCCTTATGTGTCCAGTCGCGGTGGTGGCTTGCTGGATGCGCTGGAAGTCACCGACATGATCGCGCTGCTGCGTTGGCTGACCATGCCTTCGGATAATCTGGCGCTCGCACAGGTGCTCAAGTCCCCCATAGGTGGCGCGTCCGATGAGGATCTGATTTTGCTTGCTCGCGCGGGCGAGGGCAGTTGGTGGCAGCGTCTTGTCTCTTTGTTTGAAAGTACCATGCAGGCAGAGGCAGAGGCAGAGGCAGAAGCGATCGCGGGTCAGAACACCGCATTCCGAATCAACACACTCTCGTCATCACTTCATCGCATCGTGCCGCTGCTGCGCGACTGGCTCAATGCTTCCGCCAGTTTGCCGGTACATGATTTGCTGGACAAGATCATGCATCAGGGCCAGCTTGCGCAGCGTTACGCGAGCACTTTGCCAGCGTCGATGCGTGCGCAAGTACTCGGAAATCTGGATGCCTTTATCGCCTTGTCGCTTGAAGTTGATGCGGGCCGTTATCCCAGCATCGCGCGCTTTATTGACACGCTGCGTCGTCTGAAGCGAGCGAGCGATCAGGAAGCCCCCAATGAAGCCGATATTGATGCTTCGGCCGATGCGGTACGCATCATGACGATTCATGGTGCCAAAGGATTGGAGGCTGACGTGGTGGTGCTGATGGGATCCAATCACAGTGACAGCAGCCGCGATCATTTGGGTGTGCTGTGTGAATGGCCTCAGGATGCCTTGGCACCCACGCATTTCTCCGTGTTTGGCAAGAGCGCGGCGCGAGGTTGGGCGCGCGAATCGCTGTTTGTGCAAGAACAGGGTTTCCGTCAGCAGGAAAACTGGAATTTGCTCTACGTGGCTGCCACACGTGCGAAGAATCTGTTGATTGTCAGCGGCGTGCATTCGGGTAAACAGGAAGCAGGGGTGGTGGCCGGCAGTTGGTATGAAAAATTACTTCATGCAGATGAGTTCGTGCCCAGCTTGATCGCGAAGCAAAGTGTGGCAAGCGATGAGGTATTCATCCTCGACTTGTTTGATCCTCCGGAAACGCCACCTGCGGAGCGAAAGACAGGCACTGAGGAGACCGAATTCACGCGCGAAGGCAGTTTGCTGCATTTGTTGATGGAGCGCCTGACCGAATCCGCGGTCTGGCCTGTGCAGATTCCTGCCATTCGCATCGTTGCGCAATGGCTGGGATGCACGATGGCGCAGGCGACCGTGGTCTGCGAGCAGGCAAGGCAAATTTTGACATCCAAAACACTGGAGAAATTTTTTAATCCCGATAATTTCGTGTTTGCGCGTAATGAGATGGAGCTGATCCATGACGGGGAGCTAGTCAGGCTGGATCGCTTGGTGATGTTCGATGATGCACTGTGGATTCTTGATTACAAACGTAATTATTTTGAATTTCAGCACGCGGATTATCGGGCGCAACTCGAGGGGTATCGTGAGGCTTGCCGCTTGTTGTTTCCGGGGGTAAGGATCTGCTGCGCGCTGATTACCGTGGATGGAAAGTTGTGGGATCTGGATTCGCCAGAGGAAAACATCGCCCTGGCGTGAGTCTTATTGATGTTACTAAAGTTGTATCTTCTGGCGCGAGATACTCCTGAAACTCGTGCAAACTGTGAAGATGCGACGACAAGTCCCTGAATGTATTGACGGAAATTCATCCGCACGACTATAGTGCCGCCATGATTTCCGAATTCGAGAAACTGCTGGAAAAAATCGGTCAATTGTCCGAACTCGCGCAGGCCTTGCGCCGCGAGAACGCGAGTTTGCGCATTGAGATGGCTGCACTGACCGATGAAAACTCCAAGATGGCGGCGCGCATGAAAGAAGCGCACGAGCGCGTCAGCGCTTTGCTGCAGTCGATACCGTCCACCAGCGAAGATGAGGAAGCGGCATGACCACGATTGATGTCACGATCATGGGCCAGCCCTACCGGCTCGCCTGCAAGGAAGGCGAGGAGCTCGCGCTAAAGCAAGCAGTCGCTTACCTTGATGAGCGGATGTGCACTATCCGTGATGCCGGAAAAGTCAAAGGTACCGATCGCATCGCCGTCATGGCTGCACTAGGCATGGCCGCCGACTACCTGGGCTCGCGATCCTCGGATGGCCCTTTCGCGTCAATGTCTGTCTCGGATATGCGCCAGAAAATTAACGCCATGCACGCAGCCCTGGATACGGCGCTTGCGCCACAAGAACGCTTGTTCTGAGACGCGAGATTTTTAATCTCGAACAATACTCTGCGTAATGCATCAACACGCATTAAAATCTTTGACACACACGCCGTTTCAGGTAGACTGACTTCTCCTGCCGTGTTCGCGTTTGCCATATATTCCTTGAACCATTCACTAGCATAGGCTGCGGGATTCGTTCAGTAGGCGTGAGCGTCGCTAGTCCGACGATCCCAATATTGAACTACTGTGGCCACCTTGAACCGCTTTGGTTCAGGATGCCGGCGCAGCGGCACAGGCGGGACTTTATTCCGGGCGGTTGCATTGCATGCAGCCGCTTTTTTTATGCTTGCTACAGACTCCCGTTCAATGAAATAGCGGTGAGGTCTCGCAGAACTCGATGACAGTCATAAAAATAAGATGCGTTATTGGCTGATGAAATCCGAACCCGATGAGACCAGCATTGATGACGCGCTGGCGGCCAAGGATCAAACTGTTGCATGGACGGGTGTGCGCAACTATCAGGCGCGTAACTTCATGCGCGATCAGATGCAGATCGGTGATGGTGTCTTGTTCTATCACTCCGGTTGTGCCGAACCCGGCATCGCCGGCATTGCCGAAGTGGCCAGCACCTGCTATCCCGACCCTACGCAATTCGATCGCAAGAGTGCGTATCATGATCCCAAATCGAGTCCGGACAATCCGCGCTGGTTGTTGGTCGATGTGCGCGCGCTTAAAAAAGTCAGGCTCATTGGCTTGCCCGAATTGCGAGCGCAGGCCGAGCTGGCCGATATGCTAGTTTTGAGACGGGGTAACCGGCTGTCGATCACGCCTGTGACCGCAGAGGAGTGGCGTCATATCCTGAGAAAAATCGCGAAAGTAAAGAAAGCGACGATGGAATAATGCCGAAAATTTCGTGGCTGAGAAGGGCTTCAAGCATTTGAATTTCCGAGCCAAGGTATCGTACAGCTGCGCTGGCTCGGCATACAATGCGGGTTAATTCAGCGTCTCACAGAATTACTTAAAAATAAAAAAGAAAGCAGGCATGGATTTCATTCAGATCATTTCTTTTCTGGTGCTGGGCACATTCACCGGATTTGCTGCAGGTTTGCTCGGTATCGGTGGCGGCATGTTGATGGTGCCTTTCATTACCATGCTTTTATCGGCGCGAGGATTCCCACGCGACATCGTAGTGCATGTCGCGATTGCCACCTCTTTGTCCACCATCATGTTTACTTCGCTATCGTCAGTCCGCGCGCATCATCGGCGCGGTGCTGTCGTGTGGCCTATCGTGAAGCTGCTGGCGCCGGGCATCTTGATCGGTTCCTGGATCGGACCATGGATTGGTGCTCAGCTTGATTCGTCCGCGCTCGCACTGTTCTTTGCTGTTTTTGTCGGTTTCTCTGCGACGCAGATGCTCTTCGATAAGAAGCCGTCGCCCACCCGCGAATTGCCCAAAGCGCCAGGCATGCTCGGTGCAGGTTCCGTAATTGGTGTTCTTTCGGGGCTGGTGGGCGCGGGTGGCGGCTTCATCTCCGTGCCCTTCATGACCTGGTGTAATGTGAAGATACACAATGCGGTAGCGACCAGTGCTGCGCTGGGTTTTCCGATAGCGCTGGCCGGTACGCTCTCGAATATCTATTTTGGTCTGCAGGAGCCGGGTTTGCCCTCGGGATCGCTGGGCTTTATTTATTTGCCTGCATTGCTGGTGATCTCAGTGGCCAGCGTGCTGACCGCACCGATGGGTGCCAAGGTCGCCCATGCATTGCCGGTGAAGAGTCTGAAAAAAGTATTTGCAGCAGTGCTTTATCTGCTCGCAGGCTACATGCTGTACAAGGCTTTTCGCTGATGATGTAGGCGTCACATGCAAGTCGGCAGTACCTTCTCAATGGAAGACAGCTGAAGGCATTCGCGTTGTCCGCCTCAACCCAGCTGCTCACGCAAAATATTCTTTTGCACCTTGCCCATCGTATTGCGCGGCAGCTCGGCCACAAAGTGCACGCGCTTGGGTACCTTGAAATTGGCGATTCGAGTTTTCAGCGTATCGATGAGCGCTGCTTCCGACAGGGTTGCGCCATCGCGCATCACCACCACCGCAACCACGGCTTCGCCGAAATCCGCATGCGGGACACCAATGACCGCTGACTCAAGTACGCCTGCCATCTCATCAATCACGGATTCGATTTCTTTCGGATAGACGTTGTAGCCACCCGAAATGATGAGATCCTTGCTGCGTCCAACGATGGAGAGATATCCATCTGCATCGAAGCGCCCGACATCGCCGGTCTTGAAGAAACCATCTTCCGTAAACTCTTCGGCCGTTTTCTCCGGCATCTGCCAGTAGCCTTTGAAGATGTTCGGGCCTTTGACCTGAATGTCGCCGATCTCGTCGGTGCCGCAGATCCGAGCTTCCTGATTCATCACGCGCACCGATACGCCGCGCAAGGCAGGTCCGACGGTACCTGCCTTGCGTGGACCCTGATAAGGATTTGAGGTCAGCATGGCAGTTTCGCTCATGCCATAACGTTCGAGTATCGTGTGCCCGGTTTTTTCTATGAAGGTTTCGAAAGTTTCAGTCAACAAGGGCGCAGAGCCGGAGACAAACAAGCGAATGTTTTTGCACACATCATGACTGAGCGCAGGATCGGACAGCAGGCGAACATAGTAGGTGGGTACACCCATGAAGACAGTGGCTCGGGGCAAATGCCGCATCACGCTGGCGCTATCGAACTTCGAGAGAAAAATGGTTTTACTGCCGTTCATCAGCGCGCCATGCGCAGCCACGAACAGACCATGAATATGAAACAGCGGTAACGCATGCAGCAGCACATCCCCTTTTTGCCACTGCCATGCCTCGTGCAACACGCGAATATTCGACGCCAGATTATCGTGACTCAGCATCGCGCCCTTGCTGCGTCCCGTTGTACCGGAGGTATACAAAATTGCGGCAAGATCATCTGGGTCGCGATGCACGGTATCGAAATGATCCGCGTGATGCACAGCGCGCGAAAGCAGGGTGCCGCTGTTACGGCCCTGATGTGGCTCGTCGAGCGTGAACACATGTCGGGTGCCTGCACGAAAAGCGATTTGCGTTATCCAGCCAAAATTTTTCGGTGAGCAGACTACGACGGCCGGTGTGGCATTCTCGATGAAGTACTCCATCTCCGATGCGCGGTAGGCAGTGTTCAATGGCAGGTAAACAAATCCTGCACGTACCGTGGCCAGATAGAGCATCAAGGCTTCAGGCGATTTTTCGACTTGTGCAGCGATCCGCGAGCCTGGTGGGAGCTCCAGACTGGCAAACAGATTGGCTATTTTTGCAGTACCGCGTTCGAGATCGCGCCAGCTGTAATATTTCGCATCTTCTGTCTCGAGCCAGCAATCATCAAGATCTTGCGGAAAGCGTGAACGAAACAGCGCATAGAGATTGGCATTCATGACAATGGCTCACTCTTTTTTTGATAAGCGATTACAAGCAAGGCGATACCCAGCACGATCATGGGCAGCGACAGCATTTGTCCTGCGGAGATAGTCCATCCGGCGATGCTGACTTCATAGTCGGGCACACGAAAATATTCGGTAAAGAAGCGCGCGATGCCATAGCCCGCCGCAAACACACCACTGACCGCCATGTAGGGGCGAGGCTTGCGCGCATACAGCCACAGCACAATGAACAAGAGCACGCCATCTATGGCGGCTTGATAGAGCGGCGAGGGATGGCGTGGCAGCGGTAGTGGATCCACATTGGGCCACACCATGGCCCAGGGTAGCGCAGGATCGGCAGCGCGTCCGGGAAGTTCGGCATTGATGAAATTACCGATACGGCCCGCCGCATAACCCAACGGCACCAGCGGCGCAATGAAGTCCATCACTTCCATCAGCTGGCGGTCATGCTTTCTTGCCCACAGCGCCATCGCAATCAGCACACCCAAAAATCCACCATGAAAGGACATGCCGCCTTGCCAGATGGCGATGATTTCCATTGGTCGCGCAAGGTAATACATCGGGTGATAGAACAGCACCTCGCCCAGACGGCCGCCAATCACTACGCCGAGCACACCATAGAACAGCATGTCATCGACATCCTCATTGCGCCAGCCTTGTGCCGTGATGTGCGGTTGCTTTATGCGTATGCGCCCCAGCACAATAAAAAAAATGAACGCGGTCAGGTACATCAGTCCATACCAGCGTACTGCAAGGGGGCCGATCGAAATTGCGATCGGATCCGGCATAGGATGAATCAGCATTCAACTCGTCTTTCGCATCAGTTCGAGAAAAGCGGACAGCACGGGTGAAGCATTGTCGCGCCGCCAGGCAAGACCAATTTCAACCCAAGGTGACGTTTCCTGCATGGTCCTGTATTCCACGCCGGGCCGCTTCATATTGGAGACGGATTGTG
The DNA here is from genome assembly GCA_039806005.1 of Pseudomonadota bacterium. Taxonomy (GTDB): domain Bacteria; phylum Pseudomonadota; class Gammaproteobacteria; order Burkholderiales; family Burkholderiaceae_D; genus Pernthalerella. The sequence continues at coordinate 10,532 of JBDKLM010000027.1, forward strand.
GCACAAGCGCAAAGCCCATGCCTGCAGAAACCAGACTGACGATGGTTTGCATTTGTATCGCTTCTTGTCCAATACGCGGGCTCAGTCCGGCGTCGCGCAAGCAAGCCAGAATCTGATCGTGAAACGCAGGGCTCATGCGTCGGGGAAAAATAATCAGGGGAAGATCCGCGCAGCGCTTCAGTGACAGCCGTGTTTTGGTGTTAGCCGTGCCTTCTGGAAGTGCGAGCAACAGTGGCTCGGAGGTCAGCGGCAGGTAGTCGACGTCGGCTTTCAGTTTGTCCGGCAATGGCGGCAGGAGAAACCCGATATCGATACGACCCGAGGCCAGCAATTCAATCTGAATATCAGTGGTCGCCTCCTGCAAGTCCAGATGTACCGAGGGCAGCGCCGTGCGGAATTCGCGCAGTGCCGTGGGGAGGACGCTGTAATCGGCCATGGGAACGAAGGCGATCGACAGTCGGCCTGATTCTCCGGCTGCCGCACTTTGGGCAAGACTAGCCAGCCCCTCGACTTGTTGCAGCAGGCGCTGGACTTCGGGCAGCAGCGTCTGGCCGGCGGCGGTCAGGGCGACGCTGCGGCGCGTTCGGGAAAACAGCAGCGTGCCTAGCTGTGCCTCCAGCGCCTGAATGGCTTGGGATAGCGGTGGTTGGGTCATGTGCAAACGCCGAGCGGCGCGGCCAAAGTGCATTTCCTCGGCGACGGCGACGAAATAGCGCAACTGGCGTAATTCGACATTCATCGAGTCTGATATGTAAAAAGTATTAATAGAGCCTGAATCATATATTTGACACAGGGTCTGGCACAAGGCACCTTAGTAGGCTTTCCGTAACCCGTTGCACTGGAGACAGCATGGCAGCCAATGACCGTTCCAAAAATATTACTCAGGGCGTAGCCCGTAGCCCGAACCGCGCCATGTATTACGCGATGGGCTACGAGAAATCCGATTTCGACAAGCCCATGATCGGTGTAGCCAATGGCCATTCCACCATCACGCCTTGCAACTCTGGTCTTCAGAAACTGACGGACGCAGCGATTGCAGCGACCAAGGAGTCGGGCGGCAATCCTCAGGTCTTTGGTACCCCCACTATTTCGGATGGCATGTCCATGGGTACCGAGGGCATGAAGTATTCCCTGATTTCCCGCGAAGTGATCGCTGACTGTATCGAAACCTGCGTGCAGGGTCAGTGGCTGGATGGTTGCGTGGTGATCGGTGGCTGCGACAAAAATATGCCGGGTGGGATGATCGCGCTGGCGCGCACTAACGTACCGGGTATCTACGTTTATGGCGGCACCATCAAGCCGGGCAAATGGAAGGGCACGGATCTGACTATCGTGTCGGCCTTTGAAGCGGTGGGGCAATTCACCGCCGGCAAAATGTCGGAAGAAGATTTTGTGGGTGTCGAGCGCAATGCCTGCCCGTCCACCGGCTCCTGCGGCGGCATGTTCACCGCGAACACCATGTCGTCGTCATTCGAGGCACTGGGCATGTCGCTCATGTACTCATCGACGATGGCCAATCCGGATGACGAGAAAACCGTATCAGCCGCTGAATCGGCGCGAGTACTCGTCGAGGCAGTAAAGCGCAATCTGCGTCCGCGCGACATCATCACCCGCAAATCGATCGAAAACGCCGTGGCCGTCATCATGGCGACAGGTGGCTCGACCAATGCGGTTCTGCACTACCTCGCGATTGCCCATGCGGCAGAGGTCGAATGGTCGATTGATGACTTCGAGCGCATGCGCAAAAAAGTGCCAGTGATCTGCAACCTGAAACCCTCCGGTGAATACGTGGCCACTGATTTGCACGCAGCGGGTGGTGTTCCTCAGGTCATGAAGATTCTGCTCAATGCAGGTCTGCTGCATGGCGATTGCATCACCATTACCGGCAAGACGCTGGCTGAAGAATTGGCCCATGTGCCTGATGTGCCACGTGCCGATCAGGATGTGATTCGCACCATCGACAAGGCGTTGTACAAGGAAG
>JBDKLM010000028.1:0-7101 GCA_039806005.1 Pseudomonadota bacterium
ATTAACTTTGCCCAACAGACTTAGTTTTGCTTCAATGCATGCTGACTCTAGATCCAATGGTCTTGGAGCCCTTATTTCGCGGATCGAGCCGCTGCAAATCGGTCGAGCAGTGAAATGGAAATCTTAGCATTACAACATTTTGGAGATTACTCAATGAAAAAGACTCAAGTTGCTCTGGCCGCACTGGCTCTGGTGGCATCGACAGCTGTTCTGGCTGATGGCGTAAAAGTGTACGGCACGGTTGACGTTGGCGTACTCGCTGCCGACAACGGTCGGGTGCAAATGGCTGGCGCAGGTAACAACTCAACTACCCTCGTGGGTTTGACAGGTGGCGAGAATCTCGGCAATGGTCTGAAAGCCTCTTATGCTCTCGAGATGGGTATCAATGCCAAAAACGGCGCATTGGGTAATGGCGGCAATCTGTCCAATACCTCTGTTTTCAACCGTGTCGCGAGCGTTGGTCTGAGTGGTGAAAGCATGGGTATCACTCTGGGTCAGCAGATCTCGCCATTCATCGTCGCTGAGCTGGCTGGCTCAACTGCTGTCGGCGGTAACGGTGCTTTTGTTCCGGCTTTGTACGTAATGAACGGCGGCAACTTGGCGGGTGTGACCACAGCTGCTACCGGTTCAACAGGTGGCTTCTTCGTCCCCGATGCAGTTAACGTCAACGCCTCCGTGGCTGGCGTCGGACTCAACGTCATGAGCCGCGCTGGCGGCGGCGGAGCTACTGAAAGCAAGTATTCCGCAATGTCGGCATCAACGGCTCTGGCAGGCGCTAACTTGGCTTTTGGTTACCAAAAAATAGAAACCAATGGCACGAAAACAGTGAATCGTGTCTTGGCGGCCAACTATCAAATCGGTGATATTCGCGTAAACGGCGCAATCGCATCGAACGATATCTCGGGAACAAACAACAATGGCTCCTACGTTGGCGCGTCCATGCCTCTGAGCAGCGCGGTCTCAATCGGCTTTACCTACGCCAGAAATTCAATTACTTCAATAGACACCACTCGCATCGCCTCGTTGGAATACCGGCTGAGCCCGCAGACGTTCACCTATGTGAATTACGCTAATTTTGGCAACTCTGCCATGGGCGTTTACGCAAACGACCAAGGTCGTTTCACCAGCACTGAGTCTCTGCTTTCGGTGGGTCTGTCACACTCGTTCTAATCTCTGTTCGGTCTCGTACCGAACAAGTTAGAAAAAGCTGCAATTTAAAAGCCACCCCTCGGGGTGGCTTTTTTATGCATCATTTGCGATCGATCTCATGTTAGACGACCTCAAGCTGGGCTGAAAACGCCAAAGATTCGCTAAAAGAACCTACGAACTCTCGAACAGCGTGCCTTTGGCAGTGCCCCCTCGCAAAGGATTGAAAGACTCAGGTCGGTCCGTACTGCATCTCGCCATTACCAAACGACCAGTTTTCCTTGTTCACTTCAATCAGACTGATGAATACATCCTGCTTGCGCATTCCGAGCTCAGCGACAAGATCATCGGCGATACGTTGATAGAATTTTTTCTTGAGCTCGGTGGTACGGCCCTGATTCAAGGTGATCTGTATGAACACGATGCGGTCGGAATATTCGATACCCAGATAACTCTTGGGAATATTGATTTCATCCGCCTGATGCTGACTGATGATCTGGAACTTATCGTCGGCGGGTACCGATATCTCACTGAGCATGGCGCGGTAAACAATCTCACCGACGGCACGACCGAATCCGGGCGCATGGCCGGGACCAATATCTATTCTGACGAGTGGCATGAGTCTCCTTGTGCAGGTTATCTGGAGTTGAAAAGCCGTGAGGATAACCGAAGCACGCACCGCTGATCTGATTTTCAGAAGCCGACGAGACTGGGTCTATAATGATTCTTCATCCAGGACAGCAAGGGGAGCACGCCATGACCCAAACCCGCCAAATAGTCGCCATATCGCTCTGTGCACTCGCCCTATCGGCATCAGCTCAGGCAGCCGACAAGGAAGAAAAAGCCGAATCCGCACAGCCCGCCCAGACAGCATCCGAGACCAAACGCCCCGAGATGGCTGAAATGCCCTTCATGAAAGCGGAAGCCAAACGACTGGCGACGTTGATGGAGCGACTACAGAAGGAAACGGATCCCGTAGAACGCCGCAAAATCATGGCTGAGACTAGCTGCGCTCAGTAAAACTGAATGCTTGTTCAGGAGCATCAAGGCGCTCCTGAAAGTCATGAAAATCCACCATGGGATTTGATGGCGAGTACTGAGTTGAAAGCTCGTACTTGTATTTACCTCACTTTTTACCTCACTTGCCGCACACCATTCTGAAGCCCCCTTTACCGCCGGGATTGCTGGATACCGATTGCCATTCTCCGGGGGTATCCACCGTACCCATCTTCTCACCGGTGGCCATCTTGCCTTTGAAAACCACGTAGCCCAGCATGCGCGCGGACTCTTCCTTGCAATCGTATTCTTTGTGAATCTTCATTGACAGCATGCCCTGCGGCGAGGGCGTGCGGTAGGTCTGGATTTCCCAGGCCTTGCGGAAGCGCCCGCTACCGCCGATGGTATCTGTATCCACATACACCTCTGTGCCACGAATGTTTTCAAAGACCTTCACCAGTTCCGCCTGAACCAACGGCGTGGTACCAAGCAGGGATACTGCGAGCAGCAAGGCTTGCCTCATTGATTGTTCTCCATAAACGACTTGATTGAGTCAGGGCGCGCCGGCAAGTATCCAGCGGGCGAGCAGCGCAGCGTCGGCCGGATCAAGCGCCGCATTCGATGGATGGGCCATATCGCCCCAACGACCTTCGCTACCCTCGATGATACGTTTAGCGACCTCGGCGCTGACTTTTTTCCCCTTGTAACGCGCAGCGATTTCCTTGAGGGATGGACCAACGATGCGCGAAGAGGCATCGTGGCAGTTGGTGCAACCATTCGCAGAAAATGCCGACTGTGCCGCAGCAACATCGGCGGGCTTCATCTGTGCCTGCACCAGAGTCGTTGACATCAACACGACCAACCCTGTTGCCATCTTGAGCATTGTCTTCATCTTTGCCTCCCTATTCATCCGACGGTTGAGATAGGTCTCATCTTCGCGCCATATGCATCAGGATTCCTGTAAGCAGATCAAGTTTTGCCCGAATTCATCGTGGCAGGCCCCTCTCAGGGGTGCGCGGAAGCTACCACCCGAGTCCACCGGTCAGGAGGACAAAGAAAATCGAAAAGAATAAAACAAAGGCCGTTTCAACAAAGCGAATGACCTTGCGTGAACGCCCACCCGAGTGGAAAGAGCGCTGCCGACCAATAACCGCCAGCAGCCTCAGACACTCTGGCCATCGAAACCGGATCAGTTTCTTGGCTTGCGCCCCATATCGTTGGCGGGTGGCGCAGCTTTCACCTCCACCGCTGGCGTTGGTGCTGGTGCTGGTACCGGGGCTTGGGCTTGGGCTTGGGCTGGGGTCGCCTGCACCACGGGTTCGGGTATTGCGGCCACGGGTGGGCTGGGTGGGGCAAAATTCTGCGGCTGCTGGCCCACCTTGTTGATCGACCCTTGCAGCGATCCGCCCTTCTTGATCTCAAGCTCCGTGTAGGTAATGGAGCCGGCAATCAGGCCAGAGGATTCGATGACCAGCGTTTTATTGGCAATCGTTGTATCAGTCACGGCACCTGCCACTCTCACATGACTGGCCGTCGTACGGCCATTCATGGAGCCATTGGTCTGAATGTGGACCGTATCGGCCGTGAGCTCGCCTTCGAGCTTGCCATCGATGCTGGCCAGACCCGGCACGCGCATCGAACCTTTCATGAAAACACCTTCACCTACGAGCAGGGAACCCGGCGTATTTGTGTCGGCCATATTGTTTTCGTGTCTCTATTGGATTTGATGGAAACTGCGGCTTTCGCAGCTTTGCTTGCGACAACGGCATGATACAAGTTTTTCTGTCAGCAACCTACACTGCCATTTTGAAAACATCTAAATTATGAACCCACCTCGACTGATTCTTTTCGCTGGCCACGCTGGCACCGGCAAAACCACGCTCGCCAAACAAGCCCTGCCCCAGCTCGCTGCCCGTTCCGGACGAGACTACTTCTTCCTGGACAAGGACACCGCCTACGGTGCATTCAGCTCACATGTCATGGGTCTGCTCACCGGCGATCCAGCCGACCGCGACAGCCCCACCTATCTGGAGAACCTGCGCGATCGTGAATACGCAGGCCTGCTCGACATTACCCGCGAAAATCTGGCACTCGGCCTTCAGGTCATGTTGGTCGGACCCTTTACCCGCGAAATCATGGCCGGCAAATTTTTCAGACCACAAGAGCTTGGCTTGCCTGCCAATACGATATGCCGCATCGCGTGGATAGATTTAAGCAGTGATGAAGCGCGCCGCCGCATTGAGCGACGCGCCGATCCGCGTGATGCCTGGAAGCTCGCCCATTGGGACAGCTACCTGCAACGTCGAGTCGAGCCCCCGGAACATCCGGGGATACTGCGATTCGATAACTCAGCCTTTGATGCGTCAGCGTTTGACAAGCTGGTCGCGCACTTGCTGGACTAATGCAGTACGAATCAATCAAGCGCCTGATAAACAAGCGTCTTGATCATGCGGCGATATTGCTGTCGCACAGCGCCCGGGGTCTGAGCCATCAGAATGCCGATCAATTGCTCTTTGGGGTCCACCCAGAAGAACGTACCGCCCAGACCGCCCCAGGCAAAGTCACCTTCGGAGCCATGCACACCCGCGATGCCCTGTCCCTGGCGCACCATGAAGCCCAAACCGAAAGTGTAGCCCTGCACACCCATCAAGACTTCACCTGGCTGCACCGGTGTTGCGACTCTGGGGCCCAGATGATCCGAAGTCATCAGCGCCACCGTTGTGCGCGACAGATAACGCTTGCCATCGAGGGTGCCGCCATTGAGCAGCATCTGGCAAAAGCGCAAGTAATCATCGGCGGTCGTTGAAATACCCGCACCACCCGAATCATTGCCGGTAGCGCGCGTCACATCCAGCATTACCATCATGGGCCCGCCGGTACTCGGATCGATTTTCAAGGGCTCGGCAAGACGAGCCACTTTGGATGCGGGTACCACAAAGCTGGTGTCTTTCATGCCCAGTGGCTGAATCAGACGCTCATCCAGCAGCACACTGAGCGGCTTGTTACTCACCGCCTCAAGCACACGACCCAGCAAGTCTGTAGAAAGACTGTATTCCCATGTGCTGCCCGGTTGCGAGAGCAGCGGTGTTTTGGAAAAAGCGTCGATCTGCTGCTGTGGAGTGAGTGTGATCCATTTGGAAGGCACCTCAGTCGAAAACAATCCGGCTTCCTGATACGCCGCCTTCACCGCTGCATGGCGGGTGAATTCCGCATAAGTCAGACCCGACGTGTGGCGAAGCAAATCATGTACCGTGATCGGCCTCACTGCAGGTACGCGAGGGCTGTTGGCTTCGGCGGGATTTGTCATCACCTCCATCTTCGCCAAGGCCGGAAAGAATTTGGAAACGGGATCATTCAGCTGCAAACGACCTTCTTCCACCAGCATCATCGCCACCACGGATACAAGCGGCTTGGTCATCGAGTACGCACGGAAAATGGCATCACGCTTGAGCGGCTTGCCGGCGTCTTTGTCCTGAAACCCAACGATGTCCGAATGCACAATCGCGCCTTTACGCGCAACGAGAATCACGGCGCCCGGCATACGGTCGGCATTGATTTCTGATTGAACCACATCGCGTATACGCGCCAATCGTGTTGCAGACAGACCTTGCGATTGGGGTGAGGCGGTCGGCAGATCAGCAGCGAATGCGGGCAAGCTGAGTGCCAGCGCGAGAACGGTGATGATGCGGGTTTTGTGGAATGACTGCATGAATTTTCCCCTCCGGTTAGTTTTATTTTTGAACGCCATACAGATGCAATCGCTCAGCCAGATATCTCGAAGACTTAACTTCACTGGATCGTGGCTTTCGTCAGGATTCGCCGTCCCTTCAACCACCCGCGCTGCAATCGAAGCGCTGCGACAGGCTTTTCCTTCAACATCAAACCAAACTGCGGCGCAGACTCGGCATGCAGCAAGACATCAAACGTCAACAACTCATCCCGCCGAAACGCATGCACACGAACTTTGTCACCTGCATGGTAGCGCTGCAACAAGGTATCAAGATTCGAGGCATTCACTCGCAGGCCATCGATCGCCACTAGCGTATCACCCGCCGAGAGCCCCGCCACATGCGCGGCACCGCCTTCATATACATTCGCCAACTGACAATCACCACCCACCTTTTTCGTGCGCACATCCAGCGATGGCTTGCCATTCTTGGCTTTGTCCGCCATCTCCACCGCAAACACTGCCAACCCATCCTGCAGTGGTAAATCGCGGGTACCGCGAACCGCAAGATCAAACAGCGGCTTGAGCTGCAAGCCAGTGACCTCATCAAACAAAGCCTCGACTTCGGCTTCGGTCACACCACGACCACCGCCTTCGGCATAGAACTGACGGCCATAGCGACGCCACAATACTCGCATCACATCATCCAGTGATTTGCGACCGCGCGTGCCGCGACGTATCGTCAGGTCGAACAGTAACGCAACCAGCGAGCCCTTGGTGTAGTAACTAACGATGGCATTCGGCGCATTCTCATCCTGACGATAATACTTGGTCCATGCATCAAAACTCGACTCGGCAACGCTTTGCTTCAAACGCCCACTGCCACGCAAGACACCATTCATCGTCTTGGCCAATAGTCCAAGATAAGTCGGCGCATCAATCAGGCCCGCACGCAGCAGCGTGAGATCGTCGTAATAACTGGTAAAGCCCTCGAACAGCCATAACAATGGCGTGTAATTTTCCTGCCGCAGATCGTAGGGTGCGAACACGGCGGGCTTGATACGCTTGACGTTCCAGGTATGGAAGTACTCGTGGCTGCACAAGCCAAGAAAGGTACGATAACCCTCCGTCATCACGGGCTGACCCAGCACCGGCAAATCTGCACGCGCACAAATCAGTGCGGTTGATGCGCGATGCTCCAGCCCGCCATAGCCGTCACCCACCGCCAGTGTGAGGAAAACGTAGCGATCCATCGGCGCTTTTTTTGTGTTCGGCTCGAAGAATGCGATCTG
>JBDKLM010000029.1:0-8753 GCA_039806005.1 Pseudomonadota bacterium
CCGGCCCACCCACCCGGAATCCAGCATGCGCTGCAACAAGCCCTCGGATTCTTCGAAGCCCAGTTGGGTCAGTTCCCGCAGCCGCATCGCATCGACTGCTGCGTTGTCGCGTCTTGCGTCCACCAGCACCTTGAGTACCGACATGGCATCCAAGAACTCACTGCCCGGTGCCGAACGGTGCCACCAGCGTTCATACTTGACCACCGGTAGCGCAGCGGCGACTACGGCGCCCAGCAAGGTAATCATCCAGAAAAAGTAAACCCAGATCAGAAAAATGGGCACTGCCGCCAGCGCGCCATAGATCATCCGATAACTCGGACCCTGCACGATGAAAAAAGCGAACAAGCGTCGCGTGATTTCAAACGCCACTGCCGCCACCAAGCCGCCGATGACAGCATCCCGCCATTCCACCATACGGTTCGGCACACCCAGATAGAGCAGCGAGAAAGCCAGCGTCGACAAACTCATCGAGACCAACAAGGTAATCACCGTACGCAGTACCGGCAACTCACGCGACAGCCCGCGCGTGAGTGGCAAGATTTCTCCGGCAAATGACATGGATGCGCCAATCAGCAGAGGTGCCAGTGTCATGATCGCCCAGTAGACGATCAAGCGCTGCGCAAAGGGTCGACTGGTGCGCACACGCCAGATGCGATTGAGTGTTCTGTCGACCGTGCCGAACATGACGGTCGCGGTCACCATCAGAAAGACCGCACCCATGGCTGACAGACGGCTGGCTTTCGCAGAAAACTGACTCAGGTAATCGAGGATGGTGTTGGCAATGCCCTTGGGCATGAGGGTCTGCACGAAATAAGACTCGAGCGACTCGCGGAAGGTTGTAAACAGCGGAAAAGTCGTGAAGATCGCAAAGGCAATCGTCAGCACAGGCACCACGGCCAGCACCGTGGTAAAGGTAAGGCTGCCCGCCACCTCAGGCAGCCGCTCCTCTCTGAGACGGCGCAGAACGAATCGCAGCAAATCACGTATTTGCACGCGGGACCAGCGACGGACGCCTGACGAAGAGGATGGATGCATGCGAAAAAGAAGAAACTAAAGCGCCCTATAATACCAAGCATGAACACCCCCACCCTACCCATTCTGGTCCTTTATTACTCGCGGCATGGCGCAACACGCAAACTGGCCGAACTGATCGCACAAGGTATCGAGAGCGTTCCGGGCTGTGAAGCGGTGCTGCGCACTGTACCTGCAGTGTCGGCGGTGAGCGAAGCCACCGAGCCTGCCGTACCAAACTCGGGCGCGCCTTATGTGGAGCTGGCTGATTTGGAAAACTGTGCCGGTCTGGCGCTGGGATCCCCCACGCGCTTTGGCAACATGGCTGCGCCCCTGAAATACTTTATCGATGGCAGCAGTGCCCAGTGGTTATCCGGCGCACTCGCAGGCAAGCCCGCGTGCGTATTCACCTCGACTGGCAGCCTGCACGGCGGACAAGAGTCAACGCTGCTGTCGATGATGCTGCCCTTGCTTCACCATGGCATGCTGTTACTGGGTCTGCCTTACAGCGAACCGGCGCTGATGAGTACCGGTAGCGGGGGATCACCTTATGGCGCGACCCACTGGTCGGGTGTCGCCGGTGACAAAAACATCAGCGACGACACTCGCGCACTCGCGATTGCACTAGGCAAGCGACTCGCAGCAACCGCAAAGAAACTTCAATCATGACGCAACCTGATCCTTCCGATCTGCTGCACCGGCTGGCTGTGACCAGTCTGCTCGGACTGCTGGTGCTGTGCATTTTGTGGGAACTGGTGCTCGCGCCGCTGCGCCCCGGTGGCTCATGGATGATCATCAAAGCGTTGCCGTTATTGCTGCCGCTTTCGGGCACGATACGTCGCAATATCTACACCATGCAATGGGCATCGATGATGATCCTGCTGTATTTCACCGAAGGTGTGGTGCGCGCCTGGAGCGAACGCGGTACGTCTCAGCTGCTCGCATCGCTGGAAATTCTTTTTTCGACCGTATTTTTCTTTTGCGCGATTTTCTTCCTGAGACCCTACAAGCGCGCTGCCAAGCAATTAGCCGCCGAGGCCATACAAAAAGCAGCCGGGCAAAAACCTGCAACGAGTGATGAAGCCTGATTTCATCACACAGTGCATCAAACTCGTCGGTCCAGGAAATGTACTGACCGGCGACGACATGGCGCGGTACCTGACCGACTGGCGCGGCCGTTTCACCGGTCGTGCGCTGGCGGTCATCCGACCGGGAAGCACCAGTGAAGTCGCGGCCGTGGTGAAGCTGTGCGCCGCGCATCAGGTGCCCATCGTGCCTCAAGGCGGCAACACTGGCCTGGTACTGGGCAGTGTGCCGGATGCGAGTGGTGAAGCGATTGTCCTGTCGCTCGCACGGATGAATCGCATACGCGATATCGACCCCATCAACAACACCCTGACAGCAGAAGCTGGCTGCCTGCTTCAGCATGTACAGGACGCAGCAGACGAGGCACAACGCTTGTTTCCACTTTCGCTGGCCTCCGAAGGCAGCTGCACCATAGGCGGCAACCTGTCGACCAATGCCGGCGGCACTGCGGTACTGCGCTACGGAACGATGCGTGAATTGACGCTGGGACTGGAAGTTGTCACACCCGAGGGCGGGATCTGGGACGGCCTGCGCGGACTGCGCAAGGACAACACCGGCTATGACCTGCGCGATTTGTTCATCGGCGCCGAAGGTACTCTGGGCATCATTACTGCCGCTGTGCTGAAACTGTATGCCCAACCGGCAGCCCGACTTACCGCGCTATTCGCACTGCGTCATCCCCGAGATGCGCTCTCGCTGTTATCGCTTGCGCAGCGACGCTGCGATGCTGCTTTGACTGGTTTCGAACTGATGTCTGCGTTCTGTCTGCAGCTGGTTGAAAAGCATTTCCCCTCGCTGCGATCACCTTTCCATGAACATCATGCGCAGTATGTTTTGCTGGAGCTTTCGGACGCCGAGTCCGAATCCCACGCCAATGCGATGCTCGAAGCTTTGGCGGCCGATGCGATGGACCGGGAGCTGATTCAGGATGCCGTGGTAGCCAGCTCGCTTTCGCAATCGCAAGCGATGTGGCAATTGCGCGAGCATATTTCGATGGCACAGGCTGCTGAAGGAAAAAATATCAAGCACGATATTGCAGTGCCGGTTTCACGCCTTGCTGATTTCATCGAAGAGACTGACGCGTTATTGCAACAGAAATTCCCGTCCAGTCGCATGGTGACCTTTGGTCATCTGGGTGACGGCAACCTGCATTACAACGTGTCCGGGCCCTTGGGGCAGAATGACGATGATTTTCTTCTGCATCAAGCAGCGATCAATCAGCTCGTGCACGACAAGGTGCATGAATATGAAGGATCGATCTCGGCCGAGCACGGGTTGGGCGCCTTGAAGCGCAATGAGATCAAGCGGTACAAATCCGAGACAGAACTGAACATGATGGTCGCAATCAAGCGGGCGCTCGATCCGCTTAACCTGATGAATCCCGGGAAGGTACTCTGAATTCTGCAGACGCCTCGTTCGGGATTCCCGTTCAAGAGGCTCTGATGAATGCAATGAATGTCGGCCCACTGGCCGCTCTCTTTTTAGCTTTGACGTGTATTACCCCTCCGGCGTCAGCCATTTACAAGTGCGAACAGGCCGGTGTCATTACCTACACTGATATACCCTGCGATGGACAACAGTTGTCTGTGACTGTGCCTCAGAAGCGGGAGGAAACAGAGGACAAGTCACTGGCGCGCGAAAAAAAGGAGGTCGCAAAATTGCAGGCCATCCGAGAACAGCGCGAGCGCCAGGATAAACAAATACGTGATCTCGCCGCGCGTGGTGCCTCAGCGCGCGAACGCAAATGCAAGTCACTTGCGATGCAACTGAAATGGCGCGAAGAAGATTTGCGAGACGCACCTCTGCATGCACAAACCAAAGCGCGCAAAATGGCGCGCCGCGCAGCAGAAAAATATCGCAACGATTGTCAGTGACGATCAGTGATTATCTCGCGGCACACCAAAGGTCGTGGAGATGCGCTGATAATCGACTGCAAAATCAAGACAGCCGCCTTGATCAAGCTGCCCGACAAATTGACGGTGCAGTGCCTGCCAGGGCGTCTGATTCACCAGCGAAGGTGGCTTCCATGCCGCCTTGCGCGCGGCCCATTCTTCTTCACTGACCAGTGCATTGGCGGTGCGCCGATTCAAATCAAAACGCACGCGATCACCCGTCTGCAAGTAGGCCAGACCACCACCGACTGCAGATTCGGGTGAGGCATTCAACACGGATGGACTGCCCGAGGTACCGGACTGACGACCATCACCCACACAAGGCAGAAGATTGATACCCTGCCTGACAAGCGAATCCGGCGGCAGCATATTGACGACCTCGGCTGCACCAGGATAGCCAACCGGCCCGACACCGCGCATGAAAAGAATGGAGTCGGCATCGATATTGAGGGAAGGATCATTGATGCGCTCGTGGTAATCCTCGGTACCCTCGAACACAATCGCCCGCCCCTCAAACGCACCCGGATCATCCGGCTTTTCAAGATAGCGCTTGCGGAAAGCGTCCGAGATCACGGATGTCTTCATCACAGCCGCATCAAACAAATTGCCGGACAAGACCGCAAACCCTGCCTCCTGTTGCAGCGGCTTGTCATAAGGTCGTATGACGTCGGCATTCGATGACGGCGTGTTCGCATAGCAGTCGCCGATGGTTTGTCCCGACACCGTCATCGCCTCGGGATGCAGCTTGCCCGCATTCAGCAGCTCATGCATGACAGCGGGAACGCCACCGGCTCGATGGAACTCTTCACCGAGATATTCGCCGGCGGGCATGCAATTGACCAGCAGTGGAATTTTGTAGCCGATGGTGTCCCAGTCGCTCAGTTCCAGTGGAACACCCATGTGCCTTGCAATCGCATTGATATGCGGTGGGCAGTTGGAAGACCCACCCAGTGCACTTGCAGCAACGATGGCATTTTCGAATGCTGCACGCGTCAGAATTTTTGAGGGACGCAAGTCTTCGTGCACCATATCGACGATGCGACGACCGGTACGGTAGGCCATTTGCGGACGCTCGCGATAAGGTGCAGGTATCGCCGCACAACCAGGCAAGGACATACCCAAGGCCTCGGCAAGTCCATTCATGGACAGCGCAGTACCCATACTGTTGCAGTGACCGATGGAGGGTGCCGAGCTGGCAACCATCTCGAGAAATTCGTCGTAATTGATTTTTCCAGCCGCCATTTCTTCGCGTGCGTGCCAGATGACCGTACCGGAACCCGCACGTGCGTTCTTGTAATACCCATTGAGCATGGGACCACCCGATAGCACGATCGCCGGCAAATCAACACTGGCCGCGCCCATGAGCATGGCCGGCGTGGTCTTGTCGCAGCCTGTGGTCAGCACTACGCCATCCAGCGGATAACCGAACAAGACTTCAACCAAGCCGAGGTAGGTGAGATTGCGATCCAGGGCCGCTGTCGGCCGCTTGGTCGTCTCTTGTATGGGATGGACCGGGAATTCGATCGGTATACCACCCGCGTCGCGTATGCCTTCTTTCACGCGAACGGCGAGATCAAGATGATGTCGATTGCAAGGCGAGAGATCACTGCCCGTCTGAGCAATACCGATGATGGGCTTGCCGCTGTCGCGCAACTCTTCGAGGGTGAGGCCATAGTTCATGCACCGCTCCAGATAGAGCGCGGTCATCCCCGGATTGTCGGCATTGTCGAACCATGCGCGCGAGCGCAGCTTGCTTTTCTTGTGCTGCATTGTCTTCCCCCTGAATTCGGACCACTGTTGCGCCCGGATTGTTATTGAGCCTTTCACCCCATCAGCGCCGCTAATACTGGCGAGACGACCTCCAGGACGCCTGCGGTGTGTTGTAAAAGCTTCTTGGGGACATTCTAGCGGGTCAGCGCGGCATGGTCAGCATTGGGCGACAGAATGCCAGCAGACTCTGCCCCATCAGACGGATGTGTCAAACTTGCGCGAGGTAGTCGCCAGTCGCGATTTATAGCGATTTATAAAATAAACAAAACAGGGGGAAGCAATGAGCAAGCCGTTGATTGGATTTATCGGCGTCGGATTGATGGGCGCAGGCATGGCCAAGAACATCGTGACCAAGGGCTATCCTCTGGTGATCATGGGGCACCGCAACCGCGAACCCATCGAACGCCTGAAGCAACTTGGCGCGACCGAGGCCACCACGGCGCGTGAAGTGGCAATGCAATCCGATATCGTGCTGCTGTGCGTGACCGGCTCGCCGCAAGTCGAAGCGCTGATGCACGGCCCTGATGGCATCTTCGCTGCTGGCAAAAAGGGACTGATCGTGATCGACAGCTCAACCTCGAACCCGGTCTCGACGCTGGCCTTGGCGCAAGCCGCCGCCGAAAAAGGCATGCACTTCGTGGATGCGCCCTTGGGCCGGACTCCCGCCGAGGCTGAAGCCGGCACTCTCGACACGATGGTGGGCGCAGATCAGGCAACTTTCGACAAAATCAAGCCGGTACTTGATTGCTGGGCGGGCAATGTGGTGCATCTGGGCCCAGTGGGACTCGGGCACAAAATGAAACTGATCAACAACTTCATTGCCATGGGCTACGCTGCGCTGTTTTCCGAAGCACTGAGCATCGCTCGCAAAGCAGGCTTGAGCACCGAGCAGTTTCATTCGGTGATTGGCAGCAGCCGCATGCGCAATGGCTTCTACGACACCTTCATGAAATGGACCATGGAGGGCGACCACAACGCGCACCGCTTCACGATCAGCAATGCACACAAGGACATGCGCTACCTGAGCAGTCTGGCTAATGAAATCGGTGCACTGCACCCGATTCAGTCCATGGTGAAAAACTCCTTCGCGGGGATGGAGGCCGCTGGCCAGGCCGAGCGCTACGTCCCCATGCTGGCCGACTTTGTGGCCACGCTCAACGGTCTGCCACCATCACATCCCGCCTGAATTCATTTCCGCAGCAGTCCCGGGGCAGTCGTCCGCCCCGGGAAGTCTTTTAGGTCATCACGACCTGTACGTCCGAACCCTCTTTCGCCAAATTTTAGTATTTGTTTATATAAAATACCTTATTCAAAGGCTGCGCCCACCAAATTCTGAGTATCTTGTTTAAATATATATAGACATTAGATAAACCAATGATAAACTCCTGTCCTACTTTCTGACCGGGTTAATCATTTAGTTTTCGGGAAACGTTATGTCTATCGCAATTCGGGATTTATCAGGCTTCCACACCATCGGCGTCGTATCGCGCCAAACGGGCATTCATCCTGAAACGCTGCGGGTCTGGGAAAAGAGATACCGCATGGTGGTACCGACCCGGACGGACACAGGACGACGCGTTTACTCCGATGAAGACCTCTACCGCCTCTCGCTGATCAAACAACTCGTTGACCGAGGATATCCACCCAGCGGACTCGCCAATCTACCGGTAGAAAAACTCAGGGAACGCCTCGCAGGAAAACTGCCTTCGCTTGCAGGCCAAACACCTGCAGACAAATCAGCCATCAAAGCGCTTTTTATCGGGAGCGTGTTTCAGTCGGTGATCGATGATCCGCTGGCAACAGCCAGTGACTTCCACCTGCTGGGATGTCACGGCTCTTTTTCAGATTATTTGAGCGAAGGTAAAAAGGAACAACCCGATGTTCTGGTGTTTTATTACCCGACACTGCATGAAGATTTGCTCAAAAACCTGCATGAAGCATTGGAAGCCAGCAAAGCTATCGGTGCCGTGGTCGTTTTCAACATCGCGTCCAGAACGACCATCGCTTACTTTGAAGACAATGGTGTACTGTGCCTGAAATTCCCCGCGAGCATTTCCGACATACGTCGCGCTTGCGCCAGCGTTGCAGATTTGCCGGCATTCAGTTCAGGCGTCGACCCACAGAAGATAGAGCGTCAATTCACGGATCAACAGCTGGCCTACTTGGCAGTCGCCAAAAACAATATCGCTTGCGAATGCCTTAATCATCTCGCAGAAATTGTCACGCGTATCTCTGCATTTGAGGCGTACAGCGCAGAATGCAGCAACCGCAATCCGGCTGACGTGAAGATCCATCGCTTGCTACAGAAGAGCAGTCAAACTGCCCGCTCGATCATGGAAGAGTGCCTCAATTACGTGATCGAAGCCGAATCCATCAAACTGGATTAAGCCGGGCGCTGGATGATACGAATATTGCCCTGAATATCACCGCCCTTTCGAATTTCCAGATCGGCGTAGGCAATATTCCCTGTCGCCACGCCTGTTGATTCGATCAGCAGAGTTTTATTGGCCACTGTGGTTTCGGATACTCTACCCGCCACGCGCACATGGTCCGCAGTCGTCGTGCCCTGAACCGCGCCGTTATCGGTCACAAACACTGATTGCGCTGTCAGGACTCCCTGTATCTGTCCATCGACCACTGCCTCACCGGGCACCAACAAGTTCCCCTGCATGCGAACGCCCTCACCTACAGCGAGGTTGCCAAAAGTCGTATCAGCCATTAAAACTCCAGCCCATGTAAATTCGAAAACACAAAAAAGAAAATCTGCTCGTTGAGCAAAATCCAACGCTATCTGAAGGGTAAACGTTATTGCTGTTAACAGATAGCGTTATTCCTCTTTTAGTATGCGTGGCCGAAGGAAAAATAACAAGTTTGCATGGACGGATGTTATTTTCTTGATCGAAAGTTCTCTAAAGAGCAAGTCCATTCAGAGCACTCAAAAAAAGAACCACGCCAAATCAGTGAGTTAGAACTGATATTTAATCCCCTGTCCAA
>JBDKLM010000030.1:0-48644 GCA_039806005.1 Pseudomonadota bacterium
TACCATACGCATTGCCGAGGCCCTGTGTGACGCCCATCCAGACATTGATCCCCTGACCGTTCGCTTCACTGATCTGCACCAGTGGGTCATGGCGCTGGACGGTTTCGACGACGCCCCTGATCGATCAGGAGAAAAAATCCTCGAGGCGATACAGATGGCTTGGATAGACGAAGCGAAATAGTCCAGGGCGTCTACCGCGGCGCCTGCTTCACGTATTGCTGAAGCCATTTGGCCGGTGTTTTTTGAGGGTCATCAAAATACCACCGACCAATCAATACCGAGATCAAGACTGCTGCGACAAATCCTGCGATGGTGAAGCCAATGATTTCCAGCGGATGAAATGGATCGGCCTTGGCGTGGTGGTCATAATTCAAAATGAGTTTTTCGGTTCGTATCAAGGCGTCATGCGGGGCTAACAGGGGCTGCTTGGTTTTGTTCGTGGTCATGGTTTATCCTCCTGACGCGCTTTATATCGCGAGATCGCCGGCTCTTTTTGCTTAATTCATATCAACGTGATGTACATCAAACAGCCGTAGCAAGCCCTCGATTCTGCGACACCGATATCCAGCCTTCACCTTGCATCAGGTCGTAGACCAGGTCGCGATTCTGTGCGAAAAACGCATAAGCGAACTGTGCAAGAACTGAGGCATGCAACACGCTCATGCCACCTTTCCTGAGTTGAACGTAGAACGTGTTGCGACAGGCACTCATAAAAAATCGGATGGCTGACTTCTTTGCCACGACAGAAAGCTCAGGAAGCGTTGGGCCTTGACTCGGTCTGATAATCACCGCTGTATCATCGCTTGGTCTATCGCGCTGTGCATGAACGCTGTGTACGGCGATGGCATTTGAAATTCCACGAACGCCATTGGCAATTGCCCCTATCATCAGCGGGAGGATGAGTTGTTCAAATTCTGTGGAATCGGTAGCAGGTTGTAGTAATCCGCTTACATAGCCATTCAGAATAATCGTCGCCGCCGCGTAGGGCAGGACACCATAAAAAGACGATCGAACTTTTTCATTGAAATTCAACAAGCTGCGATTCATAGACGGCCCCACGCGCTCGAATGTGGATTTTCCTGGCTCGACGATGATGGACTCAACCGCGACTCCCATATTTCTTGCTGCGATTTCTGGTGCCGGGTGATGATTTTTATCGAGCATTGTGACCGCCGTGAGTGTTTAACTTTTTAAAAATGAAAATCAGATAAGTGTTATTGCGCGCTCTGAGTCAGCGCCCGTGTGCTGAGAGTGTCATCTCGGGTTTGGCCCGGATGTAAATCTCAGTCTTTTGAGTAACGATGGCTAATGATGCGTTCCCTTGAAGCGCCCCAATTTTTTGTTACAAATTGGTGACGTTCTTGTGTCATCGAGATGACCAGGCAAAAAAAAGCCCCGGCGGTTTTTCGGGGCTTTGTGGAGTGATTGTGCTTGCTTGTTTATTCCTCTCGTCGTAGGTGCGGGAAAAGAATCACATCGCGAATATTTGGAGAATCGGTAATGAGCATCATCAATCGATCAATACCTATGCCACAACCACCGGTAGGTGGCATACCGTATTCCAGGGCACGAATATAGTCGGCGTCGTAGTACATGGCCTCATCGTCGCCGGCTTTTTTGGCTGCCACCTGTGCGTGGAAGCGTGCGGCCTGATCTTCAGCATCATTGAGCTCGGAGAAGCCATTCGCAATTTCGCGACCGGTGATGAATAGCTCGAAACGTTCGGTGATATCAGGCGTCTTGTCCGATGCGCGGGCCAACGGCGAGACTTCGACCGGATAATCGGTGATATAGGTTGGTTCCCACAGGTGAGGTTCTGCCGTTTCTTCAAACAGCGCGAGCTGCATGCCACCCAGCCCGACGGAGGCCGGCTGTTTGGCGCCGAGACGCATGAGTTCCTTGCGCAGGAACTCGGCATCATTGAGCTGGGTATCTTTGTAATACGGCGCAAAATGCTTGATCGCACCGAGCACGCTCATGCGCTGGAAAGGTTGCGACAGGTCCAGCTCTTTGCCGTCATAAGTCAGTTTGGCAGTACCGTGCGCGTCGATGGCGGCCTGACGAATCAGCGATTCGGTGAAATCCATCAGCCATTGATAGTCCACATAAGCCGCATAGAATTCCATCATCGTGAATTCCGGATTGTGTCGCGGCGATACGCCCTCATTGCGGAAATTCCGGTTCACTTCGAACACGCGGTCAAATCCCCCAACAACCAGTCGCTTGAGGTAGAGCTCAGGTGCAATGCGCATGTACATCTGCATATCCAGCGCATTGTGATGTGTCACAAAAGGCTTTGCCGCAGCACCGCCCGGAATCACATGCAGCATGGGTGTTTCAACTTCCATGAAGCCCTGACTGTCCATGAAGCGCCGTATGGAGGCGATCGCTGCCGTACGCGCCTTGAAGGTCCGGCGCGTTTCCTCACTCATGATCAGATCAACGTAGCGCTGCCGGTATTTGGTTTCCTGATCGGAGAGTCCATGAAACTTGTCGGGCAGGGGGCGTAGTGATTTGGTGAGCAATCGAAGCTGACTGACCTTGACCGACAGTTCTCCTGTCTTGGTCTTGAAGAGGGTGCCTTCGGCGCCCAGAATGTCACCGATGTCGTAGTGCTTGAAGGCCTCGTGTACCTCTTCGCCGACGCCTTCGTTGGAGATGTAGAGCTGTATGCGTCCATCGGCCCGCACACCCGAGGCATCTTGCAGCGTCGCGAACGAGGCCTTGCCCATCACGCGTTTCAACATCATGCGGCCGGCAACAACGACATGCACAGGCGTCGCTTCCAGCGCCTCGCGCTCGGCCTCACCATGGGCAATATGAAGATCAGCCGCCTTGTGCTGCGGACTGAAGTCATTCGGGAATGCCACGCCCTTTTCGCGTATCGCGGCTAGTTTGGAGCGCCGCTCGGCAATGATCGTGTTCTCGTCCCGTTCTTCGGTCAAGGCTTCGTGTTTATTGTTCATCATTGTTATACGCCCTGTTTCAGTGATGCTGCGATGAATTCATCCAGGTCGCCGTCGAGGACGGCTTTGGTGTTGCCCGTTTCTACATTGGTACGCAAGTCCTTGATGCGCGACTGATCCAGTACATACGAACGAATCTGGTGTCCCCAGCCGATATCGGTTTTGGCGTCTTCCAGCTTTTGCTGTTCGCTCATGCGCTTGCGCAGCTCGAGTTCATAAAGACGCGATTTCAGCATGGCCCAGGCTTCGTCGCGATTGCGGTGCTGGCTACGGTCATTCTGGCACTGCACGACGATGCCCGATGGGAGGTGGGTAAGTCGAACGGCTGAATCGGTTTTGTTGATGTGCTGGCCACCTGCACCCGATGCGCGGTAGGTGTCGACACGCACATCTGCCGGATTGACGTCGATGCTGATCGAGTCATCGACTTCCGGATAAACAAAGAGACTGGAGAACGAGGTGTGACGGCCATTAGCCGAATCAAAAGGCGATTTGCGCACCAGACGGTGTACGCCGGTTTCAGTGCGCAGGAAACCGTAGGCGTGATCGCCTTCCACCTTGATGGTGGCGGTTTTGATACCTGCCACTTCGCCATCGGACTGCTCGAGAATTTCGGCCTTGAATCCCTTGCGCTCGCAGTAGCGCAGATACTGCCTTAGCAGCATGGATGCCCAGTCCTGCGCTTCGGTACCGCCGGCGCCAGCCTGTATGTCGATAAAGCAGCTGTTTTTGTCGAGCGGGTTGGAAAACATGCGCCGGAATTCCATGGCCTCGACCTGTTTTTGCAGTTCGTGGGCATCGGCTTCGACCGCGATCAGGGTGTCGTCGTCGTTTTCCTCGCGGGCCATCTCGAGCAGGTCGGCAGCATCACGCAAGCCGCCACGAATATTCGTAAGCGAATCGACAATGTTTTCGAGGGATTTTTTTTCTTTGCCCAGATCTTGGGCGCGCTTGGGATCGTCCCAGACCTTGGGATCTTCGAGTTCGCCGTTGACTTGTTCGAGTTTCTCCGACTTCAGATCGAAGTCAAAGATACCTCCGTAAATCTTGCTCACGTGTGTCCAGGTCAGTGAGCAGGGCGGTCAGAGCATTGAGGCGTTCGGCTTCCATGAGCTGTTTGGCTTTCCGTAAAGCCTGAAATTATACCTCTGAAGGGTCTCGGGTGCCCTAGCGCGGAGTCGGCAGAAGCCGTCATGGCGGCCCGGATAAAATTTTCAGGGAAGTAGTTTTCTGCCGGGAGTACCTAAAGCGACCAGTTGCCGACGAGCAGAGAAAACGCTGATGGATCGAGTGCTTCCCTGTCCTCAGACCAGAGCTTCTGCAAACTCCACCATCAGCTGCACCTGCGTGCGGCCGTTGAATTCATTCGCGTCCAGGCGGTAAGCGACGCGCGCCCGGGCAGGCAGGTTGTCGGCATGATTGAACCAGATCGCATCAAACTGGCGTCCTTCGCGTTCCAGCTGTAGCTTCAGGTGACGCTCCTTGAGTACGCGCTGATTCATGACTCGGAACTCATCGCAAAACACGGGTGCTGCAAAGCCCTGGCCCCAGACTTGTGCATCAAGCAGTTCGATGAAATCGAGGCTGAAGTAAGCAGATTCGAGCGAGCCATCCGTTTCAAGCTTCTGTTCCAGCGCGGCGCTCGATAGCCACTCGCGTCCCACCGCCTCAAAAGCCGCCGTAAATTCGGCAAAGTTTTCTTCACGCAGCGAGAGGCCAGCCGCCATCGCATGACCGCCAAATTTGTCGATCAGTTTTGGTGCGCGCTTGGACACCAAATCCAGCGCATCTCGCAAATGAAAATCCGTAATGGAACGTCCCGAGCCCTTGATCATGCCGTCACCGGCCGGGGCGAAGGTGATGGTAGGGCGGTAGAATTTTTCTTTCAGCCTTGACGCCACAATACCGATCACGCCCTGATGCCAGTCCGGGTTGAACAAACAAAGCGTGGCGTTGTCACGCACTTCGATCTTTTCTAAAGAGGCAAGCGCTGCTTCCTGCATACCGGCTTCGATGTCGCGCCGCTCGCGGTTAATGTCATCGAGCTGGCGCGCAATCTCCCAGGCGCGGTTGGTATCGTCGGTGAGCAGGCATTCAATACCGAGCGCCATATCGGCGAGTCGACCTGCCGCATTCAGCCGCGGTCCGGCAGTAAAGCCAAGGTCAAAGGGTCTTGCCTTGCGCACGTCGCGGCCAGCGACGGAGAACAATGCTGCAATGCCGGGGTGCGCTCGTCCCGAGCGTATGCGGGAAAGACCTTGGGCGACCAGAACGCGGTTGTTTGCATCCAGCCGCACCACATCGGCGACAGTGCCCAGTGCCACCAGATCCAACAAGGCATCCAGTCGCGGCTGATTGCTGGCATCAAAGTGACCGCGCTGGCGCAATTCGGCGCGCAATGCGAGCAATGTGTAAAACATCACGCCCACGCCCGCCAGGTGCTTGCTGGGGAAGCCGCATCCCGGTTGATTTGGATTGACGATCACCGCTGCATCGGGAAGGGTGTCGGCCGGCAGGTGATGATCGGTGACGAGCACCTCGATACCGCGTCGCTTGGCTTCGGCGACACCGTCAATGCTGGCGATACCGTTATCTACCGTGACGATGATGTCTGGGGATTTCGCTTGCGCGGTGAGCGCGACGATTTCAGGGGTCAGGCCGTAACCGTATTCGAAACGGTTGGGCACGATGTAATCAACATTCGCACCCATCGCACGCAATCCGCGGATCGCGACTGCGCAAGCCGTCGCGCCGTCGCAGTCATAGTCGGCCACCACGACCATTTTTTTTTCGGCTTCGATGGCATCGGCGAGGAATTGCGCTGCCTTGTCAATGTGCAGCAATGCCGACGGCGCTATGAGTGTGTCCAGTTGCGTGGATAGTTGTCGTGCCTCGGTGAGGCCGCGCGCCGCCATCAGGCGCGCCATGACCGGGTGCAGCCCCTGCTCGGCGAGCAGAGCTGCCTGACGGACAGGGTAAGTACGGGAAACGATGCGGGTCATGGGGCGAGGCGAGCGAGCGAAGCGCGGACCCAGAATTTTCTCATGGATGACCTTCGCACTTCCCATGCATCCGCGCGCGTGCTGTCGCTCAATACCAGCGTGATGCCATTGATCGAGCCCTGTTTCAGTTGTGCCAGCAGCGGCGAGATGTGGCCTGCATCGAGCTCGGCCATGGCCGCGAGCCAGGCAGACCAGTCTCCGGCGAGCGCGGCTTCCATTAAGGTGTCGATGACAAGCGTTTCCGCGTTAGCGGATACCTGTTGTGTGGGGAGTCCGAGATGGCAACGGGCCAGTGCTCGCAAGCCGGCTTGTTCAACCGCTTGGCCGTTGAAGGCTGATGAGCCGCCCCAGAGCCAGAGGGCATTGATGCGTCGCTCACCACGCAACTCTCTGGCCTCATTGATGGGGTGGGTATGCCACAGCATTTGTACTTCATTGTGAAGTCGACGCCAGTCGCGCTCCCCCGGACCGCGAGGCAGCCAGACATCGATGTTGTGTCCGCAGGCAGCATCGGGGCTGCAGGTACGCAGTTCGGACCACGCATCCGCACGCAGCAACCAGTGGCGGGCATCGCCGTAAAGCGGCGTATAGCCGAGTTCTGCGAACAAGCCTTGTGTGGCGTCGAACAGCGCACGCGAGGTGGCGTCATCAATGGCGAGTTGTCGGCGATCGATCAAAACCAGATGGTCGCGCGCGACATGGAAATGCGCGGGCTCGAGTACGAACCAATATCCGGGCTCGCTTGCCATACCCAGTTGCTGCATCAGCGCATGGGCTATGGCGGGGCTGTTGTCTGGTTGGCTTGCGGCGAGCCATTGTTCGTGGGGCAGCAGAGGTGCGAAGGCATCACTGGTCTGTCGATCAAAAAGACTGGCGCGCGAGAGCAGCTGCGCCATCGACGGCGCTTGCAGCGCGGCCAGCAGGTCTTTGGCGTGTTCGGCCGGCGCAAGCGCGAAAGGAATGATCAGCGTTGGATGAGGCATGATGGCATTCTAAAGGCTGCAGATCGCTTGCGTGTTTTGTCGCAAGGCCTCGACTATGGCAAACTGCCGCCTTGTTTGCGGATACTCGCCTTCCGGAGCCATGTTTGGGCCTTTTCAAGAACCTGCCGTTTGAATGGATGATAGGCCTGCGCTATACGCGCGCCAGCCGGCGCAGTTCGCGCGACAGCTTCATCTCTTTCATTTCCCTGATCTCCATGGCCGGCATCGCGTTGGGTGTCGCGGCGCTGATCGTCGTGCTCTCCGTAATGAATGGTTTTCAGAAGGAAGTGCGCGATCGCATGCTGTCAGTCCTCTCGCACATCGAAGTCTTTGACGCCTCGGGCAGTCTGCCGGATTGGCAGGCGACTGCAGCCCAGGCACTGAAACATCCTGAAGTACGCGGCGCCGCACCCTACGTCGAAGCACAGGCGATGGTAATTCGCGACGACACGGTGCGCGGCATCATGGTGCGCGGCATTCTGCCAGCGGAAGAACCCAAGGTCTCCGATGTGGCATCCCAGGTGGTTGCGGGCAGCTTGTCGGATTTGAGACCCGGTGAATTCAATGTGGTTTTGGGAAGCGAGCTGGCCCGCAGTCTGCGTTTGAAAATCGGTGACAGGCTCACGCTGATCGCGCCACAAGGTCAGGTGACGCCGGCGGGTGTGCTGCCGCGGCTCAAGCAGTTCAACGTGGTTGGTATTTTTGAGGCAGGGCATTTTGAATATGATGCTTCGCTGGCTTTCATCGATCTGCAGGACGCCGAGCGCATGTTCCGTCAGGCAGGGCCCACCGGCCTGCGTCTGAAAGTCGCCGACATGCAGCGTGCGCCCGAAGTCGCCATCGATTTATCCACGACGCTCACTGGCCGTTTATATCTGCGCGACTGGTCTCAGCAAAATCGCAACTGGTTCGCTGCCGTGCAAACGGAAAAGCGCATGATGTTCATCATCCTCACCCTTATCATTGCCGTGGCCGCCTTCAATCTGGTCTCCACCCTCGTGATGACGGTGACGGACAAGCAGGCTGATATCGCCATCCTGAGGACGCTGGGCGCATCGCCCGCATCGATCATGAAAGTCTTCATGATTCAGGGAGCGCTGGTGGGCTTCATTGGTACGGCGATCGGTGTTGGGCTCGGCGTGTTGGTTGCGCTTAATGTCGATGTGATTGTGCCCTTCATCGAATCGCTGTTTGGTGTGCAATTCCTGCCGCGTGATATCTACCTGATCAGCGCGCTGCCCTCCGATTTGCGCTGGCCTGATGTTTGGCGCATCGGCGGTATGGCATTGGCGCTCGCTTTCCTTGCAACTCTTTACCCGAGCTGGCGCGCTGCACGCGTGCGGCCAGCGGATGCGCTGCGCTATGAATAATCCCAATCTGACTGCCCCCGACGTGGTGCTGTCCTGTAAAGGACTGGGCAAGTATTTTTCTCAGGGTCGCGACCAACTCACGGTGCTGGAAAACATCGACTTCTCCGTCAGCAAAGGCGAGCGAGTGGCCATCGTGGGTGTATCGGGCTCGGGCAAATCGACGCTGCTGCATTTGCTGGGAGGGTTGGACATGCCGACCTCAGGCAGTGTTCATCTGCTGGGTCGTGATCTGGCCACGCTCTCTGACAGCGCACGCGGCGACTTGCGCAATCAATCGCTGGGTTTTGTTTATCAGTTTCATCATCTATTGCCGGAGTTCTCGGCACTCGACAATGTGGCCATGCCTTTGCTGATTCGCCGTCAATCTCGAGCCGAAGCGCGTGCTGCCGCCGCCACGCTGCTTGAGCGCGTAGGCCTGTCGGCCAGACTGTCGCATTTGCCGGGTGAGTTGTCCGGCGGAGAGCGCCAGCGTGTAGCCCTGGCGCGTGCATTGGTGACACGGCCTGCGTGTGTACTGGCCGATGAACCTACCGGCAATCTGGACAGACACACGGCACATCAGGTATTCGCACTCATGCTCGAGCTTGCACAGACCATGGGTACGGCCTTTGTGATTGTCACGCATGATGCTGAACTGGCTCAGCGTTGCGACCGCAGGATGCAACTATCGGATCAGGGTTTGCAGCGGGACGCCGGCTGACGCAAGACCACCATGTTTATCGACAGTCATTGCCATCTGGATGCCAGCGAATTCGGTGGTGACGCAAGTCGCATCGCAGAGCAAGCTCACACAGCAGGCGTGTCGTGGATTATTGTTCCTGCAGTCGAGCGTGCCAATTTCGACAAAGTAGCGAATCTGGCTGCGACGCTGCCTTCCTGTGTATATGCGCTGGGTATTCACCCCATGTACGTCCCCCATGCCTCCGAGGATGATCTGCGCGTATTGCGCGAACGAGTGCAGCAGGCCATCAGCGATGACCATTTTGTGGGGGTGGGTGAAATCGGTCTGGATTTTTTCATTCCCGAGCTGACCACCGCGCCTATGCGCGCGAAGCAGGAATTTTTTTACAGTGAACAGCTGAAAATCGCGCGCGATTTTGATTTGCCTGTCATTTTGCACGTGCGACGCTCGCAGGATACTTTGCTCAAGTATCTGAGGCGCATACGGGTAAAAGGCGGTATCGCCCATGCCTTTAATGGCAGCGCGCAGCAGGCACAGGCATTCATTGATCTGGGTTTTGTGCTTGGGTTTGGTGGCGCAATGACCTTCACCCGGGCTTTGCAGATACGTCGTCTGGCGTGTTCGCTACCGTTATCAGCGCTGGTGCTCGAGACGGATGCACCGGATATTTCTCCCGCGTGGCTGCACCCGGAAAAGAATTCGCCGGCACAGACGCCTCTTATCGCTGCGGTATTGGCCGAGCTGCGTGGCCAATCACTGTCAGATATCGCGCAACAGACCTCACAGAATGTCGCGCGTGTTCTGCCCCGCCTTGGCAGCCTCATGATGGCCTGATTGCGCGCGTTTGCTCTGGGTTTGCTTGCAGGCGTGTGCTGGCTGCAATGTCAGGCCTTTCTGCCCGATGCGGTGGCTTGTGCCGGTCTTTTGCTGATCGGCCTGATTTGTCTGCCGCTTGCGCATCGTTTGTACCGACGTGCCTTGAATCACAGCACAAACTATCAAAGCACGATTTCAAGCATGTCATTGCGCGCAGTGGCCGGAGCGGCTGCGGGTATTGCGATCGGTTTTGTCATCGGTGCGGGCTGGGCAGGGCTACTCGCTCACAGTCGACTGAGTGAAGAACTGCCAGCGGCACTCGAGGGCCGGGATCTTCAGGTGGTTGGGGTCGTGGACAGTTTGCCTGATGCAGTGGCCGGTGGTGTTCGTTTTCGTTTGCGGGTGGACACTGCGCATCTTCCCGACGGCGAGAAAGTCAGTATTCCCCGCTTGTTGTCAGTGGGTTGGTACGCAGACGACGCGCAGAATCCACCGGCGGTACGCCCCGGTCAGCGCCGGGAATTCACTTTGAAGCTTCGTCTGCCCCACGGTAATGCGAACCCGGATGGCTTTGATTACGAGGCCTGGTTGCTCACCGAAGGCGTACGCGCGACAGGCTATGTGCGTCCCGGTGTACAAACCATTCGGGAGGAATTCGTACCCAGCATCGCGGCTTGCATTGAACGCGCGCGGTACGCGTTGCGAGCGCGTTTGCAGCAAGCATTGCCTGATGCCGACTATGCCGGTGTAATCATTGCGCTAGTCATTGGCGATCAGCGCGGCGTGAGCCAGTCGGATTGGGATGTATTCAATCGCACGGGTATTGGTCATCTGGTATCCATCTCCGGACTGCACATCACCATGATCGCCGCACTGTTCGGTGGGCTTGCAAGCTGGCTGTGGCGGCATTCATTTTTTACGCGGGCGAATTTGCCATTGATGCTGCCTGCACAAAAAGTCGCGGCGGCGGCGGGTTTGTTGGCTGCGCTGGTGTATGTCGCGTTGGCGGGATTCGGCATACCGGCGCAGCGCACCTTGCTCATGCTGAGCGTGGTGTCGATCGCGCTCTGGCTGGGTCGTATTGCTTCGGTATCGCATGTGCTGTGCTTGTCAATGACCGTGGTTTTGCTGTGCGATCCCTGGGCTGTGCTGTGGCCTGGTTTTTGGCTCTCGTTTGTAGCCATCGCCTGCATTCTGTATGCATCAGTGGGGCGCACCACGATAGGTATGGGCGAATGGCCCGGTGCAGAAACAGATCGTGCGCCTGCGATCGGCTTTCGATCGCGGCTGGGACAATCACTTGCGGCGGCAACGCGCACGCAATATGCCGTGACACTCGGTCTGGTACCGTTGACCATGGCCTTGTTCGGACAGATTTCCCTGATTGGGCCACTGGCCAACGCGATTGCCATTCCGCTGGTTAGTTTTGTGATCACCCCATTGTCGCTGCTCGGCAGCCTTGCGCCTGCGCCGCTATCCGTCTGGCTTTTGCAGTGCGCGCATGCGCTGGTAAGCGCGCTTGCGCAATGCTTGCAATGGCTGAGCGAGACCGCTGTCGCTGTCTGGCAGGCGCCGCGTCCCGACGCGACCAGCGTGGCACTGGCAATGGCCGGCACACTTTGGCTGCTGGCGCCGCGCGGCTGGTCTTTGCGATGGACGGGCGTACTGGCCTGGCTACCCATGCTCATGGCCAGACCCGCAACACCGGCACAAGGATTTTGGCTGACTGCATTTGATATAGGGCAGGGGAATGCGCTGCTGATTGAAACCGCGCATCACCGATTACTGTATGACACAGGGCCGGCTTATTCCATCGAGTCT
Organism: Pseudomonadota bacterium; assembly: GCA_039806005.1. Lineage (GTDB taxonomy): Bacteria > Pseudomonadota > Gammaproteobacteria > Burkholderiales > Burkholderiaceae_D > Pernthalerella. The sequence goes on from JBDKLM010000030.1 coordinate 11,641, forward strand.
GATGGTGCCACTCGCGTATTGCTGCCTTATCTGCGCGCACGCGGTATCCCTCGGCTAGATGGACTCATCATTTCGCACAGCGACAATGACCACTCCGGCGGTGCCGCTTCGCTTATCGAAGCTATGCCGATTGCCTGGACCCGTTCCTCATTGCCTGATGACCATGTCTTGCGAAGAAAAATGCCCTCGCACAGCGCGTGTCGCGCCGGGCAAAGCTGGAACTGGGACGGCGTGCAATTCGACATACTTCATCCGGATGTGTACTACGCCAACGCCGATCATCCCAATGCGCGCAGCTGCACCCTGCGCATTCGTTACCGGGATCATGCGGTATTGCTGACGGGTGATATCGAAGCGCCGCAGGAGCGCGCGCTCGTGGCGCGTGCGGCTGATCAGTTGCCTGCCAGCGTGTTACTGGCGCCGCATCATGGCAGCGGCACTTCTTCGACGCCTGAATTTCTAAGGGCGGTGTCACCCCGGCTGGCCTTGTTTCAAGTGGGCTATCGCAACCGCTATCGCCATCCCAAAGCAGAGGTGCTTGATCGTTACCTGAAGCAAGGCATCAGAAGCTTGCGCAGTGATCGGGATGGCGCGGTGCAAGTCATGATCAACGATCAGCTGACGTTTGCTGTTTATCGCTGTGAACATCGCCGCTACTGGCTTGCGCGGGATTGCCCGTAAACGAGTATTGCTTGCGATGGCACAGGGAGGTAAGCCCTTTATCCATGTCAGCATCAGAAATTTCAGGGACGCAGGGGATTCGTGAACACACAAGCGAGCAGGGCTGCGCTGCTGGTCGTTGTTGCAACGCTGGGCTTGCCATGTCGTGAAGTGGGCGCCCAAGAGTCGCTGCAGACCTTCATCAAGGAAGGACGAGCCACCAGCACGCTGGACATCGACAATGATTCGCTGCTTCTGCGTCTCGATGATGGTTTGTATACCAGTGGTGTGCGATTTTCACGAAGCTACCGGCTGAGCTCAGCGGCGGGTTGGCGCTCTGTCGGATGGCGTTTGGGCCAGCAGCTGTACACCCCCACGGATGTGCGTGTGCGTCCGGAAAATCTCAGTCCGCTTGATCGGCCGTATGCTGCCTGGCTGTACGGCGGGTTTTTTTATAACGTGGCAGATATCGATGGCAGCGAGCTCGCTTTTGGACTGGATGTCGGTTGTATTGGTCCATGTGCTGCTGGGCGGCCAACCCAATCCTTCGTTCATAAAGTGTTTGATCAACCCGAACCGCGCGGCTGGAGTACGCAGATTCGCAATGAAGCCGGTCTGGTGCTGCGGGCGGGCGCGCGGGCGCCTTACTGGCGATTGAATCGTCATGCTGACCTGCGCCCCGGCGTCGCGCTGAGGCTGGGTAATATTTTTACTGACCTTACCGCTGATGCCACGCTGCGAGCCGGGCGTCTGGAGCCTTCGGCGGATGTGGCAGGCGTGCATGTCTTCGTGCGAGGGGCGTTGCGGGCAGTGGGCCACGATGCCACGCTGGAGGGCGGCATGTTGTCGGACGAGCAGGTGAGGACCGTAAGACCCCGGCATATGACCAGCGAATGGGAGCTTGGATTGCAGTGGTATCAGCACTCATGGTCATGGCGGCTCTCGGTCGTCAGGCGCGGCAGCGAAATTGCGGGCCTGCCGGAATCACTGGGTCGGCAGGATTTTCTGCGCTTGTCGATCAGTTATTTCCCCTGATGACAGGCAGAGCGAGGCAAATGGCAGGCGACTTTGGGGAAGTGCCGGGGTTCTTTGCGGTATAATTCGAATTTCCCGCGAGTGCCGTTCGGCATATCCTGCAATGACCAAGTTTGTATTTGTCACTGGCGGCGTCGTCTCATCCCTTGGCAAAGGGATTGCTGCCGCTTCTCTCGCCGCGATCCTCGAATCGCGCGGTCTCAAAGTCACTCTCCTCAAGCTAGATCCCTACATCAATGTTGATCCCGGAACGATGAGTCCGTTTCAGCATGGTGAAGTTTTTGTCACCGATGATGGTGCGGAAACCGATCTCGATTTGGGTCATTACGAGCGCTTCATCAGCGCGCGCATGAAGAAGGTCAATAATTTCACCACCGGCCAGATCTACGAATCTGTCATTCGCAAGGAGCGTCGTGGCGAGTACCTTGGCAAGACGGTGCAGGTCATTCCCCATATCACCAACGAAATTCAGGAATTCATTCATCGCGGTGCCGAAGGTTTTGATGTCGCTATCGTCGAAATCGGAGGTACGGTGGGTGATATTGAATCGCTGCCTTTCCTGGAAGCGGCGCGGCAATTGTCGCTGCGCGGCGGACGTCATCACGCCGCCTTTGTTCATCTGACACTGGTACCTTACCTCGTGTCTGCCGGTGAATTGAAAACCAAGCCGACGCAACACAGCGTGCAAAAGCTGCGCGAGATTGGCATATCGCCCGATGCCTTGCTGTGTCGCGCGGATCGCCGCATTCCGGATGATGAGCGTGCAAAGATTTCGCTGTTCTCCAATGTGGAAGAAGATGCGGTCATTTCCGTCTGGGACGCCGATACCATCTACAAAATTCCGCAAATGCTGCATGATCAGGGACTGGATCGCATCGTTTGCGAAAAACTGGCGCTCAATCCCAAGCCTGCCGACTTGTCCATGTGGACGCATTTGGTCAATTCGCTGGAGCATCCCAAGCACGAGATCAACATCGCGATGGTCGGTAAATATGTCGACCTGACCGAGTCCTACAAATCACTCACCGAAGCGCTGCGTCATGCCGGCATACACACAGAGTCGCGTGTGAATATTGAGTATGTGGATTCGGAAGATATTGAAAATCAGGGGGCGGCGAGCCTGTCCAAATTCGACGCCATCCTCGTGCCGGGCGGTTTTGGCAAGCGCGGTGTCGAAGGAAAAATTGCAGCCGCTCGCTACGCGCGCGAGAGCAAGACGCCGTATCTCGGCATTTGCCTCGGCATGCAGGTAGCGTTGATTGAATACGCCCGACATGTGGCGGGTCTGAAAAATGCGAACTCCACCGAATTTGATCCGTCAACAGAGAATCCAGTTGTCGCGCTGATTACCGAATGGCAGAACCACGACGGCGTGATCGAGCGTCGCGATGCAAATTCCGATCTGGGTGGCACCATGCGGCTGGGTGCGCAGACTTGCGACGTCAAGCCCGGTACATTGGCTGCCGAAATCTACGGTGCGCAGGTAACCGAGCGACATCGTCATCGCTACGAAGCCAACAATCATTACCTCGATCGCGTCGAGCATGCTGGCCTGATTGTTTCGGCGCGCACGCCACACGAGGCGCTCTGCGAAATCATGGAGTTGCCGCGTTCGGGTGATAACGCACACCCGTGGTACATGGGCGTGCAGTACCACCCTGAATTCAAATCCACTCCTCGTGACGGGCACCCGCTGTTCATTTCTTTCATCAAAGCCGCGCTCGCGCACAAACAGGCTGTCAGCCAAAGGAAGGCCGCATGAAGCTTTGCCATTTCAATGCGGGTCTGGATCAGCCTTTTTTCCTCATTGCCGGCCCTTGTGTCATTGAATCTCTCGAGATGGCGATTGATACCGCAGGCCAGCTGAAAGAAATCACGAACAGCCTGGGCATTCCCTTTATCTACAAATCCTCGTTCGATAAAGCCAATCGTTCCTCGGGCAGTTCTTTCCGCGGCCTGGGTATGGAAAAAGGTCTGGACATCCTCGCAGAGGTCCGCAAGCAGGTCGGTGTTCCCGTGCTGACGGATGTGCATGAGATCGACGAAATCAAACCGGTCGCTGCCGTAGTCGATGTGCTGCAGACACCGGCTTTTCTTTGCCGGCAGACGGATTTCATTCGTGCGTGTGCGCAGTCGGGCAAGCCAGTCAATATCAAGAAGGGCCAGTTTCTGGCGCCGAATGACATGAAAAATGTCATCGACAAAGCCCGCGAGGCCGCGGGTGAAGCCAATCTGCGCACCGATGTATTCATGGCGTGCGAGCGTGGCGTGTCTTTTGGCTATAACAATCTGGTCTCCGACATGCGCTCGCTGGCGATCATGCGCAATACCGGCTGCCCTGTGGTATTCGATGCAACGCACTCAGTGCAACTCCCCGGCGGTCAGGGCACGACTTCGGGTGGGCAGCGCGAATTCGTGCCGGTGCTGGCGCGCGCGGCAATTGCGGTGGGCATTTCCGGCCTGTTCATGGAAACGCATCCCGATCCGGCCAATGCCAAATCGGATGGCCCGAATGCAGTGCCCCTGCATCGCATGCGTGAATTGCTGAGCAGCCTGGCGGCAGTAGATAGGGTCGTCAAGCAGCAGCCTTTCCTTGAAAACGATTTTTCCTGAGTAGCGGGCAGTGAGTTTGAAACAAGCGCGTTTGAACCCTGCCTGAATTCTGTTTGTCATTTGTGGAGATAGTGAATGAGTGCAATTGTTGACATCGTCGGCCGTGAAATCCTTGATTCGCGTGGCAATCCCACCGTGGAATGCGATGTGTTGCTGGAGTCCGGCGTGATGGGTCGTGCGGCCGTGCCATCGGGTGCTTCGACCGGTTCGCGCGAAGCCGTCGAGCTGCGCGACAGTGACAACACGCGTTATCTTGGCAAAGGCGTATTGAGAGCCTGCGAGCACATCAACACTGAAATTTCCGAAACCGTGATGGGTCTGGATGCCAGTGAACAGGCTTTTCTTGACCATGCACTGCTCGATCTGGACGGCACCGACAACAAGTCGCGTCTCGGTGCGAATGCGATTCTGGCGGTGTCGATGGCTGTTGCCAAGGCTGCAGCAGAAGAAGCGGGTCTGCCCCTGTATCGATATTTTGGCGGCTCAGCGGCGATGCAAATGCCTGTGCCCATGATGAATGTGATCAACGGCGGCGCGCACGCTGACAACAATCTCGACATTCAGGAATTCATGATCATTCCGGTCGGCGCGCCCAGCTTCCGTGAGGCGATGCGTTACGGCGCCGAAGTTTTCCATACCCTGAAAAAAATCCTGCATGATCGCAAGCTGACCACTTCCGTCGGCGATGAAGGTGGTTTTGCACCTTCGGTTGAAAATCACGAAGCTGCGATCAAGCTCATCATTGAGGCAATTGAAAAAGCGGGCTACGAGCCAGGCACCCAGATTGCACTCGGCCTCGATTGTGCCGCCAGCGAGTTTTATCGCGATGGCAAATATCATCTCGCAGGCGAGGGCCTGAGCCTCTCCTCGGCCGACTTCACCAACTTGCTCGCCACCTGGTGCGACAAGTACCCCATCATGTCGATTGAAGATGGCATGGCTGAAAATGACTGGGATGGCTGGGCCACCCTGACGGGCGCACTGGGCAAGAAAATTCAATTGGTCGGTGATGATCTCTTCGTCACCAACACCAAGATACTGCGCGAAGGCATAGAGAAGAACATCGCCAATTCCATCCTGATCAAGATTAATCAGATCGGCACACTCACCGAAACCTTCGCCGCCATCGAAATGGCCAAGCGGGCCGGTTATACCGCGGTGATTTCCCACCGCTCGGGTGAAACGGAAGATTCGACGATTGCCGATATTGCGGTGGGTTGCAACGCCTTGCAGATCAAGACGGGCTCCATGTCGCGTTCCGACCGCATGGCCAAGTACAATCAGCTCCTGCGCATCGAGGAAGATCTCGGCGATATTGCCAGCTACCCCGGTCGTCAGGCTTTTTATAATCTGCGGTAAGCTTCACAGGCGGCAGTGCCTTATCGGGCCTGCCATCACTGAACGAGATACTGACGCATGAGACTGTTACTCATCTCGCTGACGGCCTTGATTGTGCTGATCCAGTACCCGCTTTGGCTGGGCAAGGGTGGCTGGCTGCGTGTGTGGGATTTGTCGCGCCAGCTGGATGTGGCGCTGGTCAAGGAGCAGGAACTCAAGGCGCGTAACGCCAAGCTCGCATCGGAAGTGCAGGACCTGAAAGAAGGTACCGGCGCCATTGAAGAGCGTGCACGCTATGAACTGGGCCTGGTCAAGGACAGCGAGATATTCGTTCAGGTACTCGACGGAAATGGCAAGCAGCAGGTGGCAGGTGTCAAACCCTGATGCAGTCCGACCTGCACCGTAAAAGCCCTCGATAACGCGCTCAGGCAGCGCGCAAATATCCGAAATAATTAATGCTGCTGCCCCGTTGGCAGCTGCACCGCATCGGCGATCGACTCCAACGCGAATAGCTGCATGCAATCCACAGGATCGAAGAGATAGGCCTGCCCGCAGAAATCGCAATTGACATCCAGTTTGCCCAGATCGGCCAATGCAGAATCGATTTCCTCGCGCCCGAGCATCTTCAGCATATTGCCGACTTTTTCGCGCGAGCAGCCGCAGTGAAATGTGGGATGGCGCGGATCAAAGACCCGTACTGTTTCTTCCCAATACAGTCTTTGCAACAAGGTCATGATGTCTGTGCTCAGCAGTTCCTGCTGATTCAGTGTCGAGGCCAGCGTCACAGTACGGTTCCAGACATCAGCATCGGCCAAAGGGGCAGTCTTGCCGCCCGCATCGGGAAGTTTTTGCAGCAGCAAACCGCGAGCGACCTTCTCATCGGCCGCTAGCCAGAGGCGGGTGTCGAGCTGCTCCGAGCGCATCATGTAATTTTCAATGACGGTGGCGACCGATTCTCCTTCCAGGGCCACGATGCCTTGATAGGCTTGCTGTCCCGGTTTCTTGTCTGCGGGGTCGAGCGTGATCGCGAAACGTCCGTCGCCGTGCGCATTCACCAATTGCTGCAGTCCGGCATGTTCGTCAATCTGGGCGACTTCGCTGAGTTTGGCGGTGGCTCGCAGGCGTAGGGCAGCATCGCATTCCACCACCAGCAAAGGCACTGGCCCATCGCCATGAATCTGCATGATGATGGTGCCATCGAATTTCAGATTGGCTGAGAGCAGGGCTGCTGCTGCCATCATTTCGCCCAGCATCGCACTGACTGCCGGAGGATAGCTGCGACGTGCCTGCACCTGCTGCCAGGCGTCCGAGATTTCGATCAGCTCACCGCGTACCAGTGAGTTTTCAAACATGAATTTTTGCAGCGTATCCAAACTCAGCCCAGACGTTTCAAATGCTTTTGGTAGTAGGCAGCGCGCGCCGAGTAACTGTCGGCACTTTGTTTGAGCGCAGCGACTTGTTCATCCGTGAGTGTGCGCGCCACTTTGGCAGGCGAACCGATGATGAGTGAATTGTCCGGAAATTCCTTGCCTTCAGTGACCAGCGCGCCGGCGCCGACCAGACAATTCTTCCCGATTTTTGCGCCATTCAACACCACTGCTTGTATGCCGATCAGGCTGCCTTCACCGACCGTACAACCGTGCAGCATCGCCTGATGACCTACCGTTACATCTTTTGCGAGCGTGAGTGGGTAACCCATATCCGTGTGCAGCACGCAGTTTTCCTGCACATTGCTGTTTTCACCGATGTGAATGAGCTCATTGTCGCCGCGCAGGGTGGTGCCAAACCACACATTGGCGCGGGATTCGAGTTTGATTTTGCCGATCAGCGTCGCGGATTCAGCGACCCAGGCGTCTTCGGCGATCTCGGGGGCGTGGTCGCCCAATTGATATATCGGCATGGAGATTAAAATGCGTGGTCTGAACAAACCGCATTTTACTCCCGACCGCATGAGCGCCGCCGATACTCACCACGCCCAATCCCACCCGCCAGTCAACGACTCTGAGGAAATGCGGGGCTCAGCGCTGCAGCTGCTGGCGGAATGCGATGCGCAGATCAAGGCTGATGCGACCATGTCGCTCAAAGATCGCTGGGATGCGGGTGCGATTCATCTCGACCGCATGGCCGTACTACGAAGCGATGCATTCATACCCGGTCGACCGTCGCGCCCGGCACTGGTATCACCACGTGCATTGGAGCGGCGTCCCATGAATACCGTGACCGGTCGTGCTGCCTTGATTCACGCACTCGCCCACATAGAATTCAATGCGATCAATCTGGCGCTGGACGCGGTCTGGCGTTTTAACGACATGCCTGCCGAGTTCTACGCCGATTGGTTGCAGGTGGCTGCTGAGGAAGCCTTGCATTTCACACTGCTCAATACCCACTTGGCGTCACTTGGTTATTTCTATGGCGACTTCAGCGCGCACAACAGCTTGTGGGAGATGGCTGAAAAAACTCGCGAGGACGTATTGGCCCGCATGGCACTGGTGCCCAGAACGCTGGAGGCCCGTGGCCTCGACGCCACGCCCGCCGTCCGCGCCAAGCTAGCGCAGGCAGGTGATGAACCGGCCGCTGCCATCCTCGACATCATCTTGCGCGACGAGGTGGGTCATGTCGCCATCGGCAATCGCTGGTATGGCTGGTTATGTCAGAAGCAGGGTGCAGAGCCTTTGTCCACCTACCGTGAATTGGCAAGACACTACAATGCGCCCGTTTTGAAAGGCCCATTCAATCTGGAAGCGAGGAGGGCGGCGGGTTTTACCGAGGAAGAGCTCCTTGCGCTAAACAAGGATTGAGTTACATGCCGATCAAAGGGGCGCATAAATCAATCAAAACTGCAGGCTCTGATGCAAGGCAGTTCACGAGGCGGCTCTTTCCGCCTCAAGCAAACGCAAAACGCGCCGCTGCACTTTCCCCGTCGTCGTCATCGGCAAGGCATCGATAAATTCGATTTCTTTCGGATACTCATAAGGTGCAAGCAGTCCGCGCACGTGCTGCTGCAGGGTTTCGATCAGTTTTGCATCTTCACTCTCGCCCCGACGCGTGCCTTCGACCAGTACGATAAACGCTTTGACCACATTGCCGCGCTCAGCATCCGGTTTCGGTACTACAGCCGCATTGGCGACGGCAGGATGTTTGACCAGACAGTTTTCGATTTCCGAGGGGCCGATGCGATAGCCTGCGGCTTTGAACATGTCGTCTGCGCGGCCGCGATACCAGAGATAGCCGTCTTCATCGATCTTTGCCAGATCTCCGGTTCTGAGCCAATCGCCGCTGTATTTGTCGCGCGTCGCATCTTCGCGATTCCAGTAGCCTAGAAAAATGACGGGGTCGGGATGTCCGTGGATGTCATGGCGATGCAAGGCGACCTCGCCGGTTTCACCCGCCTTTACAGGCTCACCTTCATCATTCAGCACCGCCACGCGATGACCAGGATAAGGACGGCCCATGCTGCCGGGACGTGCGGGCCATCGTGCTTCACAGTTGCCGACAATGTAGTTGGCTTCGGTCTGGCCGAACATTTCATTGATCGTGACACCGAGTGCTGATTGTGTCCAACCGAACACCGCATCACCGACCGCTTCGCCCGCACTCATGATCGCGCGCAGTTTCAGGTGATAGTGTTCACGTGGCTGGGGTACAGCTTTCATCATCATCTTCAAGGCGGTTGGAAAGATGAAGCTGTTGGTGACTTTGTATTTCTCCATTAGCTCGAACGCTGCTGTCGCTGAAAACCGTGCACGACTGGCGACGATGGGCCGGCCGAAATACAAGGTGGGCAGCAGCGCATCCATCAAGCCACCTGTCCAGGCCCAGTCAGCGGGTGACCAGAACACATCGTCTTCCTGCGGAAACCAGTTTTGCGAAGCGACGAAGCCGGTCAGGTTACCGAGTAGCGCAGACTGCGGTATCAGTGCGCCTTTGGGCGAGCCCGTCGTGCCGCTGGTGTAAATCAAAATCGCGGCATCATTGGCTCGCGTGCCTGCGGCGGTAAATTGATCGGAGGCTGATCGCATGGCGGTTTCCCAGGTCAGACAGTCGCGGCCATAATCATCAATGGCGATCACGCGTTTCAATTCCGGGCAGGTGGGTCGTACTTGCCGAATGTTCTGCAAGCTGGCCGGATCGGCAATCGCGATCGTCGCGCCGCTATCCTGAAAACGGTATTGAAGTGCATCAGGGCCGAAGAGTACCGACATCGGCATTGCGATGGCGCCTAGCTGATGGCAGGCCAGATGCGCAACGGCGACCTCCGGACGCTGGGGCAGAATGATGGCCACACGTGTGCCGCGAGTGACGCCAAGTCCTTGCAGTACATTCGAGAGTCGATTGGCCTCTTGCTGCAGCTGTGCGTAAGTGACCACGCGATCACCATGCAGGTCATCGAAAAAAATGGCGACGCGATCAGGATCGTCAACCCAGCGAGTGCAGCATAGCGCGGCGATATTAAAATCTTCGGGGACCTGCCATCGGTACGTCTCGTAGAGATTTGCGTAAGCGTCTTGTTGCTGCCGAGCGGCCATACCTGCTCCTTTATAATAGTGCCGCGATCCTACCGGTAGCCTTTGTTGCTGGCAAGTTGACCCGCCCCTCATTTTCTCAAGCCCATGCCGCTACCGATGAAATCATCCCGATCCGAATTTCTTGTGCTGCGTGGTTTGCGCACGCACGTCAGGCACTGGGGCAACGACAGCGCCCCCAAATTGTTCATGCTGCACGGATGGATGGATGTATCCGCCTCTTTTCAGTTTGTGGTCGATTGTTTTGAACGTGACTGGCATGTCATCGCACCTGACTGGCGCGGCTTCGGATTAACGCAGCGCCCTGCATCCGACTGCTATTGGTTCGCCGATTATCTCGGCGATCTGGATGCTGTGCTGGATCATTACGCGCCCAACGAGCCCGTACATTTGCTAGGTCATAGCATGGGGGGCAATGTCGCGGGGATTTATGCAGGCGTGCGGCCGGAGCGCATTTCGCATTTCGTCAATCTCGAAGGTTTCGGTTTGCCGCTCACACGTCCTGAACAGGCGCCGGCACGCTATGCCAAATGGCTTGATGAATTGCGAGAGCCACCGTTGATGCGCAGTTATCCGGACAAGGAGGCCGTGGCAGCACGGCTGGTTAAAACCAATCCCCGTATTTCCGCAGCGCGCGCCGATTTTTTGGCAGGACACTGGGCCGCACCGAATGCCGAGGGGGAGTGGGAGATTCTGGGCGATCCGGCCCACAAGATCACCAGCGCCACTTTGTACCGGACGGAAGAAGTTCTGGCCTGCTGGTCCGCCATCACGGCGCCCGTGTTGTGGGTAGAGGCGGCAGATACCGACGTTTGGCGCTGGATGGGCCCGAAAGAAGTGGCTCGGCTCGAAATTGATCGGCGGCGCCAGCACATTCCCCAGGTGCGGTGTGAAGTCATTCAGGAGGCAGGCCACATGCTGCACCATGATCAGCCAGAGGCGCTGGCTGCGTTGATTGAAGGATTTCTCCCCTGAGCCCCGGCCGGCGGCCATCGTCGCAGGCGCGTACAATATAGCGAGTTCTCCATCGCTGTTTCTCCTGCTGAAGTGCCCATGCTCAATATTGATCTGCACTGTCATTCGAATGTCTCGGATGGCACGCTGTCGCCTGCTGAATTGGCCAAACGCGCTGCCGCCAATGGTGTCGACGTCTGGGCACTGACCGACCATGACGAGGTGGGTGGCATCGCAGAGGCACGCGCCGCTGCGCAGGATCTGGGCATGCACTTTGTCGCTGGTGTGGAGATTTCGATTACCTTTGCCGGCAAGACCGTGCATATCGTCGGCCTTGATATCGATGAGCAGCATCCTGACTTGTATGGCGGGCTGGCCAGCGTACGTGAAGGACGTGTTCGACGCGGTCATCTCATCGCCACGCAACTCGAGCTCACCGGGCTGAGCAATGTGTTTGAAGGCGCGCTGAAATATGCAGACAATCCTTCACTGATCGGTCGCACGCATTTCGCTCGTTATCTGGTTGAGCTCGGCGTGCAGCCGACAGTGTCCGAGGTCTTCCGACATTATCTGGTCGAGGGCAAGCCTGGTTTCGTGCCGCATCGCTGGACAACGCTGCAAGAGGCGGTGAGCTGGATACGTGCTGCCGGCGGCCGCGCCGTGATTGCGCATCCCGGGCGTTACGCTTTTGACCAAATGCAATTCGATGCGCTGCTGTCGGAGTTTGCTGCACTTGGGGGAGAGGGCATTGAAGTAGTTACTGGCAGTCATACCCCCGATCAGTTCGACGAGTTTGCTGCGCTGTCACGCCGCACGGGCTTGCTGGCCTCACGTGGTTCGGATTTTCATGGACCTGCGGAATCACGTGTTGACCTGGGCAGCTTGCCCCACCTTCCTGCAGACTTGAAGCCGGTCTGGCATGATTGGCAAATCTAATTTTTTCAATCTTGAAATTTCGTTCTACGACCCAACTTTGAGTCCGAATGTGGGTGGGTGGTTGCTTTCGCTAATAACGCTTCTTGGGAGACTCCGGGATGAAAAGAATTCTGCTGTTCGTATTGACCAACATCGCTGTGATCGCGGTGTTGACGATTGTGCTCTCGTTGACGGGTGTCGACCGCTTCCTGACGGCGCGGGGCCTGAATGTCGGCATGCTGCTGGTGTTCTCGCTGATCGTTGGCTTTACTGGCGCCATTTTTTCTCTGCTGATCAGCAAGCCGATGGCGAAATGGTCAACCGGCGCGACAGTCATTGAACAGCCGTCTAACTCTACGGAGCAATGGTTGCTCGACACCGTGCGCAAGCTCGCTGAACGTGCCGGTATCGGCATGCCTGAGGTCGCTTGGTATGAGGGTGAACCCAATGCGTTTGCGACAGGTGCTTTTCGAAATGATGCACTGGTCGCAGTATCTTCAGGTCTTTTGCAGAACATGACGCGCGAAGAAGTCGAAGCGGTGCTCGGTCATGAGGTGGCGCACATCGCCAATGGCGACATGGTCACGATGACACTGCTGCAGGGTGTGGTGAATACCTTTGTGGTTTTCCTTTCGCGCGTTGTGGGCTACTTCGTCGATCGCGCGATTTCGCGCAACGATAATGAATCGCCTGGCATTGGTTACATGATTACCGTCATTGTTTGCCAGATTGTGTTCGGCATACTCGCACAGATGATCGTGGCCTGGTTCTCGCGTCAGCGTGAATTCCGCGCCGATGCGGGTGCAGCGCAATTGATGGGGAATCGTCAACCAATGATCAATGCGCTGGCGCGGTTGGGCAGCATGGAAGAGAGCCATTTGCCGCAATCGGTGGCAGCCATGGGCATCAACAAGTCTGGCGGTCTCATGGAATTGTTTTCCAGCCACCCGCCGATCGAAGAACGTATTAACGCTTTGCGGCAGGGTTGATGCTGCAGCGGTGGGTACCGGCTTTCGTTAAACATGAGTAGCGCCACCACTGGCTGAAGACATCGGTACCACGCCGCGGTCAACGAACCTGGATATCGACTGCGGTTTGTTTTACAGTTTTACGGCGCCAGCCTTAGGCTGTCGCCGTTTTTGATTTTTTATGAGCCAGTATTTTCAAATTCATCCGGACAATCCGCAGCCGCGCCTGATCCGACAGGCAGTGCAAATCGTCGATGCCGGTGGGATCGTCGCGCTGCCTACCGATTCGAGCTACGCACTGGTGTGTCACCTCGACGACAAGAGCGCAGTCGATCGCTTGCGTCGCATACGCGGTGTCGATGACAGGCATCATCTGACCTTGCTCTGCCGCGATCTTTCGGAAATCGCTAACTACGCGAAAGTCGACAATCGCCAGTACCGCATGCTCAAAGCCGCAACCCCGGGGCCGTACACCTTCATTCTGGAAGCGACCCGAGAGGTACCGCGGCGGCTCTCCCATCCGTCTCGCAAAACCATAGGGCTGCGTGTACCCGAGCATGCGATTGCACACGCGCTGCTGGAGGAACTCAAGCAGCCTCTGCTGGGTACGACGCTGATCCTGCCCGGCAGCGATCAGCCGCTCAATGAAGCCGAAGATATACGGGAGCAGCTGGAAAAACAGATTGAATTGGTGATTGATGGCGGTAGCTGTAGCCGCCTGCCGACCACGGTGGTCGATCTGACCACGGGTGCGCCGGAAATCGTCCGGGAGGGCAGGGGCGATGTCTCGCTCTTCCGCTAAGGAGGCCCCCTAGGAGGCGTCTGCTAGAATCAGTCCAATGAATCAGATTATCCAGACGATCGCAATCTATGCATTGCCCGTCATTTTTGCGATCACACTGCACGAAGCCGCCCACGCCTATGCTGCGAAGTATTTCGGCGATCTAACCGCGTTCTCTCAGGGGCGGATGAGCCTCAATCCGGTTCGGCATATCGATCCCCTCGGCACCATCGTGATACCGCTGGTGCTGGCATTGCTGAGTAGTCCTTTCATTTTTGGCTACGCCAAACCGGTGCCGGTGGATTTCTCCCGTTTGCGCAACCCCAAGAAGCAGATGGCCTGGGTCGCGTTGGCTGGTCCGCTGGCCAATCTGGTGATGGCTTTCTTGTGGATGGTGTCGTATTTTGTGTTGCAATCCATAGGCGTCAATGAGGAGTTTTTCCTTGAGATGGCGGAGGCTGGTGTAAAAATCAACCTCATCCTGTTTGCTTTCAACCTGTTTCCCTTGCCGCCCCTGGATGGCGGACGCATCATGACCAGTATTCTGCCAAACCGCTATGCATTTCGTTTTGCACGCATTGAGCCTTATGGTTTTTTCATCGTGCTGGGCTTGATGATGCTGAACCTGCTCAATTACTGGATGAAGCCCGTCATGATGCTCGCGGCCATGTTGCTTGAAGTACTGATATCTCCCATTCAATCCCTGCTCATCTGAAATCACCATGTATCCTGATCGTGTTGTCTCTGGCATGCGTCCTACTGGCGCCATGCATCTTGGTCACTACCACGGCGCATTGAAAAACTGGGTTCGGCTGCAGTCCGAACATCCTTGCCTTTTCTTCGTGGCCGACTGGCATGCGCTGACTACGCATTACGATGATCCATCCATCATTGAGACCAGTACTTGGGACATGGTGATTGACTGGCTGGCAGCCGGCATTGACCCGTCGCAGGCGACGATTTTCATCCAATCGAAAGTGCCCGAACACGCCGAGCTGCATCTCTTGCTATCAATGTCGACGCCGCTGGGCTGGCTGGAGCGCGTGCCGACCTACAAGGACCAGCAGGAAAAACTCGCCGATCGTGATCTGGCGACCTATGGTTTTCTGGGCTACCCGCTGCTGCAGGCAGCCGATGTGCTGATTTATCGCGCCAGCATGGTGCCCGTGGGTGAGGATCAGGTGCCGCACATTGAAATGATGCGAGAGATCGCGCGTCGCTTTAATCATTTGTATGGCCGCGAAAAAGATTTCGAAGAAAAAGCACGTGAAGCCGTAAAAAAACTGGGTACCAAGCGCGCCAAGCTTTACAACGAACTTCGCACCGAATATCAGGAGCAGGGCAAGGATGATGCACTCGAGCAGGCCAAAGCCATGCTCGACGATGCGCAAAATCTGTCGATGATTGATCGCGAACGTTTGTTTGGTTATCTCGAAGGCAGTCGCAAATTGATTCTGGTTGAGCCGCAGGCCTTGCTGACCGAAGCATCACGCTTGCCCGGACTCGATGGGCAGAAAATGTCCAAGAGCTACGGCAATACCATCGCGCTGCGCGACGATCGCGATACCGTCACCAAAAAAATTCGCACCATGCCTACCGATCCGGCGCGCGTTCGACGTACCGATCCCGGTGATCCGGAAAAGTGTCCGGTCTGGCAGTTTCATATGGTGTACTCGGATCAGGTTACGCGCGACTGGGTGACCAAGGGCTGTAAATCCGCCGGCATCGGCTGTCTCGAATGCAAGCAACCGGTGATTGATGGCATTCTGAAAGAACAAGAACCCATGCGCGAGCGCGCCCAGCAGTATCTGGATGATCCCTCGCTCGTGCGTGCGGTCGTGGCGGATGGTTGTGATCAGGCGCGCAAGTATGCACAAGAGACCATGCGCGACGTGCGCGAGGAAATGGGCTTGTCCTATAACTGAGCTTGAAGTCACAGGCTCGCATTGATGAACTTGCATATCGCCCAAGACCCGCCATCAGCCTGGGTGGCTCGGTTTGCCGGACTGATACCCGCCGGCCGGGTAATCGACCTGGCTTGTGGCGGTGGCCGGCATGCGCGCCTCATGGCCGGGCTTGGACACCCCGTTCTGGCAGTAGATCGCGATACAAGCGCGTTGGCATCGGCGAACGGGCCGGGGATCGATACGCTGGCATTCGATCTGGAGCATCCCACGGCTGCGAGTCATCCTGACTGGCCACTTTTACCCGGAGTTTTTGCGGGCATTGTCGTCAGCAATTATCTGCACCGGCCCTTGATGCTGGCTTTGCTGGACAGCCTCGCCCCCGGCGGGATCCTGATCTATGAAACCTTCGCCGCTGGAAATGGCCAGTTTGGCAAGCCTTCCAACCCGGATTTCCTACTGAAACCGGGGGAATTGCTCGAATGGGCGAGTTTGCGGCCCGCAAATCGCGTGATTGCCTACGAAGACGGTTATCAGCAACAGCCTCGCCCGGCCATGGTGCAGCGTATCTGCCTGCGCAAGCCTGATTCTGCGTCCGATCTGTCTGCCAAGACGCTGGCACTGGAGGCCAGCGAACATCCCAATCTCGCGCAATAAGGATCGCGAATCTCTCTTCCTATCCGTTACAATCACGGTTTCGATTTTTTGCGATGGCACAACCATGATTCAGGGCAGCATTGTCGCGATTGTGACTCCGATGCACGAGGATGGCAGTCTCGATGCAGAGGCACTCAAAAAATTAATGGACTGGCATATTGCCGAAGGCACGGATGCCATCGTCATTGTTGGCACCACAGGCGAATCGCCGACCGTATCTGTTGAAGAGCATTGCGCACTGATCAAGCTCGCTGTGGATCACGTCGCGGGACGCATCCCGGTGATTGCCGGTACCGGTGGCAATTCAACTTCCGAGGCGATAGAGCTGACTGAATATGCGAAAGAGGTCGGCGCTGATGCTTCTCTGCAGGTTGTCCCTTACTACAATCGCCCGACACAAGAAGGCATGTATCAACACTTCCGCCATATTGCTGAAGCAGTTGACCTTCCTGTGATTCTCTACAACGTCCCTGGGCGTACCGTTGCCGACATGAGCAATGACACCATCGTGCGTTTGTCAGGTGTGCCCGGCATCGTCGGTGTCAAGGATGCAACCGGCAATCTGGCGCGTGGCACCGAGCTATTGCGTGACGTACCCAAATCCTTTGCCGTGTATTCCGGTGATGATGCGACAGCGATGGCACTCATGTTGTGCGGCGGACGGGGCAATATTTCCGTTACCGCAAACGTCGCGCCCAAAGCCATGCATGAACTGTGTGTGGCAGCGATGGCAGGTCGCATTGCCGATGCCATTGCGATCAATAACCGTCTGATTCCTCTTCATAACCGCTTGTTCGTTGAACCCAATCCTGTGCCCGTCAAGTGGGCGCTTGCGCAGATGGGCCGCATGCAATTGGGCATTCGTCTGCCTCTGGTTGCCCTTGGTGCCGGCCACCACGAGGCGGTTCGTTCGGCGCTGCGTGAATCTGGCGTATTGCAATGACGGTCCCGCTAACCTCTACTCGATTACCATTTCACATGCGTCTTTCTTTTTCTGGTGTTTCTTCTGCAGCTACGCTGCGTACCCGCTGTTTGCTGATCGCGGCCCTGTGTGCGCTGGCCGGCTGCAGTTCGGTGGGTGACATGCTCGAGCCTGACAAGATCGACTACAAAAGCGCAGGTAAAGTCAACAAGGGCACCAAGCTCGAAGTACCACCTGACCTGACGCAGTTACGCACGGATAGCCGCTATGTAGTCGGCGAGAATCCTGCGGGCACTGCTACCGCATCCACCTATAACGCGCAAAGAACCGCAGGTACGACGAATACTGTTGCGCCCGGCAAGGTGGCGCCTGAGATTAGCGAGGCTGCTGATGTGCGTGTCGGTCGTGATGGCAATCAGCGCTGGCTGATCGTCAAGCAGACGCCCGAGCAATTGTGGCCGCGTATTAAAGAGTTCTGGCAGGAGAGTGGTTTTCTACTCGCAATCGAAACGCCTGAAGCGGGTGTAATGGAAACCGACTGGGCAGAGAACCGCGCGAAGATACCGCAGGATTTCATTCGCAATACCTTGGGCAAGGTGTTTGATTCGCTGTACTCGACAGGTGAGCGCGACAAATTCCGTACTCGTCTCGAGCGTACCGCTGATGGCAGTACCGAGATCTATATCAGTCATCGTGGCGCACAAGAGGTGCTTACCGGCCAATCCAAGGACCGGTCGATGTGGACCGGTCGTCCTTCGGATCCCGAACTGGAAGCCGAGTTCATCGGTCGTCTGATGGCGCGCCTCGGGTCCGATGTGAAAGTCGCCAAGGCTGCGGTGAATGAAGCCAAACCTGCGCCGCAGCGTGCGCGCGTGGCCAAGGACTCGTTGGGTAACCATGTACTGGTCGATGAAAGTTTTGACCGCGCATGGCGCCGCGTTGGTCTGGCTCTGGATCGGATGGGTTTTACTGTCGAAGATCGCGATCGTGCACGCGGTTTGTATTTCGTTCGTTATGTTGATCAGAAATCCGATGCAGACAAAAAATCCGGCGAACCCGGTTTCTTTGCGCGCTTGTTCAGCTCCAAGGATGAAAAGAAGCAGGCACAGCGCTATCGCATTCTGGTAAACAGCGCAGGTGAGGCAACGCGCGTCAGTGTGCAGGACGAGAAGGGTGATTCTGAAACCGGCGGCATCGGCGATCGCATTCTGGGGCTGTTAAGTGATCAGCTGAAATAACGCCGCGCTCGTGCGTCTGCGCCCATCGTTCTGGAGCGTCGCATGAAATTTGCGAGTCTGGGCAGTGGTAGCGAAGGCAATGCGCTACTGATCTCTGCCTCATCGGGCATCACGGAAACAACGGTGATGCTCGATTGTGGGTTTGGACTGAGAGAAGCAGAATCCCGCCTCAGTCATCTTCAAATCGATCCCAAACAACTCTCCGGCATCATCGTCACGCATGAGCATCAGGATCATGTCGGCGGTGTCTTTCGTCTTGCGCGCCGCCACCATATTCCCGTCTGGCTAACCCACGGCAGTCTGGAGGCGGTACGCGAGGAGGCTGTTGGTGTGACCGTGCATATCTGTCGTGATAGCGAGCCCTTTGTGATTGGTGACCTTGAAATCCAGCCCTACACCGTGCCGCACGACGCACGCGAACCCGTTCAGTACACTGCCACGGATGGCATTCGCAAATTGGGCGTATTGACCGATGTGGGGCATTCGACGCCGCACTTGGTTAACGCACTCAATGCTTGCGATGCACTCGTGCTGGAGTTTAATCACGATACCGATATGCTCGCTCAATCGGTTTACCCGCCATGGCTCAAAGCGCGCATCGGTGGGCAGCTAGGACATTTATCCAATCAGCAGTCAGCAGAAATTTTGCAGAGCCTGGATCGTAGTCGCCTCAAGCGGTTGATTGCGGCGCATTTATCCCAGAAAAATAATTCGCCCGATAAGGTGCGCTTGGCGATTGATGGGGTACGTCGGGATAGTGCGATTGAGGTAGTGATCGCAGATCAGACAGCAGGTTTTGCCTGGCTGGATTGTGGTGAGTGACCGCCTGTTGACGCAGCCACTATGCGAGCGGCCAGAGTGTCGACTGTCTTTTTGACAGGCACAAAAAAGCCGTCCAGAGGACGGCTTTTTTGCTCGGTTGCCCGTGATTACTTCTTCTCTTCTGCAGCAGCAGGTGCAGCAGCGTCAGCCTTAGGAGCTTCAGCAGGTGCAGCAGCGTCAGCCTTTGGAGCTTCAGCAGCAGGAGCTTCAGCAGCAGGAGCAGGAGCAGGTGCAGGAGCAGCGGCTTCTTCTTTTTTGCCGCAAGCAGCCAGAGCCAGGGCCAGCAGGGAAGCGATCAGCAACGATTTTTTCATGATTTTCCTTCGGTTAAATATAAAAAATTACACTTCAATTTTGTTTAATAACTACCGGTAGTTATCGCACATCAGGTCGTGTTTTCAGACTTGGCAGCCACAATTGACGCACTGCCGCACCTTCAAAACTTCCTAACCGGAAATTATACTGGGCTTCTTGAAAAGCTTGCAAGCCGTTTTATATGTTTTGCGTGGGATGAGCTTAAGTTTCGCGCAGGAAAATTATGTGCAGATATGGGCGAATTGCACGCTGAAAGAACCCTGAAGCAGATTTATTAGCTTTTTTGAAATGTTCTGCGGGTTTGAAGATCGACCCAGCCATCCAGATACCATCCATACAGGCTCTCACGCAGATCGGATGAGGCTTGCGCAAGATGGTGGGCGTCGAGGACGCGTTCATCCGCCAATCGCCTCAGGATACGGCGATCTGATGGCTCGGGTGAATAGGATTCGCCATTCAGGAAGATGTATTTGCCGCGATGCAGCATTCGTGTCTTGCGATGCAGGCGAATACCGTCGCGTGCCACCGCTTTGTCAAATTGCAGCGCACCGAGCGGCTTGGGCTGGGGATCGAAGCTGACCGAAGGCTTGGGCTCCGACAGATACTCGCCAAGGAAAATCTCTCTGTCCGCCGTTGTACTGCCGAGTTTTTGCAATACACGATGCACGGCATCCATCATCTGATCGCTGATGGCTCCCGGTTGACGCGTGGATTTGAGTGCCGGATCGCTGTAGCGGCCAGGCAGATCAATGGCGTCGGCCATGAAAGCGAGAAAGGCCTCGCCGAGCTCTTGCCAGGCAGGGGCTCGAAAACCGATGGAATAGGTCATGCATTCACCGACCGCCACACCTTCATGCGCGTACTGCGGCGGCAGATACAGCATATCGCCGGGCCCGAGAATGAATTCCTGCTCGGGTGCGAAATGCCTGAGGATTTTCAGGGGCAGATCTTCTCGCAGACGCAGGTCCTGCTGCGCACTGATGCGCCAGCGTCGCTGCCCGTGCGCCTGCAACAGAAACACATCATAAGAATCCACATGGGCACCGACGCCACCGCCATCGGTCGCATAGCTGATCATCAGGTCATCAAGACGGCAGTCAGGAATGAAGCGGAACTGATGCAGCAATTGATCTGCCTGATCATCATGCAGATTCACCCCTTGCACCAAGAGCGTCCAGTTCTTTTGGGTGATCGAGGGCAGGGTGTTGAGCGGACCCTGCTGCATCTTCCATTGCCGGCGGAAATTCGTGATGAGCCGGGATTCGACATCCTCGCGCACGGCTAAACTGAACAGTGCCTCGCGATCCAGAAGCGCGCGCATCTCGGGGATGGCATTGCGGACCAACAGGGGTTTTTTCTGCCAGTGCTTGCGAAGAAATTGATCAGGCGCGAGACCGCCGAGTAAGTGGGTAGTGTCCATACGGTCATTATATCGATGGCGCGAGAACCCACTCTCTCACGGGGCTATCGGGAGGCCTCGGGTATACTCGGTCACCGTTTCAGCGAAAGGATGACATGATGAACATCGGCAAAGACACCGTCGTGACTCTGCACTACAAGCTCTCTGATGCACAGGACAACCTGATCGAGCAGAGCCAGCAACCCATGGTTTACCTTCACGGTGGCTACGCCAATACGTTACCCAAGATCGAGGAAGCACTGGCAGGCAAAGCCGCCGGTTATCAGGTGACGATTCAGGTGGAGCCAGAGGATGCTTTTGGCGAATACGACGCTGATCTGGTGAAAATCGAGCCGCGTGAGGCTTTGCCGGAGCCATTGGAAATCGGCATGCAGTTTGAGGGTGCGCCCGAAGCAGGCGATGCACACGAGGCGAGGGTCTTCACGGTGACCGATATTGCCGATGGCAAGGTGGTCCTGGATGGCAACCATCCGTTAGCCGGCATGGCACTGCGCTTCGCACTGAATGTGATCGAAGTCAGGGAAGCAAGCCCCGAGGAAATCGCGCACGGGCATGTGCACGGCCCGCATGGCCATCACCATCATCATGACGATGATGATGATGGCGATCAGTTCCGCTCGATACAGCTGCAATAAGCGGTCTGATCAAGGCGCTTCAGCGCTCAGGGTGAAGGGTAATGTTGCATTCAGATCGGCTGTCAACGTGTTGACGCCGGTCTGCAGGGTGACATAGCGCGCCAGCAGATCGATGCGTTGCTGGTAGAGCGCTTCACCGCATCGCTCGCTGGAACGCTTGAGTCCGTTGACGACGATGAAGGCAGCTTCGTTTGTCTGTGCATTGTCGATGGCTGCGTGCCATGCACTGTCGTCATTGCTCTCGTCTGGCACGCGCATGAGCACGCTGAAGCGAAATGCCTCGGCATGACCGAGGGCAGGCAGTAGTGAAATCGTGATCGCCAGCCAG
The DNA here is from genome assembly GCA_039806005.1 of Pseudomonadota bacterium. GTDB lineage: Bacteria > Pseudomonadota > Gammaproteobacteria > Burkholderiales > Burkholderiaceae_D > Pernthalerella. The sequence goes on from JBDKLM010000030.1 coordinate 33,669, forward strand.
AGCAAAAGCTGTCTCATGATCGTGAAGGCGAATCCTCTGCCAGCTGGCGCAGACGGTAGAGCGCCTCCAGCGCTTCTCTGGGTGTCAAACTGTCGGGATCGATACCCATCAGGGCTTCTTTGAGCGGTGACGCGACGTCAGCTGCCGGTTCGGGGATCGCTTCTTCGGTAGCCGCATTGGCGAACAAATCGAATTGCGCTTCAGACTGTGCGGCATGTGCTTCGAGCGCAGCGAGATGTTTGCGTGCTGCGCGAATCACGTTCTGCGGTACTCCGGCGAGTTGCGCGACTTGCAGTCCATAGCTCTGTGATGCGGGGCCTTGCTCGACGGTGTGAAGAAACACAATACGGTCTTTGTGTTCGACCGCAGATAAGTGCACATTCGCGCAGCCCGTGTGGGTTTGTGGCAGTTGCGTCAATTCGAAATAATGCGTTGCAAAGAGAGTGAGGCTGCGATTGGTTTGCAGCAGCGCGCTGGCGATCGCCCAGGCCAGCGCCAACCCGTCAAAGGTCGATGTGCCACGACCGACTTCGTCCATCAGCACCAGTGATTGCTCGGTAGCGCCATGCAGAATGGCGGCTGATTCCACCATTTCCAGCATGAAGGTGGAGTAACCCGCGGCCAGATCGTCCGCGGCACCGATGCGCGTGAAGATCCGATCAACCGGCCCCAGTGTTGCCTGTGATGCTGGTACGTAGCTACCTGTGTAGGCGAGCAGAGTAATGAGCGCGAGTTGGCGCATGTAGGTGGACTTGCCACCCATGTTGGGACCAGTGATCAGCAATAGCCGGCGCTCAGGCGAGAGTTCGCAGTCATTCGGCATGAAACGTTCGATGACATTTTCCACCACCGGATGCCGGCCCTGAACGATATGCAAGCCGGGTGACGCTTGCAGGAGCGGTTTGCACCACTGGTGGCGTTCTGCATGTACGGCAAGGGCTACCAATACATCAAGCTGGGCTGTAGCTTCGGCAACGCGCTGCAATTCGGGGATATGCGAGGCTAGCAATTGAAGTAATTGCTCGTACAAGAATTTTTCGCGCGTCAGTGCGCGGTCTTGTGCTGACAGTGCTTTGTCTTCGAAGGCTTTCAGCTCGGGTGTGATGTAGCGTTCGGCATTTTTGAGTGTCTGACGGCGGCGATAGTCATCGGGCACTTTGGCTGTCTGGCCGTGAGTGACCTCGATGTAAAAGCCATGCACCTTGTTGTACTCGACGCGCAAGTTCGCGATGCCGGTTCGTGCGCGTTCACGCGCTTCCAGATCCAGCAGAAATTGCCCCGCGTTTTCGGACAGGCCTCGCAGTTCATCGAGTTCGGCGTCGTAGCCAGTCGCGATTACACCACCATCGCGTACTTGTGCAGCAGGTTCTTCAGCAATCGATTTTTGCAGCAGTGCCATGCAGGTCTGCGGGGTACTGAGATCTTCGCTTGTGTTCGCTAGCAGCATCGATGCCTGCAAGGGCCCTTGGGTGCGCAAGGCCGACTGAAGCGAAGGTAATTGTGCCAATCCGGCGCGCAAAGCAGACAGATCGCGAGGCCTTGCGCTCAGCAAAGCGATACGGCTTGCGATGCGCTCGATATCAGGCATGCCGGACAGGTTGTCTGCCAGATGCGCTGACTGGGATGCGGCAAGCAGTGCCTCGATCGCTTCGTGCCTCTTTTGCGCGACCGATTGATGCCGACTGGGGTGATGCAACCAGTTGCGCAGCAAGCGCGAACCCATCGCTGTCTTGCAATGGTCGAGTAATGAAAACAGGGTGGGCGAGCTGCCTTCGGTGTAGCGCAGCGGCTCGGAAATTTCGAGATTGCGACGCGTGGCGGCATCCATCGCAATAGTGTCGTTTTCGTGCTCGACAATCAGGCTGCGCACATGTTGCAGATGTTTGCCCTGAGTGCTGCGCGCATAGTGCAGCAATGCACCGGCTGCACCCAGCGCTGGGCCAAGGTTTTCAGCACCATGCCCTGCGAGGGTGGCGGTGGCCAGCTGCTCCAGTAGTGATTTTTCACCAGCGGTGACATCGAAGTGCCAGTCGGCGACGGTGGTGGGACGAACGCCGGGCATTTCTTCCAGCACGGCGCGTGATGCAGCGTCGCAGAGAATTTCTGCGGGTGAGATGCGTTCCAGTTCTTGTCGAATGCAGGACGTTAGTTGCGATGGATCCGGCATGATTTCAGTGATGCGCAAGCGGCCGCTGGCCAGTGACAGCCATGCCAGGCCGAGCGTGATTCCTTTGACCCCTTTACGCTGCCGAGCAATATGCAAGGCGAGTAATGGCTGGTCTGATTTTTCTGGCAGCAGTTCTGATTCGGTGAGGGTGCCGGGTGTGACGATGCGCTGTACACGGCGCTCTACGGGCCCTTTGCTGGTGGCCGGATCGCCGATTTGCTCACAGATGGCGACCGATTCGCCTAACTTGACCAGTTTGGCCAGATACTGGTCGGCTGAATGAAAGGGCACGCCAGCCATTTTGATCGGATTGCCATTGGAGGCACCGCGCTGCGTGAGCGTAATTCCAAGCAGACGCGCTGCTTTTTCAGCATCGTCAAAAAACAATTCGTAGAAGTCGCCCATCCGGTAAAACAGCAGGGTGTCCGGATGCTCGGCCTTGATGCCCAGATACTGTCGCATCATGGGCGTGTGATTGTCCAGGCTGGAGCGCTCGGGTGCGGTCATGCTTTGCTCGGACGAAGACGAAGTTCAATAGAGGTTAAAGACAAACCGGGCACAAGGCCCGGCTTTGCGTGACGCGAAAATGTAGCACAGCCTGCACAACTAGGGCAGGCCGAACCTTTCAGCGCTGACCGCTGCGACGCTTGCCCGAAGCCGCGTTCGCAGCCGGCTGACCCAGCAAGGCCGCAGTCCGTATCCCGGAGGCACGCTGCGGTCTGGGTACGGGGGCTGACGTGGCCGTTGTGCCTGCGTTCTGCTTGCGCGGGGTATTCGACGTGCCTTGCGGTGTTCGTGGCGAATTGCTGCGTTGACCTGGATTGGCCGGTTTGCCGCCCGATCGGCCGGCGGGCGCTGAAGCGCGTTTACCTTGCTGATGTCGCGGTTGACTACGGTGTTCTTGACTACGCAACTGTATCGGTTGTGGTCGGGCATTGGGATCCGGCTCGAATCCGACGATTACTTCCACGGCTATTTCCCGCTTGATGAATCGCTCGATGTCGCGCAAGAGACCGCGTTCATCGACGCAGACCAGTGACACTGCTTGCCCAGTGGAGCCGGCACGGCCCGTGCGACCGATACGGTGAACATAATCTTCCGGCACATTCGGCAAATCGTAATTCACGACATAGGGCAGCTGATCGATATCAATGCCACGCGCAGCGATGTCAGTAGCCACCAGTACCTGCAAGTCGGCACTCTTGAATTCTGCCAGCGCGCGGGTGCGCGCTGCCTGACTTTTGTTACCGTGAATCGCGAGCGAGGGTATGCCAGCTTTGCTCAGTTGCTCGGCCAGTTTGTTAGCACCGTGTTTGGTGCGTGTAAAAACCAGCACCTGAAACCAGTTGTGTTCCTTGATCAAATGCGTGAGCAATTGATGCTTCTTGTCGCGATCCACCGGATGAATTTTTTGTGAAATGACTTCGACGGTGGAGTTGCGTCGCGCGACTTCGATCATCGCCGGGTTATCCAGCAGGCCGTCGGCCAGCGCCTTGATTTCATCGGAGAAGGTGGCTGAGAACAGCAGGTTTTGACGCTTCGGTGGAAGGGCCGCCAGTACTTTGCGAATATCGCGGATGAAACCCATGTCGAGCATGCGATCGGCCTCATCAAGGACCAGAATTTCTACAGCACGCAGGTCGACTGCACCTTGCTGCATGAGATCGAGCAGACGACCGGGGGTGGCAACGAGAATATCGAGACCGCGTGCGAGTCGCTGAATTTGTGGGTTGATGTTGACGCCGCCAAAAATCACGGCAGACGACAGGCTCACGTATTTGCCATAGGTGCGCACGCTTTCTTCGACTTGTGCAGCGAGTTCGCGGGTTGGTGTCAACACCAATGCACGCACGGTGCGAGGAGCGGGACGTGGTTTGCCGGACAACAGCTGCAGCATGGGCAGTGTGAACCCTGCGGTTTTACCAGTGCCCGTCTGGGCGCCAGCGAGCAGATCGCCACCTTTTAAAACGGCGGGTATCGCTTGAGATTGAATTGGCGTAGGTTGGGTGTAACCGTTTTCCGTGACGGCGCGCACGATGGGTTCGGCGAGGCCGAGTTCAGCAAATGACATAGATTTCGAGAATTAGTCGACCCGCCGCCGCATCAGGGCGCCAGTCGCAGGTCAAGGAGGGAATTTCCAGGAGGGGCGGTCAGGAGACTGGAACAATGACCGCAGCGCGGCGGAGTATAACAGGGTACGACCGAGTCGGCATTCGCTGTCTTCTGTGGCATCTTGAGGCAAGACACCTCAGGCGAATGGCGATAGTACGTTGAGCATCTGGCCGAAAACCTTGGGTGAACCAGCGATGACATCACCCTTGTACAGGTAGTCCGATTCCCCGGAAAAATTGGCCACGATACCGCCCGCTTCGGTGATGAGCAGGGCGCCCGCAGCAATATCCCAGGGCTTGAGATTTTTTTCGAAGAAGCCATCAAGTCTGCCCGCAGCCACATAAGCGAGATCAAGTGCAGCCGCACCGGGACGACGCAGGCCCGCCGATTTTTGCGTCATCAGATGGAACATTTTTATGTATTCATCAAGCTTGGAGAGATCACTATAGGGAAAGCCGGTGCCAATCAATGCATCGGCAAGTTTGTCGTGTTTTGCGACTCGGAGGCGCTTCTCGTTAAGGAAGGCACCCGCACCTTTGCTGGCAGTGAAGAGTTCATTGCGGGTTGGGTCGTAGACCACTGCCTGCGTGATCTGCCCACGATACTGCAGCGCTATCGAGACAGCGTACTGTGGGAATCCATGAATGAAATTGGTAGTGCCATCAAGCGGATCAATGATCCAGACATGCTCGTTTTCATCATGCAGATTGGCAGAGGCACCTGATTCTTCAGCAAGAATTGCATGATCGGGATAGGCCTGCCGCAATACATCAATGATCGCCTGTTCAGCGGCTTGATCAACTTCGGTCACGAAATCATTGTGATTTTTCGCAGTGACACGTAATTGCTCGACCTCGAAAGATGCCCGAGTGATGATGGATGCGGCACGACGCGCGGCTTTCACCGCGGTATTGATCATGGGGTGCATGGTGGTTCCGTTAAAATTGGGCCGTCAGCGGATATCCGTGAAGGCCACCACAGTGAGAATGAACGATGCGGCATGAAATCCGCGATTTGCCGCTATTTTAAATGAACCCGTCGATTCCCCCCGTTTCCAATCTTCCTGTCTTCGAGCGATTGCGCTTCGTGCTGGTTGAAACCAGCCGGCCGGGCAATATCGGTGCTGCGGCTCGCGCGATGAAAACCATGGGTTTTTCGGAGTTGTTTCTCGTTGCGCCGCGCGAGGCTGATGCGCTTCATCATGAAGAAGCCATCGCCTTTGCCAGTGGTGCCAATGATGTACTTTCCCAAGCGCGCATTGTTGATAGTCTTGATGAGGCGCTGTCGGGTTGCAACCTGACCGTGGCGCTGTCAGCGCGACTGCGGGAATTTTCTCCGCCGCTGCGATCGCCTCGCGCTCTGGCGCAGCAGTTACACGCAGATACCGGTCTTCGCTGTGCGCTGGTGTTCGGTAATGAACGATTCGGGCTGTCCAATGAACAGGTTGAAAAATGCAATGCACTCGTCAGCATTCCCGTGAGCGCAGAGTATGCGTCGCTTAATCTTGCTCAGGCAGTACAGATTCTGGCGTATGAATGTCGGGTTGCGGAAATGGGCGAGCAGCGAGAAGCAATGCCTATCGGTTTTCAGGGTGAAGCGGCCAGCGCCGAGCAGATTGAAGGCTTGTTCAGACACCTTGAGCAGGCACTGATTGAGATTGAGTTTCTGGATCCCGATCATCCAAAGAAGCTGATGCCGCGTTTGCGGCGACTTTTCTCGCGTACCGGTCTGGAGACGGAAGAGGTCAATATTCTGCGAGGAATTGCTACGCAGATCATCGAGCGGCGCAAGCGACTGAAATAGGGCTCAGCGGTCGCATCGCGCTTTCGGAAAGTATTGGGCGGTTCAGGCAAGCGCGCTCAGTCAAGTCGATGCAGCGACGCGCCAGCCAAGGTTGAGGATGATGTCAGCCCCAAGCCCTGAGCAAGCCGACCGCCAGACCTTCCAGTGCAAACTCATGTTGGCCCGGTTCGACGCGGATAACGTCGAAATCCGGATTTTCCGGCAGCAACTCAACGACACCGCCATTTCTGCGGAAGCGCTTGACCGTGACTTCATCATCCAGTCGGGCCACGACGATCTGCCCATCGCGTGCCTGATCCGCTTTTTTCACTGCCAGTAAATCGCCATCCAGAATGCCGGCATCTCGCATCGACATGCCGCGGACTTTGAGCAAATAGTCGGGCCGCGCAGTGAACAAGGCGGGGTCGACCTGATAGTTCGCCGAGATATGCTCCTCGGCCAGAATGGGTGAGCCTGCAGCTACCCGGCCAATAAGCGGCAAAGAGAACTGCATCATGTCAGGGTGGGGCAGGACCATTTGGGAGACGCTGAAGCGTCGTGGACGGCTGTCCGCCGGACGGTCGAGCAGGCGGATGCCGCGCGATGTGCCCGGCGAGATTTCGATAGCGCCTTTACGCGCGAGTGCCTGAAGGTGTTCCTCAGCCGCGTTAGCAGAACGGAAACCCAGTTCATTGGCGATTTCCGCGCGGGTCGGCGGAAAGCCGGTGTTCTCGATGGCATCCCGAATCAGCGCGAGGATTTGTTCCTGGCGGGCGGTCAGTTTAATCATGATAACTCCCCGGCAAAGCGACTGTTTTTATGAACAGCCTGTATTTTTATACAGCACTGGGCGAAAGGCAAGCACAATATTCAGTATTCCCTTTCAGGATTGGCGGATAACTCTCTGATGACATTGAGTTTTCTGTGTTTACCCGGTATAGTTTCGGGTTTTCCTCTTCCCACACTCGTCCTGACGCCGAGGTGGGCGATTTAGTAATCCGACCTTAAGGAGAAATGATGCGTCACTATGAAATAGTTTTTATCGTCCACCCGGATCAGAGCGAGCAAGTTCCCGCAATGATCGAACGCTACAAGGGTCTGGTCAGCGGCCGCGGCGGCAAAGTCCACCGTGTCGAAGACTGGGGTCGTCGCCAGATGGCCTACATGATCCAGAAGCTCGCCAAAGCCCACTACGTTTGCATGAACATCGAGTGCGATGGCGAAACCCTCGCTGAAATCGAGACCGGCTTCCGCTTCAACGATGCCGTGCTGCGCCATCTGACCGTTCGCATGAAGAAGGCCGAGACTGCGCCTTCGCCCATGATGAAGAGCGTGCAGAAAGAAGACGCAGCCAAGAGCCAGCGCGCTGAGGCGCCTGCGGCCTGATCGGCACGTGTCTGCAACGGAGCGAGGTGACAACAGTTTTCATTGCATAGCGACCCTGGCCGAGCGTGATGTATTGCGCTACACGCCAGCCGGCATACCGATGGTGAGCGCAACACTGACCCACACATCGGAACAGCTGGAAGCCGATATCAGTCGACAAGTCGGATTTGAACTGCGTGCAATCGCCGCAGGAACAATCGCAGATCGGCTGGAGCGGGCTCAAATGGGCGCTTTGTTTCGATTCAGTGGTTTTATGGCCAGAAAAAATCGGAACGGCAAAGCACTGGTGTTTCACCTCACAGATTTTGAACTTATTTCTTAAATTCAGGAGCCAGCAAAATGGCATTCGGTAAAAAATTCGACAAGAGCAAACTCAAGGAAAAGCGCAAACAGCAAAATCCGCTGTTCAAGCGCAAGAAATTCTGCCGCTTCACTGTGGCCAATGTAGAGCAGGTGGACTACAAGGACGTGGATACGCTCAAGGACTTCGTGCAAGAAAATGGCAAGATCATGCCCGCACGTCTCACAGGTACTCGTGCCCATTATCAGCGTCAGGTGGATACCGCGATCAAGCGTGCGCGCTACCTCGCACTGCTACCTTATACCGATCTGCATAACGCCTGATCGTCCGACCCTCTTTGAATCCTGGAGAAAAAAATGCAAGTCATTCTGATGGAAAAAGTGGCGAACCTGGGCGACCTGGGCGCCGTGGTTCGCGTGAAAGACGGCTATGCCCGTAACTTTCTGATCCCGCAACGCATGGCTCGCCGTGCAACGGCTGATGCGATTGCAGAGTTTGAAGCGCGTCGTGCAGAACTGGAAAAGGCAGCAGCCGCCAAGCTGGCAGCAGCACAGGCACAAGCCGACAAAATGTCGGGCCAGACAGTCAAGATTTCGCAAAAAGCAGGTGTTGACGGTCGTCTGTTCGGCTCGGTGACGAACCATGATGTGGCTGATGCACTTGTCAAGCTGGGTTTCAGCGTAGATAAGGCGCAAATCCGCATGCCCCAAGGTCCACTGAAGACCACGGGCGATCATTCGCTGACCGTGGCCTTGCACACCGATGTGGTCGTGGAAATCAATGTGGCGGTGATTGGCGAGCAAGCTTGATTGATTACGCCATGCCTCAGGAAATGCCGGGTTATCCCGGCATTTTTTTTGTCTTTTTTCAGAACGGTGACAGAGTATTCGATCTCAGGGCTAAAGCCCTCAACTGTCCGGCTTTTGCGTCCGGGTCATCTGACCTAACAGGTATAATCGGGACCCATGAATAACCGCGTTGATCCGCAAATCGAATCCCTGCGAGTACCGCCGCATTCCATTGAGGCGGAGCAGTCGGTTCTGGGTGGTTTACTGCTTGACAATGCCGCCTGGGACAAAATCGCGGACATGGTCAGCCCTGACGATTTTTATCGTTTCGACCATCGCCTGATTTTTCAGCACATCGCCAAACTCATTAACGCATCCCGTCCTGCGGATGTCATCACCGTATTTGAGTCATTGACGTCTGCAGCCAAGGCCGAAGACGCTGGCGGTATTACCTACCTGAATGCGCTCGCGCAAAACACGCCGTCTGCTGCCAACATTCGTCGCTATGCGGAGATCGTTCGTGATCGCGGTGTATTGCGCAAACTGATTTCTGTTTCTGATGAAATCACCAGTGCAGCATTCAATCCTCAGGGTAAAGAAGTCAAGCAAATGCTGGATGAAGCAGAATCCAAAATTTTTGCTATCGCCGAAGAGGGCGCACGCGGCTCCCAGGGTTTTCAGGAAATCCAGCCTTTGCTCACGCAAGTGGTCGAGCGTATTGATGAGCTTTACAACCGCGATAGCCAAAGTGAAATTACCGGTGTACCCACCGGTTTCATTGATCTCGATCGCATGACCTCAGGCCTGCAGCCGGGCGATTTGATCATCGTCGCGGGACGACCTTCTATGGGCAAGACGGCGTTTTCCGTCAATATCGGCGAGACGGTAGCGGTAGAGAGTGGTTTGCCAGTGGCGATTTTTTCGATGGAAATGGGCGGTACTCAGCTTGCGATGCGTATGCTGGGCTCCGTCGGTCGTCTCGATCAGCATCGTCTTCGCACTGGTCGCCTCAACGAAGATGACTGGCCGCGACTCACACACGCCATTCAGAAGATGAATGATGCGCAGGTCTATATCGACGAAACACCCGCTCTGAACTCCATCGAGCTGCGGGCGCGTTCGAGAAGGCTGGCGCGCACGTGCGGCAAGCTGGGTCTGATTATTGTCGATTACTTGCAGCTGATGTCTGCAAATTCTCCAGGCGAGAACCGGGCAACCGAGATTTCGGAAATATCGCGTAATTTGAAAGGCTTGGCCAAGGAACTGAATTGTCCGGTGATCGCCTTGTCGCAGCTAAACCGGTCGCTGGAGCAGCGTCCCAACAAGCGGCCCGTGATGTCGGATTTGCGAGAGTCGGGTGCGATCGAGCAAGATGCCGATCTGATTTTATTTATTTATCGCGATGAAGTTTACAACCCTGACTCGCCCGATAAAGGCATGGCCGAAATCATCATCGGCAAACAGCGTAACGGCCCTATTGGCAGCGTTCGCATGACCTTTCTCGGGCAGTATACAAAATTCGAAAACTACACAGGCAGCGCTTCGCCCTACAGCAGCGGCGAATGACCCTGAATTAATACGGATGCATTCAAAGGAGTAATACTATGTTTGGTCGTTTGATGCCCACCGAGGGCAAATTCTTTGATCTGTTCATTCAACATGGCGAACTTTGCGTGAAGGGCGGAAAAGAACTCGTCTCGCTGATGACGAATTTTGATGATCTCGAACATCGCGTGCATGCCATCGAGACGATTGAAAAGCAAGCTGACAAGGTAACGCACACCACGCTTGAAATGCTGCACAAGACCTTCATCACGCCGCTGGATCGTGACGATATTCACCAGTTAATCACGCGCATGGATGACATCCTCGATCTGATGGAAGATGTGGGTCAGACCATATGGCTTTACGATATCAAGCAAATCACCCCTGAGGCAAAGCGACTGGCAGAGCTGTGCCAAGCTTGCTGTGAAAAAGTTCTCGCCAGTGTCTCGCTGCTGCACAACATGAATAACGCGCGAGAAATCCTGAATATTTGCGCCGAAATCGACCGTTTGGAGTCCGATGCAGATCATGTGATGCGTGCAGCAATGTCCAAACTCTTCCGTGAAGAACCGGATGTGCGCAATCTCATCAAACTCAAAGCCATTTATGAAATTCTCGAAACAGTCACAGACCGTTGCGAAGATGTTGCCAACATCGTCGAGGGTATTATCGTCGAGAACGCATAAGCCAAAGCCATGCAGACTTTAAACATCAGTATTTATGTGCTCGGTTTTCTGATTGTGCTGGCACTGCTGTTCGACTTCATGAATGGATTTCATGATGCTGCGAACGCGATTGCCACCGTCGTATCGACCGGCGTTCTCAAGCCACAAAATGCGGTCTTGCTGGCGGCGTTTTTCAATTTCATTGCCATTCTCATTTTTCAGCTGAAAGTCGCCACCACTGTTGGCAAGGGAACCATCGATCCCGCCGTGGTAGATCACTATGTGGTTTTTGGCGCGTTGGTAGGGGCGATTTCCTGGAACTTGCTGACTTGGTACTACGGCATTCCTTCTTCATCCTCGCACGCGCTCATTGGTGGCTTGGTAGGTGCGGCGGTGGCCAAAGCAGGAACTGGCTCGTTGATCGCTAGTGGGCTGATCAAAACGATCAGCTTTATAGTGCTCTCGCCCCTGCTGGGCTTTTTGTTTGGATCATTGATGATGCTTCTCGTCTCATGGCTTTTTGTAAGGAGCACACCGCAACGCGTCGACAAATGGTTTCGGCGCATGCAGTTAATCTCGGCTTCCATGTACAGCCTGGGGCATGGCGGCAATGATGCGCAAAAGACCATGGGGATTATCTGGATGCTGCTGATTGCAGCTGGCGTCACCGCCGCATCGGATCCGCTTCCCTGGTGGGTGATCGTTTGCTGCTACGTCGCGATTGGCTTGGGCACCTTGTTTGGTGGCTGGCGCATCGTCAAAACCATGGGACAGAAAATTACCAAACTCAAACCAGTGGGTGGATTTTGCGCAGAGACCGGGGGCGCGATGACCCTGTTCCTCGCCACAGCGATGGGCATTCCGGTATCGACCACGCACACCATCACCGGCGCCATTGTCGGCGTGGGATCATCCCGCAAAATGTCAGCCGTTCGCTGGGGCGTTGCAGGCAATATCGTTTGGGCGTGGGTCTTTACGATTCCCGCGTCTGCCTTTATGGCTGCAATCGCCTGGTGGTTGGGCAGACAGTGGCTTTAAACGTGTATCTGCTCGCTTACAAGACATCGCTTGCGTGATCTGCCAGTCGTGAACGCTCGCCACGTGCCAGCGTGACATGCCCACTGTGGCCCCAGCCTTTGAATCTATCTACCACGTAGGTGAGGCCGCTGGAGCCCTCGGTCAGATAGGGCGTATCAATTTGCGCGATATTGCCCAGGCAAACGATCTTGGTGCCAGGGCCGGCCCGCGTTACCAGCGTCTTCATTTGTTTCGGCGTGAGGTTCTGAGCCTCGTCAATGATCAAGTACTTGTTGACGAAGGTACGACCGCGCATGAAATTAAGCGACTTGATCTTGATACGCGAGCGAATCAACTCCTGCGTCGCGGCCCGGCCCCATTCGCCTGCATCTGAATCCGATTTATTCAGGACCTCAAGATTGTCATCGAATGCCCCCATCCAGGGTGACATTTTCTCTTCCTCTGTCCCTGGCAGAAATCCGATATCTTCACCCACAGGTACGGTGACGCGCGTCACGATAATTTCATTGTAGGTTTTGGATTCCAGTACCTGTGCCAGACCTGCTGCGAGCGCGAGCAAGGTCTTGCCTGTACCCGCCTGACCCAGCAGCGTGACGAAGTCGCATTCCGGATCCATCAGCAGATTGAGTGCGAAATTCTGTTCTCGATTGCGCGAGGTAATGCCCCATACATTATTTTTGTTGTGGGCAAAGTCACGCAAGGTTCGGATGACGGCAGTTTTTCCATTGATCTGAGCAACTTGCCCGTAAAACGAAGGCTCGCCGTTTCGCGGCTCCATGTAAACAAACTGATTGACCAGCATCGCGGTGACCATTGGTCCGGTGACGCGATAAAAGGTCGTGCCCATACCTTGACGATTTTCCTGCCAGGATTCCATGCCCTTGCCGTGACGAATCCAGAAATCATCGGACAGTTGCAAGATCCCGGAGTAAAGGAGATCCGTGTCCTCGAGTACGTGGTCATTGAAATATTCTTCGGCGGGCAGGCCCAGAGCACGCGCCTTGATGCGCATATTGATGTCCTTGGACACCAACACGACAGGCCGGTCAGGGTGCTGCTCCTGCAGCGTACGAACGACGCCTAGAATTTGATTGTCGGCCTTGCCCTCGGGCAGGCCTTCCGGCAAGGTCCAACGGCCCAGCTTGGTTTGAAAAAACAGTCGCCCGCTGGCGTCCTTGTTGCCGAGTTTGCTCAGGGGTATGCCACCATCAATCGCATCTTCCGAGACATCAGCCACTAGCGCATCAAGGGATCGCGACACTTGCCGCGCATTGCGAGCAACCTCGGACATCCCTTTCTTGTGATTGTCCAGCTCCTCCAGCGTGATCATCGGCAGGTAGACATCATGCTCGGCAAATCGAAACAGGGACGTTGGATCGTGCATAAGCACATTCGTATCCAGTACAAATAACTTGGTCACGCCGCGCTTGTCTGCGGAGCGGCTGGTCGGCGATTTGGGATGCGTGTTACCGCGCTGAGCTCTCGAAACTGCCTTTTCTTTGACGGGCGCATCCGAACGTGTTTTCGCTTGTGGCGCAAGCACCAAAGGTGCGGGCGTTTCTACCAGGGCGATGGCCGGTTTGAGAGGTTTGCCTTTTTCTGCCTTGGGATAATCAACGGGTGAAAGCAGTGCTGCGGGTTTTGCAGGCATTTTAGGCAAAGGCATCAGATCCTCTTACTGTAAAAATTGAATAATGAAAGCAATGACATTCAACAAAATCAAAATATCGCTGAAAAAACTGAAAAGGCTGTTTAAGTAAAAGGTGACAAACCTTTTTCTTAAACAGCCTAGTATTTGAAAAATTGTTTATTTTCAATGGGTTGTGATAAATCAGGCAAGGCCCTCAATAATTTCCAGAACTTCATCAACATGCCCTGGAACTTTCACTCCGCGCCATTCTTTCACTATTTTGCCAGCAGCGTCAATCACAAATGTCGAGCGTTCGATGCCGCGAACTTTCTTGCCATACATTGATTTCATAACGATGACATCGAACATGTTGCAGACAGTTTCGTCGGTGTCGGAGATCAAGTCGAAAGGTAACTCGAGTTTGGTTTTGAAACCCTCGTGTGAGCGCAGGCTGTCGCGACTGATGCCAAATATTTCGCAGCCGGCGGCTTTGAATTTGGCATGCAGCTCGCGAAATTGCAGACTTTCCGCCGTGCAGCCGGGTGTGTTGTCCTTGGGGTAGAAATACAAGACCACTTTTTTACCCTGATACTCTGACAAGCGAAACGGCTTGTCTCCGGTCATCGGGGCACCAAAATCTGGGACGGTCATGTTCAGTATGGAGGGACGCTCGCCCATTTAATCTCCTTGTTCTCAGGTCTCGTTCTGTTGGCTTGGGATGATCAGCGCAAGTGCGACCTTTCGTCCTTCGGCCATCAGGATATTGTAAGTGCGGCACGCCGCCTGGTTGTCCATGCACTCCACCCCGATGCGCCGAGACAGCAGGTTGCGGATCAGCGCCGGCGCAACGAAGCGTTGCCGTGGACCCGTACCCAGAATGACGAGGTCGGGTTCGGCCGCCTCCAGAGGGGCAAAATCCTGGGTGCTGAGAGATTCGAAGCCGTTGACCGGCCAGATCACCGGGGCAGACTCGGGCAAAACAATCAGACTATGAGTAAACCTGACGGCGTTGATCTCGACTGAGTCAGCCTCATAGCCCGTGACGGTCTGGTATTGCTGGGTTGTGGTGGCGTGTAACTTCATAGGCAAACACATTCTATCCCGAGATGCCCGGACCGACCGCTAAGACAAGGTGGCTGACTAAAAAACAGGCATATCGGGGCCGCCAGGGCCAGAATCACGGGCAGCCCGCCCGTTCAGCCGCCACACCGCTTTCCGGATCTATTTTATCGGGCCCGCCATTGGTAAAGCTGCGCGTTTTGGGGCAAAATGATTGTTTTTTCGCGGTGCAACACTGTTTGCCCGCACGCCAACTGGAGCAGGACCCTGCCGTGAAAGCTATCCACAAATCCAAGAAACTGGCTGACGTCTGTTACGACATCCGCGGACCCGTACTCGAAAAGGCCCGGCAGATGGAGGATGAAGGTCACAAGATCATCAAACTCAACATCGGCAACCTGGCGCCGTTTGGCTTTGATGCGCCCGATGAAATTGTCCAGGACATGATTCGCAACATGGGCAATGCATCGGGCTACACCGATTCCAAAGGTTTGTTTGCACCG
>JBDKLM010000031.1:0-48951 GCA_039806005.1 Pseudomonadota bacterium
GCATTTGTCGAGCGCGTGCTCACTCATCACCGTCAGCGCAAGGCATGACGAACGCAAACACGGCCACACAAGCCCCCTTCAGGAGTCATCATGTCCTTCGTTCAGACAGGCAGCGGTAAACTTCATTACGTACTCGAAGCGGGTCCGGGACATGAAGAGGCGCCCGTGCTGGTCATGTCGAATTCACTCGGTACCACACTGGATATGTGGTTGCCGCAAATGCCCGCCTTGCTTGAGCACTTTCGCATACTGCGTTACGACACGCGCGGTCACGGACAGTCGGATGTCACGCCTGGTCCCTACACGATTGCGCAACTGGGTGGCGATGTGGTGTCGCTACTGGATGCGCTGCAGATTCAACGCGCTCATTTTTGTGGGCTGTCCATGGGTGGCATGACCGGCATGTGGCTGGGTATTCATGCGCCGGAACGAATTGATCGGCTCGCGCTATGCAATACCAGTGCTGCGATCGGTTTGCCCGAAGTATGGAATGCCCGTATCGACAAAGTTCGTCAGGAAGGTATGGGATCGATTATCGAGATGGTCCTCGACCGCTGGTTCACCCCAGATTTTATTGCTCACGCACCGGCTCAGGTTGAGCGTGTCCGACGCATGCTGGCCAATACCTCTGTCGAAGGCTATGTGGCCAATTGCGCTGCAGTGCGCGACATGGATCAGCGTGCCGAGATTTCGAAAATTGTGGCGCCCACATTGGTGATCGCAGGCCGGCATGACAAATCCACCCCGCCAGAGCATGGCGAGTTGATCGCACGCGCAATTCAAGGCGCACGATACGTCGAGCTCAACGCGGCACATTTATCGAATTGGGAAGTGGCGCAGGCTTTCACGCAAAATCTGCTCGCTTTCATGCTGAACAAGGAAAGTGCACATGGATGAAAAAGAACGCTACGAACAGGGCATGAAAAAGCGTCGTCAGGTGCTTGGTGACGCACATGTCGATAGGGCGCAGGCCAATCGTACTGAGTTCACGAGCGATTTTCAGGATCTGATCACGCGCTACGCCTGGGGTGAAATCTGGACACGTCCGGGGTTGCCCGCGCACACCCGCAGCTTGATGACGATTTGCATGATGGTGGCGCTCAATCGTGAGGAAGAGCTCAAGCTGCACTTGCGTGCCGCTGCGAATAATGGCGTAACCCGCGAAGAGATCCGCGAGGCGCTAATGCAAACCGCGATTTATTGTGGCGTGCCCGCTGCGAACTCTGCTTTTGCCCTCGCGCAGCAGGTATTTGCCGCGATGGATTCAGGTAGTTGAATTACGCTTGTTTCATTCGATACTCAACAGGGGTAGCCAGTTCGACCCCGGATCAGCATCATAAAAATCTTTTGCCTTCAAGGGGCGTTGTCGTTGTTCGACCGGAAGCACGTCGGGTGCGATGAACGGCGCCATGTCCACCTCGAACAGCGTGCCTGCGATACGGTCGCCCTCGACACGCAGGCGATAATACAAACCGTTGAATGGGTTGACGTGCAGATCCTTGGCTCGGGTTCGCATGAACATCAGCGCGTATTCGAGCGGCAGCAAATCATCTTTGCTGATCAGAGCGGGCTCATTGTGAACCGGGAACCAGCACAGCCGTTGTACTGGGCCAGTCAGGCAAAGAAACGGACGCATTGCCAGAAAATAATCCTGCATAGTCTCAGCCATCTCTATCCGAAAGGCTGTTTTTCCCTGATCTCCGTCTGAAAAAATGACCTGACCAATGGTGTGACGCTCGCCTGCGGCGTTGGAAAGCACAATGTTTCGGGCGCCATTCCAATCACCAGCGAGTGCGGGTAGAGCGATCATCAGGCCCATGAGCCAGAGCAGCGTTATGCGCCATGATCTTGTTTTCATTTATTTCTCCTGCGGCATCGGGTCTCTAAAGTCCAGTATACGATGGCGCGCCATCCTGGTCGCAGAAGGTTTGTAAGCCGCTTCCTGTATATTCGCGTTATGAAAGTCCAAAGGCGCTAGCCACCTTGTTTTGATATAGATACCCGGCAGATCCAGCATGTTCTCAGCAACCCCATCAGAAAACACCATTGCCGTCATGGGCGCAGGCTCGGTCGGTTGTTATTTCGGCGGCATGCTTGCGCGTGCCGGCTATCCTGTCACCCTGATCGGGCGACCATCTCACGTCGAAGCCATCCAGCAGAAGGGGCTTTTGCTCGAGACACTGAGCTTCACCGAGTATGTAAAACTCCATGCAAGTACCGAGGTCAGTGATATCGCCTCGGCGCGCGTGATCCTCTTCTGTGTGAAATCAACGGATACGGTGAGCGCGGCGCAGGCCATGCTGCCGCATCTGTCTCCGGATGCCATCGTTCTGTCGCTGCAAAATGGGGTGGAGAATGCAGAGACGCTGCAGGGCCTGCTGCCCCAGCGGGTAATTCCTGCGGTGGTGTATGTGGCGACAGAAATGGCCGGACCTGGCCACCTTAAACATCACGGGCGCGGTGAGCTTGCGATTGGCGACTCGCCCGTGAGCGAGCAACTGGCTGCGAAATATACCGAAGCCGGTGTGCCAGTAAAAGTGTCGTCCAATATTCTCGGTATTTTGTGGGGCAAGCTGATCGTCAATTGCGCCTACAACGCGCTCTCGGCCATTGCTCAGCAGCCTTACGGCAAGCTGGTGGAAGTCCCTGGCGTCCGTGAATTGATGCAGACCGTCGTGACCGAGTGCCTTGCCGTCGCGAAGGCGGCAGGCGTACAGGTTCCGGGTGACAGTTATGAAATTGTCAGGCAGGTCGCAAGTAATATGGCCACCCAGTATTCGTCGACAGCGCAGGATGTGGCGCGCGGCAAACCGAACGAGATCGATTATCTGAACGGTTATGTTTGCAGGCAGGGAGCACTACTGGGTATACCCACACCAGTCAATCAGACCTTGTTGACACTGGTGAAACTGATTTCAACGAAATAAAAACAGGGAGGAATCATGGATCAGCAGGCATTCAAGACCATGTTGGAAAATGAAGGCTTTGAGGTCGTTGTGGTCGAGCGGGAAGCAAACAAGGGAATGGATTTGCACAGTCATCCTTTTGAAGCCAAAGCGATGGTAATTGAAGGCGAAATTCGTGTGGTGGTCGATGGCAAGGAAACTCACTGCCGTGCGGGCGATACTTTTCATCTCGGTCCACACATCATGCACACCGAAACTTATGGCCCTAACGGCGTGAAATACATCGCAGGTCGTAAAGCGGCTGTCTGAGACCGCGGGGCTGCAGCGCAGCCCCAGCTTATTTTGCGTTCGATAACGATCTTGTCAAAGGATGCCTCACCTTCGATCCACTCTCGGTCTTCTTTCAGCGCATGAATTTGGCCTAGACCTAAATGAAAAATCCCGGGCTTGTGGCCCGGGATTTTTTTCTTGCGTACTACCGGTGTATTTTGCTTCGCTTAACCGATGAGATCAACGCGACCAGTCAAATCCATGATGCCGGTGATCACACTCAGTTTGGGGTGACGCGTGTTGACTTCTTTGCGGAACATTGCGAGTGCCTCTGCATGAGAGCCGGTCTCAATTTCTTTCTCGGCGACTGCGGATGCGCCGAAAGCCAGCTTGGCTGCGCCGCAATCACGATGAGACAACGCAACCACGCGTTTGATGTGATGCAGCGCGACGGTGATCTCGAGATTGTCCCAGAAGGTTTTGTGCCAAGGCGCGAACTTGGGATGTACAGCGCCGATCGGACCACCCGCCATAACAAAATGGCTGTAGTTGTCACCCAGCTTCTCGCGATCCACACCGGAGAGCAGGCCCATGTACTGCCAGCTCAGTGTGGTGAAACGAGGGTCGATGCAATTGACCAGCATCGCTTCGTAATTACCACCGCCTGCCATCGAACGTCCGGGTACAAAACCCATCATGCCGCCAGCCAGAACTGCGGCGCCGGTGGCCAGGAACTGGCGACGTGAAGTACCAGATGACACTGGGGTGCAGCATGGGCAGCCTGCTTGATGCAGCTCGCCAGGCAGCGTCTCAATGATTTGTTCAGCCACTTTTTTCTCCTTTGATAACAAGACTGCCGGGCATGGACGTATTCAGTGTCCCGAAGCTTTCCCATGCCTGATAAAACGCTGTTAAAAATGAAATAAATTCAGCGCCATTGCTATAAAACATAAACGACACTCAGGGAATCGAACTGAGCATTGCAAATCTTTAGCCCGGATGCGTATATTTGTTTACGTGGGGGGCTACAGAAAATCATCGCCGGTTCGATTATCCATGACCAGAGTTCTTGTCGGAAGCGATTCGTGCAGGAACCTGCACTACCCAATTGTGCTTTTGATAATCCTCGTGGCATTGACACGAGTTGGCAGGCAAACCCGTGGATTTCGGAACATGGCCAAAGTGGCCGAAATCAAGCGTTTCAGAGCTTCACTCGCTTTGTGAAGGAAAACAGGATGAACTTCAATAAACTGACCGGGGCCCTTGCGATCCTGATGCTGTCGAGCGCGGCAGTCTTTGCAGCCGATGCGCACCATGACCATCAAGCGCCAGCCCCCGCTACCGACAGCCACGCCGCAGACGCCAAAGAGGCACCTGCCAGCAGCGCATCCAGTAAAGACACTGCGTCCCACCCTGTGGATGAGCCAGGCAAACCCGCGTTGGCGAAGAAGTCCCGCAAGCCCGCACGCGCCAAACCGCAGCACAAGGCACCTACTCATGGTGCACATGCTGACGCGCACGGTGGCAAGGATGCATCGGCGACCGATGCACACGCGCCACAAAGCACGAACCCGGCACAAGCGAACACTGGGGCCAATGAAGGACATGGCAGCAAGCGTCTGCGCGTCAAGAATCGGACCAATGCTGCGGCTGCCAGTGCCAGTGCCAATGCAGCGGATGCCCATGGGGCATCTTCGGCACCAGCGGCCAACGCGGGACACGATGCGCCTGCTGCTCCTGCCGCCAGCGCAGCGCATGATGACCATCATGCAGCACCCGCAGCATCCGCAGCAGATAATCACGCAGCACCGCCGGCCAAGGACAGTCATGACGACCATGCAGCTCCAGCGGCAAAACAAACACCAAGTGCGAAAGATGCCCATGGCAGCAAGGACAGTCATGCTGCGCCGGCTGCGGCTCATCATGATGCGCATGCAGCACCGGTTGCGCCCGCATCGCACGCTGCCGCTGACACGCATGCGGACAGCCACGCCGTGCCCGCAAAGGCGACCACTGCCGAGCCTGCTTCAGACTATTGCAATCCACCGCTGAAATCCGAAGTGGCCGCGCTCTTCGACCGCTGGAATGCGTCGCTGCGTACTGGCGATCCTAAAAAAGTCGTCGCCAACTATGCACCCGGCTCGGTTCTTTTACCCACGGTCTCAAATCGCGCACGGTTTACCACGGCAGAAAAAGAGGATTACTTCGTGCATTTCCTGGCACGTCGCCCTGAGGGCAGCATCGATGATCGGGTGATTGATGTTGACTGCAATAGCGCCACCGATGCCGGGCTGTATACGTTCCGTTTTTCCGACGGCACGATGGTCAAGGCACGCTACTCATTCTCGTACCGCAAGATAGGGTCGCAGTGGCTGATCACGAGTCATCACTCGTCGGCCATGCCTGAGAAAGCCGAGGTCGCCGTCGAGCACGCGCCTGCGGTTGCCCCCAACCCCAAACCTGCAGAGCGCGCTGAGCAGGGTTCGCCGGCCAAAGGCTGGGTACGTTATCCCTGATTTTTATCGTCGGCGATCGCCTTCATTTTTTGAAGGCGTCGTCAACGGGCACCTGCAGGCTGTTGACCAGCGCATTGGTCTGACTGGCCATTGCAATCACGGCTAGCAGTTCAGCGTGCTGTGCATCAGTCATGCCTTTGGCTCGCGCGGCAGCTGTATGAGAATGTACGCAGTATTCGCAACTGTTGGTGGCTGATACGGCGATATAGATAAGCTCCTTGGTCACGGCATCCAGTGCACCGGGCTTCATAACCCGCTGTACCTGAGACCATACCCCTTGCAGCAACTCGGGCGAGTGCGCCAGCGCCTTCCAGAAATTATTTACATCATCGACACCGCGAACACGCTTGATGTCATCGAAGACTGCACGCGCTTCGGGGCTGGCGTCGGCGTACGACAGCAGAGGAACAGTAGCCATGGGATTTCTCCTTGAGATCGAAGTGTGTCGAGCTTAGCATGTAGTTCTGCGGGCTTGCCTTTCATGCATGGTTTGGCCGAATTGGTGAAATTTATTCCTGTCTGTTCTTGATATCGCAATCGCCGACTAAAATTCAGCTTTGATCAGTCGATTCACTTATTGAACAGGAATTTCATGGACAGCCTTCTCATTCGCGATATCCGCGCGCGCGCCATTGTGGCGCCGCTCACTCGACCTGTCAGAACCGCCTCTGGCTCGGTCGATGTATCACCGCTGATTCTGCTGGATGTGCTGACTGAGCAGGGTGTCACCGGAAGTGCGTATTTGTTCGGGTATACGCCTGTCACGCTTCGGCCTCTGCTGTCGCTGATTGATGAGATCAAGTCTGATCTGATCGGTAAAACCGTGGCGCCAGTGGCGCGCATGCAGCAGCTGGAGCAGCGCTATCGCTTGCTGGGCATGCAGGGCTTGCTTGGCATGGTAGCTTCGACGCTGGACATGGCGTACTGGGATGCGCTGGGAAAATCGGTCAACAAGCCCGTCGTTGCATTACTGGGTGGCGAGGCAAAGCCGGTGTGGGCCTACGATAGCTACGGCATGGTAGACCCCGTTCATGATGCCAAAGCAATCGAGCACTCAATGGCGCAGGGTTTTCGTGCGATCAAGATCAAACTTGGCGATCCGGATGTGCAACGCGACATCCATGTGACGCGCGAGATCCGGCAGATGATAGGACCGAAGACGGCGCTGATGGTGGACTTCAATCAGAGTCTGCAACCGACCGAGGCCATTCGACGCATTCGATTGCTCGAGTCATTCGATCTTCACTGGGTGGAAGAGCCGGTGGCTGCAGAAGATCTGCAAGGTCATGCCTTGGTCAGAGAGTCGGTTGATGCCAACATACAGACCGGCGAAAACTGGTGGTTCCCGCGCGATGCCGAGCGTGCCATCAGTGCCGGTGCCTGCGACATGATGATGCCGGACTTGATGAAGATTGGTGGTATCACGGGCTGGCTGTCGGTGATGGGTATGGCGCGTGCAGCATCGATGCCGGTATCGAGTCATTTGTTCATTGAGGCCAGCGCTCATGTGCTGGCGGTGACGCCCACCTGTCACTGGCTGGAATTCATGGACTTCGGTTCGCCAGCACTCGCGCAGCCTTACCAGATTGTCGATGGACAGGTGACTGCGCAAGGTCCGGGGCTGGGCATGGCATGGAATGAGGATGCCGTTAAGCGTTATGCGTTGAAGTAGTGGTCACACGGGGTGTCCGTGGCGATCGACAATCTGTACAACAGGAGATTCGTCCGATGAAACACCGGAACCCCATGATCGCTGTCATCGTCAGCGTCAGCATGTTGTTTGCTGCGTCGGCCCATGCCGAAACCCTGAAAACCAATAACCCCGAGATTGTGGTCAAACGTGTGTACTGCGTTGATTACAACCTGGGTGGTGTGCTGGTCAACAAGGGTGATCAGCCGTTCCGTGGCAGCTTCTCGGTGGCGGTTAAAGATGAAGAGGGCGATGTCGTTGGTCGCAACAAAATGCGTCTGCGCGTCGGCGCTGAAAACGGCGCACGCTTTTCTTTTCATTACATTAATACCCTCGATTGCAAAAAACAGAAATTCGAATTTCGGGTGGAGTAAATCCGATTTTGCATTCTGCATGATTCAAGTAATGCCGCGCGGTTCTTCAGTTTGCGTGGATTCTATGGCGCAGCGTGGGCTATCCGTATAATCGGGATATTTTCAGATTGACTCGTCGGCTCGCATTGGGTCCGATGGGCTCCCGATAATCATGAAATCCAATGGATCCTTGCGTATTCGATCGCTTGCGTGTCACTGGGCAGTGATGATTTCGGCCATTGGCGGTTCCTGCACCTTTGCCTTCGCCGCACCCCTGACTTCTGGCGAAGCCCTGCTGACCCCGCCCGAGGTAACGTCAGCAACTGAGCCGGGTCAGTTCAAGCAAACCAAAGCCTCGAAAGAGCAGACCTTTGCGCTGAGTTCAGCGCTGGTCTGGCAGATTTCCACCGGACTTACCGCAACGCAGTATGCGCAAAACCTTCCGATGCGTACCCAATCTGCCCGGTTGACGACGGGCCCCAATCTGCAGGCTGGCAGATTTGAATTCGCGTTACCCATGCAATCCGGTTATGAACTGGGAACTGGGCAGGGTGAAACTATCTGGACGTCGAACGCACCACGCGTGACCTTGGCACTCGGTCCCAACGACAGAGTCAGGCTGGAGGCACGTGTACAAAATCGTACCGAGCAGCGACAGATTTTCTCACGCAAGGCGAAAAAAAGTGTTGGCGTGAGCTGGCGCCATGCTTTCAGCGAGCGCTATTCGCTGAAAGCGGGGGTGGGTCAGAATCAGGAGGTCGTTGATGATGGACTGCAGCGCAATCATGGTGCAGAAGTTTACGCGCTGATGCGTGCGCGACTTCCTGATAACTGGCAGATGAGCATGCTTGGTTCACTGCAATCGGTGCATTACGCCTCGGCCGGCGCCGGAGGTAAGTTCACGCAAGATCAGACATCATCGCTGGTCCTGTCTGCCAACAAAGGTTTGGGTGATCGGTGGCTGCTCAGCGGGTCCTTATCGATCGACCAGAATGGTTCTTCGGGCTTGAGAATTCCCACATACACGCAAAGCGGACAGGTACGGCTTACACGCGATTTTTGAGGCTTGAAGTCAGCCAGGCATTTTGTGCTCTGTGCGCTACTGTGTTAACTTCCCTTCATGCACCCTTGCGTTCGCCATCTGGTGATTTTTTTGCTCTGCTGCCTTTTGCCAGTACAGGGGACGCTGGCATTCGCGCAATCGGTGGGTAGGGTCTCGCACCATGCGCGGGTTATACAAGCTGCGGCTCTGGCGGAGGCCAACCATAAAGCGCCCGTCGCTCATCTTGATCATCACTGCCACCCTCAGTCGCATCATCCCGCACATGTGTCCATAGACGGATCGGACAAGGCCACCGCAAAGTCGATTCCACACTCGCAGGCTTCCTGTACCGATTGCGCGAAGTGCTGTTTGATAGGTGCAATTGCGCCACCCCCCGCGGCTTTACAGCCCAGTGCGGTTTCTTTTGTGCTCAGTGCCTTCCAACCTTCGTCCACCGACCTAGCCGTACACATCCCTGAAAAGCCAGAACGACCTCCCCGGGCTTTTCCTCGCGCTCTGAGCTGACACGCAACTTGATGGCGTGTCAGTGCTGACATGCCCGCTTGCCGCTGGCAAGTATTCAATTTGTGCTGAGGTGTTTCATGAAATCCCAATCAATGGCTAGTGCAAGCCTCATGTTGGCGTTGGCTGGCGTGCTGGCAGGTTGCGCCGGTTTTTCGCCCGATGGTGGTCTGGATGGTGTGTCTTCACTCACCCGAGAACGCACTGGGTTTGGTGTGCAACGCGAATCGGAAGCGGGGCAGGCGCAAGTCGCTCAACTGCTCGCCACTGGTCTGACGGCCGACAGTGCTGTTCAGATCGCTTTGCTCAACAACAAACGATTGCAGGGCGCACTGGCGGACCTCGGCGTTGCCGAAGCCGATCTGGTGCAAGCCGGGCGTTTGCGCAATCCGCGATTGTCTTTTGGTCGTCTGTCGGGTAGCGACACCACAGAAACTGACCGGGCGGTGTTGTTCGATCTGGCAGGGCTTCTGACCATGCCCTTGCGTCGTGCGATCGAAGAGCGTCGTTTCACTCAGGTGCAATTGCAGACTGCGTTACAGGTGGTGCGCCTTGCGGCAGACACGCGTCGCGCTTACTTTCATGCAGTCGCTGCCAATCAAACCCTGAGCTACATGCGGCAGGCAGCACAGGCGACCGAGGCCAGTGCCGAGCTCGGGCAACGCATGGCTGGCGCGGGAAACTGGAGCAAGCTTGATCAGGCACGCGAGCAAGTATTTCATGTCGAGGTCACCGCCCAACTCGCTCGCGCTGAACAGAGCGCCAATGCCAGCCGCGAGAAACTGATACGCCTGATGGGATTGTCGAGTGAACAAACACAGATTCGTTTGCCTGATCGTTTGCCCGCGTTACCAGACAAGCCGGATAGACCTGCCGATATTGAAAACACGGCCATCGCTAGGCGACTGGATGTGCAGGCGGCCAAAATGGAAACCGAGCACACTGCACGCGCACTGGGTCTGACCCGCGCGACGCGCTTTGTGAATGTGCTGGAGGCTGGCTACCAGAACAAGAGTGCCACCGGCGAATCACGCGCCGATGGTTACACGATAGAGCTGAGTCTGCCCTTGTTCGACTGGGGTACAGCGCGTACGCGCCGCGCCGAGGCGATTTACATGCGCTCGATGATGCGGACCGCAGACGTGGCCATTCAGGCGCGCTCTGAAGTGCGTGAATATTACGCTGCCTATCGCAGCAGCTTTGAGGTCTCGCGTCGCTACAGAGACGAGATTGTCCCGCTCAGAAAACAGGTATCCGAGGAGGTTCTGCTGCGCTATAACGGCATGCTGGTCAGTGTCTTTGAACTGCTGACTGATGCGCGCGCACAGATCGCCAGCATCAACGCAGCGATCGAAGCGCAACGCGACTTCTGGATTTCCGACACCGAACTGAATTTCGC
This sequence comes from Pseudomonadota bacterium, assembly GCA_039806005.1. Lineage (GTDB taxonomy): Bacteria > Pseudomonadota > Gammaproteobacteria > Burkholderiales > Burkholderiaceae_D > Pernthalerella. The sequence continues at coordinate 10,699 of JBDKLM010000031.1, forward strand.
CATGCATGGCGGTAGTTTGGGTACCTCATTCATTTCGGGTGCAGGCAGCATGCAGACACCGGCTGCGTCCGCTACTGCGGCGCATTGACAGGAGACGATCATGGTGACACGCAGAGATTTTTTTCGCGATGCGAGTGTGCTGGCCTTGGGCGCCGGATTGGTGAGCAGAGCAGCGGCGGGCGCACTGCCTGAAGCACCGGTGATGAAAGACGCAAAAACCATACCGCCTGCTTTGCCCAAAGATGGTCGACCGTTTTATCCGGTGGTCACGCTCAATGGATGGTCGCTGCCCTGGCGCATGAACCAGGGCGTCAAGGAATTCCATCTGGTGGCCGAACCGGTGGTGCGTGAATTCGCGCCCGGTATGAAGGCGAATTTATGGGGCTATAACGGTCAGTCACCGGGTCCTACGATTGAAGTGGTGGAGGGTGACCGTGTGCGTATTTTCGTGACCAATCGCTTGCCTGAGGCGACCAGCGTGCACTGGCACGGGCAGCGACTGCCTAATGGCATGGATGGTGTGGCTGGACTGACGCAGCCGCGCATACCGACGGGTAAAACCTTTGTGTACGAATTCGAGGCGAGACGCGCTGGTACATTCATGTATCACCCGCATTCGGACGAAATGTTGCAAATGGCCATGGGCATGATGGGCTTCTGGGTTACACATCCTAAAGATGAAAATTTCATGCGTGTCGATCGTGATTTTGTGTTCTTGCTCAATAGCTTCGACATCGCACCCGGCAGTGCAACTCCGCAGGTCAATACCATGCTGGACTTTAATCTCTGGGGCTTCAACAGCCGCGTTTTTCCCGGTATTGATGCAATGCGGGTGCGTCAGAACGACAGGGTACGTATACGGGTGGGTAATCTGACCATGACCAATCATCCTGTTCACTTGCACGGTCATGAGTTCACGGTGACGGGTACCGACGGCGGCTGGACGCCACCGGCCTCGCGCTGGCCGGAAGTCACGGTAGATATTGGCGTTGGTCAGATGCGCGCGCTCGAATTTGATGCCACGGAAGCGGGTGACTGGGCATTTCATTGCCACAAATCCCATCACACGATGAATGCGATGGGTCATCAGGTGCCGACCATGATTGGGGTTGATCATCGGGGCATCGCAGAAAAAATCAGCAAGCTGGTACCGGACTACATGGTGATGGGCGATCGCGGCATGGGCGATATGGCCGACATGGAGATGCCGCTCCCCGAGAACACCTTGCCCATGATGACCGGTGACGGACCGTTCGGCAGTGTGGAAATGGGTGGCATGTTCACGGTACTGCAAGTGCGTGCCGATCAGAAGCCGGGTGATTACAGTGATCCCGGCTGGTACCAGCACCCACCCGGCACGATTGCGTACGAATGGAAGGGTGAACTGCCCGAGCCATCCACTGGCGATAGCGCGGGCGGTCAATCCATGCCCGCGCAGGTAAAGCCGGCAAACACCGAGCCGGCCGGCACAAAGCCCCGCAGTCGAAAATCCTCAGGTCATGAAGGTCATTAAGTCACTCATCAGGCACCATCAAGGGAGTATTCCTATGTCCAGGTTCATTCAACGGTTACAAGCGCTTGCCGTAGTTTTTTCGGTGATCTGTACGATACTCACGGTCTGGGCCAATCATCACGAGCATGAAGCGCAGGCATCCCAGACCAGCGGCATGATCAAGGGGGAAGTGCGTCGCATCGATGCCGAGAACCGCAAGATCACGATCAAGCACGAGGCGATTACCGATTTGGATATGGCGGCCATGACCATGGCATTTCGGTTGGCCGACACCATTTCAATCGACAAGCTCAAGCCCGGCGACAAGATTCGCTTTTCGCTGGGCAAAGTGGAGGGGAAGTGGGTAGTCGTGGCGATTGAGGCCGACTCAACACCATGATTGCATCTCTTGGAAGAAAACTTATGAAGCGGGCAGGCTGGGCTGAAGGCAGCGCTGCGGTGACTATCCCTCGAGTTCCTCGTTCGCCTCAAAATCAAGCTCCACGCGCGCCCCGTTTGGGTCGTGAAAGAACAATTGCCACACGCCCGTCGCTTGCTGGCGCCGCAGGTCGTAAGTCAGGCCTCGAGATTTCAGCGTGGCCAGCGTGCCGTTCAAGTCCGTGGCAGAGAAAGCCATATGGTCCAGGATGCCAGCCTTTTCTGCGGGCAGCGTGCCTTTGTTCATGATGTGCAGCACTGCCTGATCATCGCAGTACATCCAGGCACCTGGAAATGACATGGGCGGGCGATAACCCGTTTTCAGTCCCAGTAAGTCCTGATAAAACTGTACCGTTTCTTCCAGTGAGTTGGTGACGATGGTGAAGTGATTCATTCCGGTGATAGCCATACTGTTTCCTCCTTCAGTTAGAACCTGTCTATTCGATACGGTGTCGGATCCACGTAAGTTGGCAACCCGCAAATCATCTCTGCCATCAATCGACCGCTGGAGGCGGCCTGCGTCAGCCCATGATGCGCATGTCCGAAGCTGAACCACAAGCCCGCATGTCGTGGCGCGGGACCGAGCAGCGGCAGCATATCGGGTGTGCAGGGGCGTGAGCCCAACCAGGGTGCCGAGTCAAGGGATTCACCGAGTGGGTACAAACGTCGTGCGATCGGCTCCAGCGTTTGCAGTTGCACGGGTGTGGATGGTGCGTCACGTTGGGCAAATTCGGCACCGGTGGTCAATCGTATGCCACGAGCCATGGGTGCCAGCGCATAGCCATGGTCGACATCAACCAAGGTATGCCTCAGTGAAGTGCCTGGGCTTGCATAATGTCTGTGATAACCGCGCTTTCTGCCCAGCGGCAGGCGATAGCCCAGCTGACGCGCAAGATCTTCACCCCATGGTCCTAGGGCCACAACGATATCGCGCGATGAGGCAGGACCTTGATCCGTATCGACTCGCCAGTCATCGGCAGCACGGCGCAGGCTGCGTGCGTCGCCGATACGAAATTCGCCACCGCGTTCCTGAAACAGCGCGAGATACGCAAGCGAGAGCGCGTGCGGATCACGAATCTGTCTTGAATCGGGATAATGCACGCCACCTCTCACGTTGTCGCCGATGCCGGGCTCAAGCTCGAGCAGTTCGCTGGCAGACAATTCATGCACTTGCAGCCCGTAAGCCAGACTTTGTCTCGCCATCAGCAGACTCGCTGCTTCGCTTTCGGGTGTTCGGTACAGCTTGATCCAGCCATGCTCATTCACAAGCGCACGTGCCCCGGCGGCTTCGATCAGGGGTTCATGTTCACTCCAGCAGTGCGCTATCAGTGGCAGTGCGCCGGTGATGGCGGCTGGATAGCGTTGTGGTGAGGAGTGCGACCAGTAGCGCAGCAGCCAGGGCAGAAGGGAGGGCAGGGCTCGAGCGTGATAATGCGCAGCCGATTTGCGCTGCAACGCGTAATCCATCAAGGTGCGCCAGTCGCGCGGGAAGGCATACGGAAATACGGATGAGCGCTCAATCAGACCGGCATTGCCGAAACTGGTGGCGATGCCGGGAGGCTGCCGGTCAATTAACAAGATCCTTCGGCCACGCAGCTGCAATTGGAGCGCCAGCGTAATCCCGACAATGCCTGCACCCAGCACGATGGCATCCGGATTTGCCAAAGGTTTCAATTTATTTATCATGCGCGCGTCGTCAGGACAGCTATCGGTCTAATGAAAATCATGAGCCCAAATTACGGGATTCGTTCATGGATTAATCCCGGCTTAGGGCGCATTATCCGCTCACTGACTGCGGTCTTGTGAAGGCCGCAGGTAAAACGAGTTGATAACCCCCCGTAACACCACTAGGAGATGATCATGGCTTGGACTACACCTGCAGCAACTGACCTGCGTTTCGGCTTCGAAATCACTATGTACATCGCCAACCGTTAATTCGGTCACGCTGTACTGCAACTTCGGTTGCAAGAAAAATCGACCTGCGGGTCGATTTTTTTTGCTCTTTTTGCAGCATTTTCCGAATTTGCTTGTCGCTTGTGCCTGTTTAAGGCGAGTGGGGTCAGTCGAAACGACACGGCTCTTAAGCAGTCGTGCAGAATAAAAACACCTGTTGTTTTGTAAGCTTTCAGAAAGGTGAAGTCATGGGCATGTGGATAGAGCTGGGCCTGTTTGTGCTGGTGCTGCTTTTCGGCGTGCACCAGATATGGGATGTAAAACGGGAGCAGCGCAAGCGCTCGCAACAAAAATCCAATCCTGAAGCCTGATTTTTAGCGGTATAACGCGCGTGTAATCATGGTGCAGTGCCTCTGCTGCACGCCTCCGAATCAATGTGAGCCGAGTTTGGAGTCTGTCTCGTCGGACCTCCGAGAGCCGTTTTTTTTCGATCGCTGCGCTCGCGGGTTGGTTGACAATTAAAAATAGTTTGTGACATTTCGGGTTGTATTGAGTTATCTTACGGCCATAATTAATTACCTAAACAGGCGCAGCCGCCATCAAAGTCGTATCCGGCTCGCGCTTCAGATGTCGCCTATGCCATCAACGGCCTGTAACTCCTTCAGGATTGCGCATGCCATTTGACCACTGCGCAGAATGTCGGCGATGCTGCTTCGTCGAGGCGGAATACCCGCCCCTCGAAATAACGCTGACCCAAAAAGAAAAGAAAAAATACGGCAGCATCTGTATTGAAACCGACTGTCCCAACCTCGGTCCGACGGGCTGCGTGCTCGGCGACACCAAACCTTTTAGTTGCAAGCTTTATCCACTCGCTTATAATCCGGGCTCAAAGACAATCCACTATGACAAGGACTGTCCTTTAATGCCGGAGTACGTTCGCCAATTAAAAGATGCAAAGAGCGAGGCATCCAGGCACCTGGCCTCCTGTAAAAAGGAAATCGTCAGGCTGGAAAAATCCGATCCCGGGTTTTTGAAAAATAACTTCGAGATCGACTCGGATTATTTTGATTTGAAAAAACTTCCGATTGCACCTTTACATAAGGACACATCAGAATGAACGGATCCCTATATCGATTGGGCGAAATCAAGAAAGCCCGTCAGTCGCCGCGGGTGATGCGTGTTGGTAACCAGAGTTGGACCGCCAAAAATCTCTGCGTCGAGAGCTATCACGAGGACATCCTCTACTACACCACTCGTTGGGACGCGCTCTGCCCCTATATCGATATCAGTGATGACATGCTCGCCATGGCGCCGCGGCCCTTTGTAGTCTATGCGCTGCCCCCGGACAGCCCCTATGGCGTCCCTATCAATGATAAATACGGGCTGGTAGACACGTTCTCAGACGAGTTCTGGTGCGAAGAGCGCCGCTCCCGCAAATTCCGCGAGTTCGACAAGCAGTACCGGGGCTTCAAGTACACCGAAGAGGTCATTCAGGGCAAGGATCTGACCGTCGACGACCTGTACGAAATGGGCGGGGCGCATTTCGAAAAATGCTACATCGCCGACGAAGAAGTCGCCGGATTTGTCGATTATGTAAAAAATCTCGAGGTGTTGGTCTTGCGCATGCACTCACCCCAGGGTGAACTGGTACTGACGGATGTCTCGGTGATTCTGCCGAAATACAATCAGTTATACGGCAGCTTCTGCCAGTGGAATCGGGACTTCAAGACTCGCTCTCCCGGCAATTATGCATGTTTGCTTGCCTGCCGCTGGGCTGCACGCAATGGTCTGCGCTATTACAATCTGGGTCCCGTGGACGATTATGGCTACAAGGCCTTGTTCGTGACCGACTACGAACCGATTTATGCGATGGCACTGGTCGATCCGGATCACCCGCTGGCGCAGGACCCTACCTCACCACTGAAAATCGATTTCAAGCCCGAGGAATTGAATCAGATCTATCGCCACGGCGAGCCCGTCCAGCTCAAGAACTGCGCCGCCTGACCGCCAGGCGACGCAGTTCTTGAATGGCAGGCAGGAGACGATCAGTCGTCTCCGTCGCTGCAGTGATCAGGTGTTTCGGGCGGGACCGCTCGATCGGAAATTCGGATCATCTTCGCCAAAAAGATGTTCCTCACCAAAGCTGATGTCGTAATCGATGGTCAGCTCTTCATTGCGCGCGATGTCGCGTACAGCCTCCAGCACATCTTTTTCATTGAAGCGCAAATTTGGCGTCTTTGAGTGGTTCAGGTAAATCGACAGATTGACCGCATTCATGCCGATTTCCGGTGCAAAAACACGACCTTTTTCTACCAGACAGAAGCTCGCCAGGTGCTTGCGCACGCTGCTGGGGACCTTCTTGAGCTCGATACGGGAGAACTTGATTTCCTTTGTGCTCACCATGCTCTTGAGTGGCTTGGTGCCTTTGGGTATGTCACGCAGTGCGAACACGCCGATGCCGTGAATGTGCGATACGCCGAGCTTGCAATACACCTCGCCCAGCAAATGTTCATACAATTTCTCTTTCAGACTGCTCATGGTCCTGATCTATTCGGAAGGTAAATGGTGACTTATCGCCAAAATGGGCGGGACATGCTTCGCTGCTGCGCAGCATTTTACGTCAAGAGGTGCGTGTACCTCCAACAAGCCGCACATTTTTCGGGGCAAAAGGGCGTTATTTTTCTGACAAAATCGACTTGCAGGCAAATTATTTCGCCCCATCCCCGTCTCTTTGCTATCAAACGCATGTTTTGTTAGTCGACCAGTTTTTTGAAGTAGTTAGGTAAAGCAAAAAGCCCCTGATGGGTTTGAGGATTGTAGTACTCGAGATCCTTTAGATGCGCTGAAGCGATAAGTTCCGCGATTTGTGACGATGACGCTTGTCGGGGATCCAGGCTTTCACTGCAGACGGCGAACGACCAATAGGCGCCGTACAGAGGAATGTAAAGGCCCATCGGTGCGACGATAGTGAAATTTTTCTTTAGGCGCTGGTACAGCGTGCGCACGATATCAGGCCTGAAGATGGGCGATGCGGTGTGCAGCACCATCGCGCCGCCCGGGTTGAGCAGATTCTTGACGGAGGAAAAAAATTCGGCGGTATACAGTGCTGATGCTGGGGTATCAGGATCAGTCAGATCCAGCAGCACGAGATCAAAGCGTTCCGCCGTGTCGCGTACATAGGCCAGACCATCGCCGATGCGTACTTCCACCCGAGGGTCATCCAGTGCACCATGATGGATTTGCTGAAAATATTCACGCGCGATGCGGATAACGACCTCATCAAGCTCGGCAATAACGATATGTTCAACGCTGGGGTACTTGAGAAGTTCTTCGGCCGCACCGCCATCCCCGCCACCGAGAATCAGCGCGCGTTTCACTTTGCCATGACTGGCCGCTGCCGGATGCACCAAGGCTTCATGATAAAAAAATTCTTCTTTTTCAGAAGTCATGTAGTCGCCATCCAGACGGAATAGCCGACCGAACTGCGGCGAGTCATGTACCTCGATAAGTTGATACGGAGACTGCTCGCGATACAGCACGGGTCCGAGCTGATAAGCGTAGGCGCTATGCTCGTTAAGCCACTCTTGCCCTAGATTTGGCGCAGTGTGCACAGCGCCGATTTCGCCTCGCTGCAGGCTTTGGTGATGAGCTTGCGCGGGATCGAACATTGCAGTCATTGCATCGAGAAGCTGCGACGCTTTTTTACTGTTATCCGTTGAAAAATTACATACATAAACGTCCAGGGTCACTGCAGATTGTTCTGGCCAGGTGTGAAGCGCAAGGTGTGACTCGGCCAAAAGAATGGTGCCCGTTACGCCGCCGGGGGATCCGCCGATACCGGGAAACGCAATAAAGGTATCTCCGACGACCGTCAGGCCGCAGCTGTTCACCATGTTCAGACATGCCTGACGAAGACCGGTCTCATCGGACATCAGTTTCAGGTTGTTGCGGCAGCCAGACAAATCAGCGGTGAGATGGATACCTTGCATTTGCACTCTTGTGTTTGGCGTTTAGATAACAAGTCAACCTTCGATTGTGCCATCAAAACAAGGTCGGGCAAAATAACGGTGCGGGTAAACGAAATTTGGTTAATTAAATAAAAACATTCACTGACATGACAACACACGAAGCAGTAAAAAAATCTACGCGCACATCGCGTCTCGATATTGAATACCTCGAATGGAATCCCGCAGGCGCTCGCACCATGGTGCTGGTTCATGGTTGGCCTGATTCCGTGCGTACCTGGTTTCAGGTAGCGCCTGCTTTTGCGGCCGCTGGCTATCGAGTGCTTGCACCCTCGGTACGCGGTTACTCGGGAACACGCTTTCTTGATCCGGCCACACCACGCATTGCGCAACTGTCTGCGCTGGGTCGCGATCTTCTGGATTTCGTCGATGCACTCGGCTTGCACAAACCTGTACTCGTGGGACATGACTGGGGTGCGCGTGCCGTTGCCAATGCAGCAGGCCTACACCCGGGCGTGGCTTCGCATTTGGTGATGGTGTCGGTGGGTTACGGCACCAACACGGTACAGCAGCAGCTGAGTCTTGAGCAGGCTCGCAATTACTGGTATCACTGGTTCATGGCCACGCCACTGGGTGAGCGATCGTTGCGCGAGGACAGACGTGCCTTTGCCCGTTTGATGTGGGATCTGTGGTCCCCACCGGGTTGGTTTGATGAGGCCGAGTTTGAGGCAACTGCCGAAGCTTTTGAAAATCCTGATTGGGTGCCGATCACCTTGAGTTGTTATCGGCATCGTTGGGGATTGTCCGAGGGTGACCCCGCTTATGCAAAAGATGATGCTGCACTTGAACCCTTGCCGGTGTTGGCCGATCCCATGCTGGTGCTGCATGGCGCTGCGGACGCTGTGAACCCGGTGCATACATCGGCCGGTAAGGAAGCCTGGTTTAGCGGTCCGTACCGACGGGTCTTGATTGATGGCGTTGGACATTTCCCTCAGCGCGAAGCGCCGCAGCATGTCATTGAGGAGATTCTGGCATTCTGCCGCTGATGGTGTGGGCCTGTATGGTGTCGTTGCGTTAAACAATAGCAGGGCGTCATACAGGCTGTCCGAGCATGATTCATCCCCCCTTGTCGCGTAGTTCGTTCGGGATTTGCGGATTCGGTATCTCCATTCCAAGTGGTTCGCCCTCAGCGCGAAGTGATGAGATTCGAGCTTCAATTTATTTGGTCGTTAGGATTCAGCGATCGACTACTACGGCAGCCATGATGCTTCGAGTATCGGCGGTACCTCGGCCACTGACCTGGTTTTCCATCCCATAAAACCCGGAACCTTACGCCTGGTCTTCATTACCCGTTACTGAGCTGCGAGCTCATTTCAATCTGACGACTCCTCTTGTAAGTGGCTCAGGTCGCGTTTACCTGCGCGGCGAGCCGTTTTGCATCCGCCTAAAAAATTGTCTTTTAAAAAACATTTATTGAGCAAATGCCCTCAATCGCCTTGATTTTCCTAGCTTCATCCTACAGCAGGGTTTTTTTGTGACTGATGGGTTGACGAACGACTGATTTATTGTCAATATTCAGTGACAATTAAAAGTGTAAATCCATATTTACATATTTAGTTGCTCAATACCGCGTCAGCCGTCAGGGGATGCGGAGCGCCTGCAGACGGGTTCGGCAGGGTTACGGGTGTTTTTCTAAGGAGTATTGATATGTCTGACAGAGACAAGGTTTGGCCTACCGGCCTGACAGAGGCAGAGTCTGAAGAGATTCATCGCCATCTGATCCAGGGTACGCAGCTGTTCGGGATGATTGCCGCATTCGCCCATCTGCTCGCGTATATCTATTCACCCTGGCTTCACTAATTTTCGGGGGAACTCAAGATGATTTACGGAAAAATGTGGTGTGTCGTTAAGCCTTCGGTGGGTATTCCCATCATCATCGGCGCAGTTGCTGTTGGTTCGTTTCTAGTGCATCTGTCACTGACTCTGAACACAACCTGGGTGAAGAAATTCCTCAATGGCAGCGCAGCACAGGTATCGGCAATTCAGTCAGACACGGTACAACCCGTGGCGATGCTGGTTGCAAAAGATCCTGTACGAAAGTAGTTTTGTTCGGGATTCATGGTTCGGAACCTGCAGGTTCCGAACCATGGCTGAACCCACTTCCTGAACGGGTAACTGGCGTCGGGAAACGTCGAGAACCGTATGCAGACACCTACCCTTCAACAGGAAATTCGACGTAGCTGGGCCAGAATCGGTTCCAGATTCCTTCCTTTTGCCGATGCCGCGACACCGGATCTTCCGCTCTCGCGTCTGCTCAGGCTATCGCTTTTTCAAGTATCAGTCGGCATGGCACTGGTACTGATGATCGGCACCCTTACGCGTGTGATGATCGTCGAACTCAAGGTGCCTGCGGCACTGGTCGGCATCATGATTTCTTTGCCACTGATCTTTGCGCCTTTTCGCGCGCTCATTGGTTTTCGCTCGGATCACCATCGCTCGGCCCTTGGCTGGCGCCGCGTACCTTATCTCTGGATGGGGACGATGGTGCAGTTTGGCGGTCTGGCTATCATGCCGTTTGCACTCCTGGTGCTCTCTGGTATGGGGCATGCATCGCAGGCGCCGGCCTGGATTGGCCATATGGCGGCCGGTATTGCCTTTCTCCTGGTGGGGGCGGGTCTGCACACGATTCAAACCGTCGGTCTGGCGCTCGCGACGGATCTGGCAACCCCCGAGTCCCGCCCCAAAGTTGTGGGGCTGATGTACGTGATGCTCTTGCTTGGCATGATCGCCAGCGCAATCATTTTCGGAGCAGCCCTCGCCGAGTTCAGTCCCGGGCGTCTGATCCGTGTGATCCAGGGCGCAGCCATCACCACGATGGTGTTGAATGTGATCGCACTGTGGAAACAGGAATCGCGCAGTCGTGATCGTGCGGGTGCGCCTGCTGTAGCGCCAGATTTCCGTCTTTCCTGGCAAAGTTTCTGCGAGGGTGAGCATGCCGTACGGCGCCTCACCGCGATTGGTCTGGGCACCATGGCATTCACCATGGAGGATGTCCTGCTCGAGCCCTACGGCGGCGAGATTTTGGGCCTGAGCGTTGGCGCCACTACGTCGCTGACTGCGGCGCTCGCCGTGGGCGGTCTGCTGGGATTTGGATTTGCCTCGCGCGTGCTGAGTCGGGGCGCAGATCCTCTGCGCCTCGCGGCGGTCGGTGCGGCGGTTGGCCTACCGGCTTTCATGCTGGTGATATTTTCCGCGCCTTTGCACATGCCTCAGCTCTTTGCATTGGGGACCCTCTTGATAGGGCTCGGTGCCGGTCTGTTCGGGCACGGCACGCTGACGGCCACCATGAATCTTGCGCCCAAGAGCCAGAGTGGTCTCGCCCTCGGTGCCTGGGGTGCGGTGCAGGCATCCGGTGCCGGCGTTGCCGTGGCTTTGGGCGGAATACTCCGAGATGTGGCTGCCGCAGTGGGCGGTCCTGCCTTCGGTTACATGAGCGTGTACGCCCTTGAAGTTCTGCTTCTGGTAATTACTCTGATGGTCATGGCGCCGCTGATGCGGGGAAAATCATCTTTTGAAGATTTGGGCAATAATACGCGGTCTTGATGGTCGGTAGAGTTGGCTTCGCCTCAATAGCCTGACGACTCTGGATTGAGCCGCATGGCATTCATTGTGAAAGTCCGGATGTTGTCGGGTCTGATTGTTTTAACTGAAATGGGAGAGGAATATGAAAACGTGGCAGATTTTGTTGGTTATCTGGGTGGTGGGCGCAGGCTTCATGATTCTCAATCACTTCAATCGTGCAAATATCGAGCGTCTGAAGAATCGCAAGTGATCCTTGATGGGCCGCCTCTCAAGCGGCCTGTTTTTCTATCGCGCTGAACTGTTGTCGCACCAGTGCGATGTGCTCTCTCAGTACATAAAGCTGATCCGCGAACGCTAGCGGCGGTTGCAGGCTATGGACTGACGCCTCAATCTCGGCAAGCCTGCCACCAATACTGGCGATTTGTGCGTTGGTCAGCTCTTCTCTCATATCGCGCTCTATTTTCATCAGACTGCCGTACCAGCGATAAATGCGTGAGCGTACTCGCCAGCGGTAGAGCGGCGCGATGAGCCGGGACAGCGGCACGACCACAATCAGGAGCGGCACTACCACAATCAGAATCCTGTCCACCAGACTCGCCAGCCAGAACGGCAGGCGCTTGTACAGAAATGGCGAGCCGGAAGTGTAGTAGCGACGCGCTTCTTCGCTGATGGCAATATCGTGTTCTATCGGCGCCGGGAATTCGCCGGCCTTGCGATACATGCCCGGTTTTCCATGCACTTCCCGTGCGGCCGCAATCAGTAAATCCGAAATGGCGGGGTGCAGCCCCTCTCGTGCAATCAGCTCAACCGGGGTACCTACCAATACCGTGTCCTTCGGGGGCAAATTAAGGGCCAGATCGAAGCTGCCCTCTGGTGCTTCCAGGCGTGACAGGTATCGCAATCGACGCAAGTAGCCATCGGCCTGACGCAGGCTCATGAGCTTTACTCCCGGTTCTCGCATGAGTTCGCGAACTTTACGGCCGCGAACCTGTTCACCCGTCAGGAAAATCGCATCCGCTTTTTTTTCGAGCAGGGCAGCAATCGCGTCATCGCCATCAAGATCAAGCAAGCGCGTGTCAGTCGCGCTCATGTCGTTTTCCTCGAGCATTTTCAAAGCAAGCAATCGAGTGCCACTGCCATCGGGGCCAATCGCGATACGCTGGCCTTTGAGTTGCGTCAGTCGGTCAAGTGTATTGCGATTTCGGTAGAAAATCAGAAAGGGTTGCACATACATCGTGCCCAGTGAATTCAGTCCATGAGATTCCTCGGCTTCGACCAGACCCGTCTGTACCAAGCCGACATCGGCGACTTGTTTTTTGTCGAGCAGTCGTTGCAGATTTTCCACCGAGCCATCAGTCACCATCACCTTCACTCGGATGCCGTGTGTACTGATGATCTTGGCGTAGCGTTTGGCGGTGTTGTGAAAACTGCTGTCTTCGGCGCCACTGAGTATCACCAGCGTGTCAGGGGGTGCGGGCCGTATCAGTTTGACGGCCAGCCAACCCAGTGCCAGCGTCACCATCAGCACTGGCAAAAGCACCAGCAGCATGTCGCGCCACGAGATGGCAACCAGTCTTTGCACAGGTCGCCGGATGGCAGCACGAATTGCAGTGGGTTTGATGTTTTTCATTTAAACAGCGCTTTCTTCGTTCGAGCTGAATATCGCTGCATTTTATGGCGAGCCAGCGTCGCTGTGCAGGGTGTCGGTTCAGAACTACATGACTGCGCCGACTTGCCATGGCACAAATTCGCTCTGCCCATAGCCATGCAGCTCGCTCTTGCTCGCATGGCCGGATGCGGTTTGTACCATCATCTCGAAGATGCGCTCGCCCATCACTTCAGTGGAACAGGTGCCATCGATGATTTCACCACAATTGATATCGATATCTTCCTGCTGCCGCTGCCATAGCGCCGAATTGGTTGAAAGTTTCAGAGAAGGTGATGGGGCGCATCCAAAGGCACTACCACGACCCGTTGTGAAGCAAATCAGGTTCGCACCGCCCGCTACCTGTCCGGTTGCACTGACCGGATCATATCCTGGCGTGTCCATGAAAACAAAACCATGCTCCAGGACAGGTTCTGCGTATTCATAGACGGCACGCAGAGTAGTTGTACCGCCTTTGGCGACTGCACCAAGCGATTTTTCAAGAATGGTGGTCAGGCCACCGGCCTTGTTGCCCGGCGAAGGGTTGTTATCCATTTCGCCGCCGTTGATCGTGGTGTAGTTTTCCCACCAACGAATGCGTTCAATGAGTTTCTCGCCAACGGTGCGCGACACAGCGCGGCGGGTCAGCAGGTGCTCGGCACCATAAACTTCGGGCGTCTCCGACAAGATCGCGGTACCACCATGCGCCACCAGCAAGTCCACTGCTGCGCCGAGTGCCGGGTTGGCGCTGATGCCCGAGTAGCCATCGGAGCCACCACACTGAAGGCCGATGGCGAGATGACTCACATCGCAGGCCTCGCGCTCGGTGTCGTTCGCGATGGGCAGCATCTCCTTGATCAGCTGTATACCTTTATCAATGGTTTTTGCGGTGCCACCCGAGTCCTGGATATTAAAAGTGCGCAGCAGCGGACCTTCACTCAGGTGACTATGATCCAGCCAGGCAGCGATTTGATTGGTTTCGCAACCCAGCCCGACGACCAGCACCCCCGCAAAATTTGCATGTCTTGCATAGCCACTGAGTGTTCGCCGCAGTAACTGCATGCCGAGCCCGCTGTGGTCCATGCCACAGCCGGTACCGTGCGTGAGTGCGATCACGCCATCAATATGCTGGAACTCCCGCAACGCTTCCGGGTTGCTACGACGCGAAAAAAAATCAGCAATACCGCGTGCTACGGTGGCAGAACAATTGACACTTGAAAGTACGCCGATGTAGTTGCGGGTGGCGACCTGCCCGTTATTCCGGCGGTACCCCATGAAAGTCGCCTGCTTTTTTGCCGGTGCTGCCGGAATCTCTGTGCAAAACGCATAATCGCGCTGGAAGCTGCCCTTGTCATCGCCGACCGAGCAGTTATGAACATGCACATGTTCACCCGCTTGGATCGATTTGGTAGCGAAACCGATAATCTGGTTATAGCGACGTATCGGATCGCCGGTTTTCAAGTCTCGTATTGCGACCTTGTGTCCTCCAGGGATGAGACCGCGCACGGTAATGTTTTCTATTGACGTGCCACCTACCAGTTGATGGCAGGCGATCAGAACATCATCTCGTGCATGCAGTCGAATGAAAGCACTTGGCGTGGTCATGGTGTCTCCCTTTGCGCAATTATTGATTTTTTGGCGTCAGCTTACTACGGAAGTGCCCAGCGAATATGAACCATACCGAAGATACGCATGGCGTCAAACTCGGAGGGCAGACGTCGGTTTGCCTGCATGTGCATGATGTGGTTTGGCTCGTTGATCATAAAATAGCCGTGTTTCCAATTTCCTCTGGGTTTCGCTATCGTCGAGAAATTGTGTAACCATTGCCATGCGGCTGTCATTAACCATTAACAAAAATATCACCACAAAGTGCGCCGGTAATCCCGGACAAGAACGAGACTCGAAACCATGACAACAAACTACGAAGAAGCGGCTGGCCAGCTTTATCCTCTTTGGCAGCATAAAACACGGTGTTTGAATTTGCCTGAGGCGATCCGACCCCGCGACCGAATCGAAGGCTATCGCGTCCAGCAAGCCTTCGCTGAGCGTCATGGCGTTCCTGTGGTTGGCTGGAAGATTGCAGCGACCAGTGTTGAAGGCCAAAAGCACATTGGTGTCGATGGGCCGCTTGCGGGGCGTTTGTTTGCCGATCGTGTTCTTGCGGATGGCGCAAAGATATCTCTGGCGGGTAATCTGATGCGTGTGGCTGAAATCGAGTTTGCATTTCGCTTCGGTCAGCAGCTCGCCCCTCGCGCCGCAGGCTACTCCACCCCGGAGGTTCTGGACGCCGTCAGTACGATGCATCCATCGATAGAGATACCCGATTCTCGCTTCGAGGATTTCGTAACTGCCGGTGCACCTCAGCTCATTGCTGATCTTGCCTGTGCCAATCTGTTTATATTGGGGCAGGGACAAGGTGATTGGCGCGATTTCGATTACATCGATGGCGCCATTCAGATCAAACAGAACGATGCCGCGATCGACCCCGGTTTTGGTCGTAATGTGCTGGGTGATCCGCGCGTTGCACTGACCTGGCTGGTGAATGAACTATCTCGGCTGGGTATCGCTTGCGAACCGGGGCAGTTCGTCACAACAGGCACCTGCCGCGTTCCCGTGAAGGTAAGCCCCAATGATCGCATCCACGCTGATTTCGGAGCTCTGGGGCGGGTGAGTTGCTCTTTCAGCGAATAAGCGCATAAGGACGCACCAGATTTTTATGCGTCAGGTTTTCATTCGAACCGCCTTGGTGTTGCTGACCATGACATCAGCCTTGTGGGTTCCGATGCCCAGTGCAATCGCTTTTGATGTTATGAGTGGCACAGAGTTGCTATCCTTCTGCAAGACCATCGACCCGACCAAGAAAGCCGCCTGTTATGGCTACTTGCTCGCCTTTGTCGATTTCAGAACCCTGGCGGGCAATAGCAACGGACACGATTGCGAATTACCAGCAGGGCAAGAAATCGAAACGCTGCGAGAGCAGGTGGTGAAAAAAATGGACGACACACCGGAGAGGCAACTGGATTCAGCCGGCACGCTGATTTTGGATTTTCTGAATCAGACTTATCCGTGCCGGTAATGGATGGGCCGCTGCTCTGTCAGTATTACTGACGCGAAGCGGCCTTGCGTTGTGCAGGTCGTGCATAGGGTGACGCAGCGGGTTGTCGCCTGATGCCTGCCTGCTGACCTGACGGTCTGAACGAAAAATGGTCGGGCTCTAGTGCGAGCACGGAATCGTCGGCAATGTCCTGACCGATATTCACATCGCTTCCCAAGGTGGTCTTGGGCACCACCAGCGTGGAGCCAGCTTTGGGCTGCATGTTGGCGGGAATAGCGTTGGCGCTGCGAATCACCTGTGGCGTGGTCTGGAACTTTGCCGCAATACTCTCTATACGCTCGCGTGCGATGGTCACTTTGTGTGCTGTCCATGAAGACAGCGCCTGAGTCCAGTTTTTCAGATTCTCGCGGAATTTTTCTGCATTGGATGTGGGAAGCAGTATCTGTGTATCGGGACTTCCCGTGATTACCGGACTGTTGAACTGGGGATTGAGCGCCTTGAACTCTTCCATTGGCAGCTCGGCCAGTTCGGCCGCCAGTTTGAGATCGATATCGCGGGTCTTTTTTACCGAGACAAAATAGGGCTTGTTTTCAACTGGCGGCAGCTTCACACCGAATTGCGCTGGTGATGCGATGACATTTTTGAGAGCTTGCAGTTTCGGATAGTAATTGCGCGTCTCGTTGGGCATGTACGCGGACAGACTGTTGTAGTCGATTGGACGGCCCGCCGCTTTCGCCCGCGCAATCGCGCGCATCACCGAACCCTCACCCCAGTTGTAAGCGGCCAGCGCCAGTTGCCAGTCACCAAACATGCCGTGCAGCCTTTGCAGGTAGGTCAGTGCGGCATCGGTGGAGGCCAGCACATCGCGGCGATCATCGCGAAAGGCGTTTTGCTTGAGGTTGAAACTGCGGCCGGTGCTTGGAATGAATTGCCACATACCGGCGGCCTTGGCGTGTGAATAGGCCTGAGGATTGAATCCTGATTCAATAAAAGGCAGCAGCGCCAGTTCGGTGGGCATCTGACGTTTCTCGAGTTCCTGCACCACATGGAAGAGGTAACGCGAGGCGCGTTGTGCAGTGCGCTGTACACCCTCGGGGCGCGCACCGTACCAAAAGCTGTGATTGGCCACGAGCGGGTTGTTCAGTTCCTGGATTGCGAAGCCTTTGCGGATACGATCCCACAAGTCGCCTTGATCGGTGCCGCTATTGGTGAATTGCTGGTCCAGCAGTTCAGCCTCAGCGGCAGGTATCAGGGTGGCGGGGGCGAATTCCAGTGTCTGCTGGCCAATATCTTCGTATTGAGTCAGCAGCAATGAGCGGTCTTGTTCGGCACATGCAGTCATGTGGAAGACCGAAGCAGCGGTCAGGGTCGCGATGCAGGCCAGCGAAGCAGGTTTGAAGTACAGCATAGGTCGGATTTTCCCGGAAGGCATGCCGGCAAGGCCGCCCTCATTCAGTCGAACCCGGAGTCTATTGATGAGATGGAAAGGCCGTCAAGCAGAATATTGCCAGACCTTGATCGAGAAAAGTGTTGATTTAATAATATTTGGGAGCCGGGATTGCCCCTTATGCGATTTCAGTCTTTCACCAGCGAAAGATCTGCCAAGACTCGAGCCCGTCTGGCAGGTTCCTCTGCAATATTCCGGTAACCGTCACGGGTAGGGTGGATTTTGTCGCCTGCCAGTTCAGCGTCCGGGACTGACAGCCAGGTATCGCCCCAAATATCCGCCACCTCCCTAACCATTTCGCGTTGCGCGAGTTTTGCTTTGGGTGGCAGCACCCAGAAAACACGCGTGCCTGATTTAACGTTTTCCCGGATTTTGTTCAGTTCCGCGATCGTGTTTACCCCTTTGGAGTCATTGGTGCCTAAGCTGATGATCAGGGTTTTTACCGGAAGTTGCTGGTTAAATGTCTGGAGATATTGTTGGTTCCACTTGGTTGAGGTCCAGCCCGTGTGTGCGTAGGTCACACATTCCTTGCGAAAGTGTGAAATACCCACCGCGATGCTATCGCCGATTACCAAACATTCGAGCATATCCAGTCCCCCTGAGAAATCGATTTATCTTGCGCTGATTGCTATTTTGGCAATTCTGTCGAAATACCGCTAATAGCGACAGACATCGCAATTCACGTGCCAGTAAAAGCGGCAGAGAGGTCAAATATTACACAAATAGTAATACTTAGGTCGGCAGGACTGCGTATTCGTTGTGCTAAACCAGTTCAATCACCGTAGAAGGGGTTTGGGTCTTGACGAAGCAAATCAACGACGAATTGAAATTGTCAGATAAGAAATATCCAGATGAGAGTGGGCCGTGCGGCGATTGCCGGAAAATCGTCACTGTGATGCCTGACCTATAATGCCTGCACAAGCCTGACCATTTGCCTACGCCCAAACTGGCGGAGCGTGCCAACGGGGCGTCCCTCAGGATCGCAGCCAATATGCAAAACAAAACAAAAATTTTTCTGGGGTTGGCCGTTCTACTGACCATCGTGCTGGCGTTGATTTTCTTTTTGAAATCGCCAGTCCGCGAGTCCTCGATGGGCGAAGAGACGAGAGGGCCGGATGACTTGCCTGTGAATTCCCTGGCGGCCTTCGATCTTTCTCATGTGAAATACAAAGAGACAGAGGCGAAAAACCGAGTGGCTGCCTGCATTAGCAGGCGCTACAAAATCACCTCGGACGCAGCCCGAAAGATTACGCAACTGGCAGAAGAGGTTGCCGCCAAACATGAACTTGATCCGAATTTGATTCTGGCGATCATTGCCAATGAATCCAAGTTTCATCCGCTGCTGGTCAGCCCCGTGGGTGCGCTTGGCCTGATGCAGATCATGCCCAATGTGCACAAACGCAAGCTGGCGGCCTACGGCGGAGAGAACGCAGCCCTTAATCCCGAGGTGAACATGATGATTGGCACCGCCATTATCAGCAGCTTCATTCGTCAAACGGGCTCTGTTGAGGGAGGCCTTGCAATGTATGTGGGCGCGGGCTTCGACACCTCACATCCTTACGTTTACAAGGTCAAATACGAACTCGAGGTATTCCGAGATTGCGCCAATGGCGTTACCCGAAATATTCCTGATCCTTCTGCATCGAGGCCTAACAAATCCTCATCAGAGCCAGAAGCCTCACCTTCTGCCTCAGTAGAGGAAGCTGACAAATAATCGGCAGCTCAGGCAAAGGCTGCTAGTGATAGTTTGCCCTTCGCCTTCATCACGCTGTGCGTTTTAACAGTGAGACTTATTTGGGCGCGTTGCCATCACCCGCTTGCTCTTCCGGGGAAACGGATCCTTGAGAGCTCACCTCGTTTTTCCAGCCAAGACTGTTGGCAAGTTCTTGTGCAAGACGCTGATAACCTTTGATCGTGAAATGGGTCAGATCTTTCGACATCAATGCAGGATTGGCCAGCAACCATGCATAGGCTGAGCCCTGTCCACCCATAGCAGTCTGCATGCTCCACACTTTGCACGAATATCGCGCCCCGACATCTTTTTGAATCGCTGATATCTTTTCGTGGATCGCAGAAAACCGCAACAAGTCAACAGCCGAGTACTCGTAATTGATTCTCTCCCTTGATTTGATCTTTTTGCTGTCTTTATCTCTTTGTGTCTGGGCCAGCTTGTTTTTGGTTGGTTTTTTTACCTTGCGTGACCGAGGTACAAGAATGCCCCTATCGCCGGGTGCAATCAACAGACATTCCGATTGCGGGAATACTTGCCGCAGATTTTTTAATGATTGCTCCAGTGTCTTTGCATACCCTGCTGCATCAAAGGGGCTCGCATTGCCCTCATTGGTGCCATATTCCAGCATGACCAGATCGTATTTTCGTTCTTTGAAATATTCAGTGAAATACACGGGATCAAGCTGCTGCCATGCGCGCACCGTCGCGCCAGGTATGCCAAAAGAGTCCAGCGTCGCAGCGGGTGCCTGTCGATAATTGAGAAACATCCCATTAAGCTGTACCGGGGTCTCGTTCACTCGAATTTTCAGAACGGACAGAGGACGACTGCCGATGATAGTCAAAGAACCAAAGCCCTGTGCACCATCCAGACTGATTTTGTTTTCAGGGCCATCGTCAACACTCATCGATATGCTGCCGTTCCCAGGGGCCTGATGAAAAAAAAGCTCGACGCTATTCACATCGGCTTCACCAGATTCGTTGCGCAAATCAAACCACAGGTAGGCTTCAGGTTCCCCATGAAGCACATTCAGCCCAACGCCCGTTGGTATACCAGTGTTTCGTGATACATAAGCGAGATCCGATTTCCATCGGTCCATACAGTGTCGCCGCAATGGCAGGTTCACGCCAACTCTGCCCATGGTAAAGGGAATGAATTGGGTCCTGGTTTTGAGACCTTGTGCCAGAAAAATTCGCTTGAGCTCGTAGGAAAAAGACCCCGCAGCAAGGTGACTATCCCCCCAGATGCCGATTCGCATCGCTTGCGAGCGCGTGATGCCGGGTCGCGTTATCACCGGGGCGTTTTGTATCGCATCCGGACCCTGTTTGCCAGGGGTGCCCAGCCGTGTGGTCAGTATGCCCAGTTCATCAAGTTCTTCGGCATCGGGTGGCTCGAGTATGTCTTTGTTCTGTGGCGAGGGTATCGGACTTGTCTTGTTTTTGACAGGGCATTGCAATTCACCGCTGACCGAGCCCTGCTGAAAAATGAAATGTTTTCCGGGTTCAATTGCCAGTGAGGCGGGCGGCAAGCACATCAGTATGAGCAGCAGCAAGCTACTGCCGCTCACTATCTTCGCGCGAGCGTGGGAAATAAACGGCCGCATCAGCATGTACGACAAACCTGCTGCGTGGACTCTATCAGTGCATGTGTCATGTATGTCATCTTAATCATCATTGGAAGGATCGATTGCTTTTAAAACGGCTGCCGCTATTCTTTGAAGGCCTTGTGGGCTGAAGTGAATGCCATCATCGGCACGAAGGTTGATTTTTTTCCCCGCATCGTCCGTGGTGTAGCGGACATAGGGCTGATCCAGATAGCCAATCAATGCTTCGGTTGAGACAAAGTCAAACCCATGCTTTTTCATGTTATCCCGAAAAATCGGGTTTTGCACGGTAGCGCCGCTATGGACTCGTTTTTCTTTCATGGTCGGCAGACCAACCCAAATCAGATGGACCTTTTTTTCTTTTGCAAATTCGCAGATCTCACTGACTCTTTCGCTGTAGACCGTCTCCCATTCCGGTGATGGAAAACGAATCACTTGTTTTTTTTCGTAGATATCCCATGGATCATTCGGTCCGAGAAAAACGACCACCGTGGTCAAGTTGTGTTCGACAATTTCAGTTTTTATTTTCTGAACCCAGTCCAGCCGGCGCTTTACCGTCAGCCCCGTGCTTTCCAGACTCTCATTGCGCAGCATCCAATCCGGATGCGATGCTTTCAGCTTTCTCATGATGATGGGCGCTATGCCTTGCATCATCGAATCGCCTGCAAACAGGATGCGTTGTACGCTCGGCCGATCAGGTTTTGGGGGTGGTGTTTCTGGCGCCGGTTTGGGAGGGGCGATCGCCACTTGCGGAGCCGGCCGAGTCGCAGGTTCTGTGGGGATGAAAAAATAAGCGACCAGTGACAGCAGCAAGGCTGTCACCAGTGAAATCATCAGATATCTATTTTTCGGTGAAGGCATCAAATCACAAGCGTTATATTTTTTATCTGGCAGCAGACTGCGGATGAGTCTGTCATCATTTACTGGTCATGTTGCAAGGTACGACTTTTAGCGTTTTATTGATTTCATGGTTCGGCGGAGTCGGCAAGCCCGCAACGCGCAGAATTTCCGCCGTCATTGCGCGCACCCCTTTTTTGGTCAGATGAATATGGTCTTTGCCAAAATATTCTTTGTGACTCTGGCTGATGGAGTGCCAGTCAATCAGTTTGATATTGGGGAATTCCTTGCTCAGATTTTTGAGCAATTCGTTATTGGATTTTTCCCAGCGTCTTGGTGCCTTGACATTGATGAAAACAACTTGTCGCACGCTGGCGAGCAGGGTCATCACTTCCCTGACTTGTCCTTCATATAAATAGCCATTGGTCCCAAGGTGAATGATGACGATATCGGCCAACTCATTTCTGTCTTTTAGCTCATGGAGTCGGTTCAATCCATCCTTGCCCTGGCGGCCAATCGCTGCATCGATCTCCAGGCCTTCAACTTTCTTTGCCAGATGATCACTCGCGCCCAGCAATACCGAATCACCCAGCACGGTAATCAGCGGTTTTGACTTGATCGAAAATTTATTCGACACGGATCGAATGCAAGCGGCGCGCATCTGGTGCGCGGCAAGCTCGCTTTCTTGTGGCGGCCCATCTGCCTGAGACATGTCATCACTGGCCGATTTTTCGAGCGCTTCATTTTTTTCAACTGGTGCCGGGCGTATCTGTATCGTCAGCACTGCTGTCGCGATGCCAGCAAGACACAGCGAGTAAAACCCGTAGCGTTTTTGGGCTGGCCATCGAAATACGTCACCTGTTCTGACCGGATTTTCGATCAGCTGGTAAGAGAGTTCGGTAAGCACCAGCGTGAGTGTCAGGCGTATACCCGCTTGAGTCCACGCGTTGTCGGATAATTCGAATTCGGGGCGCAGTAAAGCAAACACAGGCCAGTGCCACAAATACAGCCCATAGGATCGCTTACCCAGCCAGGCCAGTGGTTGAATGCTCATCCATGTGGATAATGTGCTGTCTTTTTGCGCAGCAGCAAAGACCAGGCCAATAGAAAACAGACAGGCCCAGAAAAAGCCTCCCTGATACAACGCAGGGTCATACTCGGTCACGAACAACATCGCCCACAGCAGAGCGCTGATGCAAATCACGCCGAGAAAGTCAGTCAGCGCTCGTGCGATCGCGGTCCCATGCGAGGTCTGGGTCTGCCATGGATTCCAGGCCGCAGCCAATGTCGCTCCCAAGAACAATCCCATGGTGTGCGTATCCGTTGCCAGATAAATCCGGCTGGGATCCTGAGACTGGGGATAGCCATACCGCGCAGACAAATACATCATCCATCCGGAGCTCAGCAAAGCGAGCGTTGCCGCGATCAATAAAACGCCGCGCTCGCGGAAGCGGCGCAAGATGATCAGCAGAAGCAAAGGCCAGACGATGTAGAACTGTTCTTCGATGGCCAATGACCACAGATGCTGCAGAAGGGCAGGACGGCCCGACATCTCAAAATACGATTGTTCCGAAAATATTTGCCACCAGTTTGAAAAATAAAACAGTGCAGGCAACAAGTCGGAACGTGTACGCCAGGCCGCATCTCTGACGAACCACTCGGTAACCAGAACACAAAAAACAAGTAAAGCCAGTACTGCCGGAAATAATCGGCGTGCTCGTTTCAGATAAAAATTGCCAATGGCGATCGTGCCATCTCTCTGGAATTGACGGATTAACTGGGCCGTGATCAGAAAGCCCGAGACCGTGAAAAAGATGTCAACACCCAGAAAACCAGAGGAAAACAATCCCGGAATATCCAGGTGATACAGAATGACGGCGAGCACCGCGAACGCACGCAGGCCCTCGAGGCCGGGCAGATAGTCGTTATGTTTCTGCTGGTGCGTCACAGCGATGCTCGGAAAATGCAGACCGCTGATTATATGGAGTAATCCGTAGTTTTGATAAAGCTTTGCTACGGAATTGTGAACGACGACGGTTTGGCAGAGAAAATAATTATCAAATTATTACTTTGCATGAGCTTCAGTGCATCGCTCTTTCAATCAGGGAGAGCAGGTCGTCATAGTCATCCACCGCAGCAAACTGAGGAAATTGAGCTTTGATATTGTCGGGTGCATGGAACAGGAATCCTGCATCCGCCGCTCCCAGCATGCTGGTGTCATTGAAAGAATCGCCGGCGGCGATCACGCGGTAATTCAGCTGTTGTAGTGCCAGTACGGCGGCACGCTTTTGATCCGGAATGCGCAGCCGGTAGTCGACAATCTTGTCATCATTGATCAGCAGTGTGTGACAAAGCAGGGTGGGCATGCCGAGTTGGCGCATGAACGGTGCGGCGAACTGTTCGAAAGTATCCGACAAGATGAGCAGCTGTACTCTCGAACGCAAGGTATCCAGAAACTCTTTGGCACCGGGTAGGGGTTCCAAGGTTCCAATGACTGCCTGTATTGCGGAGAGGCTCAGGCCATGTTGGTCTAGTATCGCAAGCCGACTTCGCATCAGCTTGTCGTAATCCGGCTCGTCCCGTGTCGTTCGGCGCAATGCCTCGATCCCGGTTTTCTCGGCAACCGCAATCCAGATTTCCGGTGTCAGAACACCTTCCATATCCAGTGTCACTATTGTTTGTTTCATCATTTATACCAATTCTTCCCGTAGGTTCAGTGGTGGCTGTTAACTTCCAGCGCCTGTCCGTTTTGTAACCAAAATAATCCAGTTAAATAGTATCCACGCAAATCGGATTTCGCAGCATCTATTGCCAATATAATAATTTTGATAATGACCAACCCGACGTAATCGATCGGAAATCAGAACCTGGCATGGGGTCTGTTGGTACAATCAACAGCGCAGAAGAAATAACAGAGCGCATAAACCAGACCATTGTGGCGGCTGGTAGATCAGCGCCAAATTCTTATTTTTTCGCCCCTGCTTCCCATACCAATGCGTACTGGCCCGCTATCTTGAATGGCCCAGCGTCTTCCTGAAACCATAACAAAAACATCAAAATGAAAGTATCGTTGAACTGCACGACCCGCTTTATCGCAGCGTTTGTTTTCTCGTGTGCAGTTGAGGCAGCTGATACGAATCAAACTATTCCGCCAAGCAGCATTCAGGAAACCGCCACACTATTATCGGGTTCGGCATTGCCAGCCGGTTTACCACCGGCACTGAACACTGAGCAATGGAAACGCTACTCGAATCAAGTACGTTCAAACTGGACTCAGTACGTCATGAAAATCGGTAATCCCATGATGGCCTGGTCGCAGAAAGAAGTGCCCGCATATAAAGGGACTGTTTTTTATCCGTTTTCCGGTCCGGATTTTTCTACTGTCTACCAGATGTATCCAAACGCCCAGCGCTATGTGATGGTAGCGATGCAGCGAGCCTATCAGCCGATTGATTTGCGTACGCTGAACCCGAGCACCCTGGATCAGACTCTGGGTGTTCTGACCTCGGTCTGGGAGAACTATGGGCGTGATGGATTTTTCGTCACTGAATATCTGGATCAGTATGTATATCAGAACCGCGTGCATATCGGTGCCAGTACCTTGCTGGCGACAACCTTGCATCTTCAGCGTTTCGTGATTAACGATGTCGTCCCTCTCGACTGGAATGAAAAAGCTGAGCTGATCGAGCTTCCTGCCACCACCAAAGAGTGGACATCAGTGCGTTTCAAACTCACCAAGAACGGCCGGCCAGTGACGCTGGATTATCTTCGCATCGATTTATCCAATAAGGGTCTTCAATCAGCCCCCAAAAATTACACGCTGATCAAGCAACTCGCGTCTAATCCCACTTTGTTCAAAGCGGCATCACATCTACCGCAAAACAAAACTTTCTCGATGACCGCCGACGCTGTAATCAACAATGCTCCCTTCATTCTTCAAGATGAAACCGGCATTCAATACAACCAATTAGATGCTCGCTTCAGCACCCAGCTCTACGGCAAATTCGAAAAATCACACCACGCTTTCAATGCGTATCAACGGGATCTGGTGAAAGCTTTTGACGATCGCAAAGATATTCGTCCACTGAATTTCCGCATGGGGTATTACAAGGATGGTACCTATGCGGTAATCACTGCCACTCGTAAAAAATAAGGTCAGCCCGGTTTGGTTTCTTCCAATTACCTGCTGGCGCTGCCCATACTGGTTGCGCTCTATCTACTCAGTCAGTCACAGATCACGCGGCTGTGTCTGTTGTTGCTCGGTGGTGTAATCACCTTGTGGTCTGACGGCTGGACCAATTTCCTGCTTATCCTGCTGCTGTTGGTGGTCACCTGGTGGGGAGGGCTGGTGATTCAGCGTCATTTCCCAGGTAATCGCAAGGCGTTGGGCTTATTGATCGCGCTGGAAATCAGTCCTCTGCTGCTGCATAAATTTCTCAAGGCAGGTTTGTGGGGGCTGGTGGATCCCGCGTGGCTTGAAGCGCAGGGCCTGTCGGGTTGGTTGCCGCCATTGGGCTTGTCGGTGATGACCTTTCAGGCAGTCAGCTATACCGTTGATCGTTATCGTCGCCAGCTGGATACCGGCGCTTGGCCGCACTACGCGGTGTACATGAGCTTTTTCCCGCATTTGGCAGCGGGACCCATACTTCGCGCTTCAGATTTTGTAAATCAGCTCGTCAAGCGGTCCGATGTCAGCAGTGACGATATCCGGGAAGGATTGTGGCGCATTGTCCGCGGCCTCGCGAAAAAACTTATTCTTTCCGATGTAATTGCGAAAGCAGGTGTCGATCCGATATTCACTGATCCAGCCAGCTTTTCATCGCTGGAAATTCAGATTGCATTGCTGGCCTATACCTTCCAGATCTATCTGGATTTTTCGGGATACACCGATGTCGTGATTGGTTCTGCCCGCTTGTTAGGACTTCGACTACCGGAAAATTTCAATCGTCCGTATCACGCTTCATCGATCGCAGAATACTGGCGTCGCTGGCATATGAGTCTTTCCGCCTGGGTCACGCAATATGTCTATTATCCGCTGGGTGGCAGCCGGGTCGAGCGATGGAAAATTTATCGCAATGTGATGATTTCGATCCTGCTGTTGGCCGTATGGCATGGCGTGACGCTCAATTTCTTGCTATACGGCCTGCTGCACGGCACAGCCGTCTGTGTGAATCGCTGGCTGCGTTTTCAGAGCTGGTGGCAGGCATGGACCGTCACGCATGAAAAGCGCATACAGATCGCAGGATGGTTGGTCACATTCAGTTTTGTGGTCATTGCGCGCATTTTGTTCAAGACACCTACGCTTGATGATGCCGCGGCTTTTGCAGGCTATCTGTTGGAATCCGAATTATCGGGCTCACCGCGTTTTTCGATCATGTTCTGGGTTTGTCTGACCGTGGGTATTGTGTCCTGCTTTGCACCGGCGTGGGTGACCGAAGCGACACGCACCACGTTCAAACGCCAGCATCCTTTCATTCAGGGTTTTATCTTTGGTGTAGTCTTGTTGACAGGTGCTTATCTGTCAGGTGGCCAGGCGCTGAATTTCATTTACAGGAATTTCTGACGATGCTTGCAAACGACCGACTGACTCCCCCTTTCCACGTACTCGCCATACTGGTCGTAGGTCTTGCGACAGTGCTGCCTAGCTATTACATCGCCGATATGGCGTCATTCCGACCCACCCGTGCTCTGGGCCCCTTGGCATGGTCGCATTCGGACAGCACATCGACACCGATGGCACAAGAGCCCGTCGCTCAAGAACCGATCGCTGCAAACGCGGCACCGTCAACTCAGGCCTCCAGCGAGCCGCCTCAGGGTGATTTGCCCGACAAAATCGATACCAAGAAGGCAGCAGCGGCAGCCACCGCGACTGTGCCTGCAACGAAAAATGCCAGCCCGTCACACTTGTATGGCGAGGAGCACTTGGCAGGATTTTTTCGAGCACTTAAAGAGCGCAAGCAAGGTCCTGTAAAAGTCCTGCATTATGGCGATTCCACGCTGGCCGGGGATGGCATTGCCAAAACTGTGCGCACCCGTATGCAAGCCAGTTTCGGTAGCGGCGGTCCGGGATTTTTTGTCGCTGGCATGGACCCGCGCTGGATGCGCCGCGATGATGTGCGTGTCGATCGCACCGGTGACTGGAATGTCCAAACCATTCTGTTTGGCGGGAACAATGGTCGCTACGGACTTGGGGGTGTGGTGGCGAAGCCGACCGGTAAAAATCAGATCGTGATTTCACCTCCCAAACCCAAGGCGGTCATGGGTGAGCATCTCGAGCTCTACGCGCAAAAATCCCGACGTGACGAAGTACCGTCATTCGAAGTCAATGGTAAAAAAATTGACTCGCCCAAACGGGTAGAGCATCAGGCTTTTGATCAATGGGTCATCGACAGTGCTGATCCCATTTCACGTGTGAAAATCACGATAGCCGAGAATAACCTTGAAGTCTATGGCGCTGTCATTGAAGCAGCGCGAGGCATTACTTGGGAGACAACGGCGGTGGTCGGTATCGCCAGTGGATCGATACGTCAGTTCGATCCTGCGCATCTTGCCGAGCAAACCACGGCCCGCAATCCGGATCTCATCGTCATCATGTTGGGCGGGAATGAAACCAACCACGGTGGTTTGACGACACCGGAAGGCCGTGTTTACAAAGAAGGCTTCAATGCAGCCCTTAAGGTATTGCGTCAGGGTGCTCCCAAAGCGGCTTGCCTGGTGATGAGTCCCTTGGATCAGGGGGTACTCAATGATGATGGTCGCATCACCTCGCGCCCTCTGATTGAGCGCATGGTGACATATCAACGTCAGGTCAGTCTGGACAACGGATGTGCATTCTGGAATACATGGCAATTCATGGGCGGTCGGGATTCATTCGCGCGCTGGCTGTCGCAAGGTCTTGCCTGGACAGACCTGAATCATCTGACTGAAAAAGGATTGCAACGAATCGGCAACGCGTTCTCTGATGCACTGCTTCAGAGCTATCAGCGTTTTGAGGTAGGCCAGTAATGAGAAAAAAAATCTATGGTCTTTGCTTGTCGGTGCTTAACTTGCTGCCGACCGCCGGTATCGCGACCGATACTGGGTCTATTGAAGCCACATCGCAAACCTCGCGTCAGGTGTTTGACGTTGCAGGCGGCAAAGAGATGGAGGTGCTGAAGTGCACGACACCTCAACGCAGAAAGTCGCCAGAGCGTCGCCCCTCACCTTCCCAAGGTGATAATCAAAAACAGGAACCAGCGCCTGCAGGGAGCGAAGAGGAAATCATCCCGCTGACTGAGGAAGAGGAAGCGGAGATGCTCAAAAAGGCACTCGCGCCGCCCAGCCCCGAAGACTTGCGTCGTAATATGCCAAAGTCGGAGTGGATAAAAAAATTCCATGCCACGCTGTCAGCAGTTTCGCGCCAGCGCATCGCACGGGTTGGTATATGGGGCGGTAGCCACATGGCAGCCGAATTTTTTACGGCTGAATTCCGAAAGGCACTGCAAGACCGCTATGGCGTTGGCGGTGCTGGCCATATCAATCTGCTCTATGGTCGCCCGGGTCTGAATCTTCCTGTCAGCGGGTTTTGCAGAACTGGCGAGTGGCACGAGGAGCTGGCACCAAGAACAGTCGTCTTGCCCAAAATTGTCTCAGGTTTGGGTTTGTATGCGATGACAGCCAATACACCGCGTGCTGCCCTGGAAATCGATTTGCGTTCTACCCATGCCAAATATCAGGCTCGTCTGGTAGCAGTGCATTTCCTGCGTCAGCCCGATGGTGGAAGCTTTGACTTGATCGTCGACGGTGAAAACCTCGGTACGCTCGATACTCAGGGGCCACGAACTCTCGGCGTGGTGGAGATCAAGGCGGACATGCCGCTCTCTCGTATCGAGTTGCGCGTGACCAGAGCAAAAAGTGTGACGCTGCTTGGTCTATTCGCCGAAGATCATCAGGGTGCGGTTCTGGATAATTTTGGTATCGCTGGCGCAGCCGGCAATTACTGGCGCGGTGTCGAACCCGAGTTGTTCAAAGCGGCGGTATCCGAGCGGCCCTACGACGCGGTGGTACTTGCCTATGGCACCAATGACGTTACGGGAAAAAACTGGAATCCCGAGCGCTATCGCGAGGATTATCGCCAGACTTTGATCGCGATGCGGGCCGCATTGCCGCAAGCCGGGTGCATTCTTGTAACGCCCGGCGATCGAGTGACACGGTTTTACGTTAAAAAAATCGTCAAAGTCAAAATAAGTCACCGCAAGACTGTCAACAAGACACAGGTCAGCACGCATTACGATCTGCTGACCTTCCCCCAGCGTCATGCACAGGCGGCAGCGATTCAGCGCGAATTAGGCGAAGAATATCAGTGCATGGTCTGGGACATGTCGATTGTGATGCGCGAGATGGGCGGTGCTTACGCCTTGATGAAGCGATCCCCGCCCTGGATGGCCACTGACCTGATTCACCTGACGCCAGCAGGCTATCGGGAAATGGCCAGGCGTTTCGTATCCTGGCTGGAGCTCGCCAGTGGGAAGGAGCAGTAGTAGCTGCAATAGCCTCTGGGGCCTTTGGCCCTGTATGATCGGGTGGTACACGCCGCCAAGGGGGCCCGTTATCGATACCTTCATGATCTGAGGTGAGAAATTGAGCATTGGTCAGTCAGCAAACCATCGTATGACATTACTGTCCCTGCGATTTTTCGTCGGGCTATTTTTCCTCGTCCTGTTCATGTTCCATCAAGCCGGTATTGCTGCCCCTTTGTCCGCTGGTCTCGAGACGAAATCCTTTGTGACATCCGATCGCGTCCGTCTCACTTACGTAAGCGGTGGGTCGGGTGACGTTGATCTGATTTTCATTCCGGGCTGGCTGATGCCTGCCGAGATTTTTCAATCACAGCTGGCCTATTTTTCTCAAAAATATCGAGTGCATTCACTCAATCCCAGATCGCAGGGTACCTCCGATATTTACCGAGGCCCACGTTTGGCAGAGCTGCGCGCTCGCGATATCAAAGAATTCATCGGCCACTTGAAATCCAAACGATTCGTTTTGCTGGGCTGGTCATTAGGCGTGATGGAATCACTGGATTATCTGACGCGCTATGGCCAGGAGGGCATGATGGCTCTGGTGTTGATCGATAACTCGATTGGCGAGGGAGAGCCGCCCAAGGCCAGACGCAGCTCACGTTCAAAAATGACTGAAGCGCAATTCACGAAGTACATCAAGGAATTCGCGCGCGCGATATTCAAAACGACACCGGATGCAGATCTTGTTGAAACTGTGGAGAAGTCCGGGCTGCGGCTTGCAAAAAATCCGTCCGATGCCTTTGATGTCCTGACCAAGCCCTATGAGCGTGAATACTATCGCGATGCTGTCTATGCGACTACCCGACCGATTTTGTATGCGATTACTCCGCGTTATATCGAGCAATCGCAGCTTTTCGTCGACAAGCATCCTCAGGGTCAGACCAAAATTTATGGCGATGCCGGTCATGCCTTGTTTGTGGATGCGGCGGATGAATTCAATCGGGATCTGGAAGCTTTTCTCTTGACCAGCGATGAAGCTGAAAAAATCAGTGAAGACTGAGATGCCTGGTCCAGCCAGGCTCACATCACCCTAGCTGTAGCAAGCGGCATCAAATTTAGATTTTTTTTGCAACGATGCCGTCGGAGAGTGTGTGCAGGTGCGGATGAGCCGGGTTTTCCTGATCAGCCGCTTGCTTGACACTTTGATCTGCCGTAATTTCGCGTGGGTGACCAAGCGTAGCAACAAAGCTGGCCGGCCGAGCCAGTCGTTGGAGGAGACTGATAATGAAAAAAATAATCTGCTTTTTGCTGTGTCTGTTTGCTCTTGCCAATCATTGCAATGCACTGGCCTTCAGCGATCTCCCGGCTTTCGAGGTAAGCGATCAAACGCCCGTCATCTTCAGCGACAAGCTGAATGTCCGCGTATTCGAAAGTGCGGGTGGTCAGCAAGATATTTCTCGGATCATGGCGTCACCTGAGGCCTTCAAGATGCCTGCAGATATTCAGCCGATCAAATCGGGGCGTCGCTATTGGGTGGCACAGAAAATCAGTAGCCGTCTGACAGAAGCGCTGGTTTTGCGAATCGATCCCTCCGGATGGGAAACCATACATAGTCACGTGATACGTGCCGATGGTCGCGTCGAGTCCTTGAAAATTTCCGGTGTTTTTTATGCCGGCCATAACCGGCTCGTCGATATAAATCCGTTTGCACCGGGATCCAGAAAGACCGAGAGCCAGTTCACTCGCTTTACTCTGCATGCAGGTGAAGAAGTACTGATACTCACAGAGTTGCAGGCGAATAGCAATCTTCCTCCAAGGAGCTTCAACCTCACCTTTTATGATGAATTGAAATTTTCGGAAGCACGACGCTTTGGCCTTTATCTTGAAGGCGCGCTGCTGGGTATTTTGTTTGCACTGGCTATTTTCGGATCATTTTCAGCAGCAAAAAACAAGGACGGTACAAGCTTTGCCTACAGCATTTGGATTCTGGTTGCGTTCTGCCAGATATTGAGCAATTCCATGCCTGAAGGCCCACGTCTGTCCGAATTTGTTGTGAACGTTGAGGGCGTGACTTATGGACATCAAAGTATCTATTGGCCCTTGTTTGTCAGCTTTGGCTATTTGCAAGCGATCTGTTACGCATTCTTTGCTGCATCGTTTCTTAATGTTCGTGAGCATTTCCCGATCGTTCATAAGGCTGTTTATCTGTATGTCGCCCTCTATGGCGGGCATTATCTTTTTACGTCATTCGTACCCCATGAGATATCAGTAAAAATTTTATGGTTGCCGCTGGGCTTGATTACTTTGATGTTGCTGATTTCTTTTTACACGATTGCATTCATTCGTTACCGTCAGGGTTTGAATATTGCCAAGTTTTTTATGTATGCAATCGTGCCGTATCTGACATTCCGCTCGATTTTCATTCTTGGACTGGCCGGTGTGCCTTCACCGTTCTCATTGCTCGAGCCTTCGGGTTTCGGGTTGCTGATGCAACACTCCAATACCGCTCAGGCTATCGGTTTGTGCTGCGAAGCGCTGATCATGGCGCTGGCTGTGGTGAGTCGCACTCGCTGGTTGCAGGAAGAGCTGGCCATTAATTTGAAGGCGCAACAGGAATTGGTCGAGGGGCAGAATCGCGTACTTGAAGCAACGGTTGTCGAGCGAACTGCGGAGCTGGCGGCCCAGCACAAGGAGCTGGATGAAGCCCATCAGATGCTGGTGGGTTCCGTGAATTATGCAAGCCGTCTCCAGCGCGGACAATTACCGCGTGCCTTGCGACTTGAGGGTAGATTCGCCTCTTTCGATGTCATCTGGGAGCCGCGAGACACCATCGGCGGTGATTTATGGTGGGTCTCTTCATCAAAACATGAAGGACCTTTTGTTCTGGCTGTGGCAGACTGTACCGGTCATGGTGTGCCGGGCGCGATGCTGTCGCTACTGGTAAGCAATTCGTTCGAGCGTATTTACGCAACCGATACAGATCACGATCCAGTCGCAGCATTGCAACTACTCGATCATTACGTACGTACCGGTTTGAATCAGGACCGTCCTGACAGTGAAAGTGATGATGGTTGTGATGCCGCGATTCTGCGCATTGATCCCGAGCGGCGACAGTTGGAGTACGCCGGTGCGAAACTGGAATTATGGCAACTGAAAGTCTCGGGTGAGGTACTGCGGCATCCGGCGGCTCGCATCAGTCTGGGGTATTCGCAACGGCTAACCGAAGATGATCGACCCGACCTTCAAGTCATTCATTACGAGAAGGATGACACTTTTGTGATCGTCACTGATGGATTCACCGACCAAATTGGCGGACCCGATGATCGTCGGGTGAGTTACGGTTATCGCCGTCTGCAATTGGTACTCGCCAACAATGCCAAAGCGTCTGTCACTGACATTGCAAAGGCGATGAAAGCAGACTTCGATACCTGGCAAGGCAAGAATCTGCGGCGCGATGATGTGACAGCCGTCGTATTTCGTTTGTGACTCAGGCCAAATGAGTTCGACGCCATCCGCCTATGCGCCAATAGAGCCAGCCAGCGATCGAAAGATTGAGCAGATTCCAGGCGACGCCATTGACGAACGCGGCTTGGTAGGAGCCTGTCAGATCGAACACTTTGCCCGACATCCATCCGCCCAGTGCCATGCCGAACAGGGTTGCAGTGATTACCGAGCCAACACGTGCGCCAGCCTCCGCCGGCGGAAAATATTCGCGCACGATGATGGCATACGAGGGCACGATGCCACCCTGAAACAGGCCAAACATGATCGAGATCACATACAGTGACATCAGGCCATCAAAAGGAATGAACAAGAGGAGTGCGATCCCTTGCAAGGTCGAGCCCAGCAGCAGCGTTCGTATGCCACCGATACGGTCGCAGATGAGCCCAGAGAGCAATCGGCTGGCGATTCCGAAGCCCAGCATCAGTGACAGCATTTGGGCGCCGCGTGCGGCACCAAAACCCAGGTCACTGCAATAGGCAACGATATGTACTTGTGGCATGGACATCGCAACGCAACAAGCCATGCCCGCGATGCAGAGCAATACCTGTGCTTGAGTCAGACTCAGGCCAAAGGGTCTATCTGAGGTAAACGCAGAGACCGGATTTTCTGCTGCGGCATCCAGCAGCGGTGGTCGTGCTTTCATGCGCAGCGCCAGCAGGATGATACCCACACCACAAAAGCCGCCCAGCGTGAGATAACTGGTGCGCCAACCTGCGTGGTCTATGCCCCATTGCATCACAACAGGCCACACGGTTCCTGCGACATAGTTGCCGCTGGCGCAAATAGCCACTGCGATGCCGCGACGTTTTTTCCACCACAGTGCGGTGTCGGCCAGCAGCGGCACGAAAGTGGCAGAGCAACCCATAATCCCGAGCAGCGCATGCGCGAATGTCAGACTCGACAAGCCGGGTGACTGACTCGCCCAAAGGAAGCCAGCCAGATTGCCCAGTCCGCCAATGATCAGCACGCGGTAAACGCCGAAACGGTCCGCCAATCTACCCATGATCAGGCTGCCGATACCAAAGGCGATCATCAGTGCTGTGTAGGGCAGCGACGCGCCAGCCCGATCGCTACCGAATTCAGCTTGTGCGACCGGGAGAATCACGACCACGACATACATGGCCGCGCTGCCAAGGGTGACCAAGGCCAGAGCATTGAGCAAACGCCAGAATGCGTAACGCGAGTCGATCAGATCGGGGCTGACGGGAAGGCTGTGACTGGACATGGGGTAGCAGGTTAGCATGCGTTATGGGAGCGCCCTCGGGAAAGTGCATCTGCTGTCGATAAGTAGTCATCGGAGCGGTGATTTGTTCGCGCCCGCAGCCCCGGGCCGTGAGCCTCGCGCCGATCTACGCTGGACTCACAGGGTAATGATGTTATCGAAGAGGAAATCATGACGATCCGTTCTCCGCTCATCGATAAAGCGAAAGCTTTCCGGCCAGGGAAGTTAGCGCTTGCCAAGCCACCGTCGGAGGTGGGTGCTGCCTGTGTCGGCAATGCCGAAGACCTCGCTCTTGTTCTCGCCGAAGAGGCGGGCGAGACCGATATTTTTTTGCTGGCCAGTGCGATATTGCATGACATACTCCAGACCACCGATACCAACGAGACCGAGCTGGTGAGCGTGTTTGGCAGCGAGATAGCTTTCATCGTTGCCGAGATCACGGACCATCCCCGTTTTTCGCTCGTCACACGCAAGGCCTTGCGAATGCGCTCGGCACCGCATTTATCCCGCAAGGCCAGACTCATCAAGCTGGCTGAGGTTATAGAAAGTGTACGAACGCTCGCCAGCCCGGCATCACCCAAGGCCTGGTCGGATCAGCACAAGCTCGAATACTTCGACTGGGCAGAACGCCTCGTTGAGGCCATGGGCAAGACCAGCTCAACCCTCGAGGCCGTGGTTTCGGCTGAAATCGAAGGTGCCCGACTGAAGATCGGGTCGCGCACCTGCGTCGCCGGTTGAGGCTGACCAGACGCGCTGTCGACATATCGACAGACTAACTCAGCATCACATATCAAAAAGCTATCTTCCCCTCAGATGCCGCATTTCCTCTAGATCTGACGCGTCAAAAAATTATTATTTTTGTTATGGCATGAAGCTTGCACAGAAGCAGGTCGTTCACTGTTTTTGCGACCCCGTTAATGGGGCAAGCGTATGGCAAACCAACGATTCAGACAGAAATCCGACAAGCACGCGGACATCCGTACCGCAGGCGGTGCGTCGCCCAAGGCGACGGGATCGGTCACGTCCGGAGTAGCCGTTGCGCCGCAGCTCAGTCTGGATCAACTGTTCCGCGAATGCGATGCCCTGCGTGAAGCAGGCCAGGTGCAAGCGGCCATTGTGCGCTATCGCGAATGGCTGGCAGTCAATGAGCATCCACACAAATTTCTGGCGCTCTTTAATTTGGGTGCGCTCTTGCAAAGTACCGGCGATTGCGCTGCTGCCGTCGGCACTTATCAGCAATGTTTGGCGTTGCGGTCGCAATGCGCCGAGGCTGCGATCAATCTTGGTTTGGTTTACGAGCGTCTAGGTCAGACCGCACAGGCGCTCGCACAATGGGCTCAGGTCGTCGCCGACCAATATCTGAACGAACGTATTGATAACAGCGCCACCATACTTGCGCTAAACCACATCGGACGCGTTCACGAAAATGCCAAGCGCTATGTGCTAGCCGAGCAGGCGCTGGAACAGAGCCTGCATCTCAATCCCAAGCAGGCGAACGTGATACAGCATTGGGTCCACGTACGTCAGAAGGCTTGCATGTGGCCGGTCTACAAGGAACTGCCGGGCATTCGGATGAATGATCTGTTGATGGCGACATCGCCATTGGCAATGCTTGCGCTGACCGACAGCCCTTTGCAGCAGCTCCTCACTGCGCAGTCGTTTGTCAGCCGTACTTATCCCTTGAAAGAATCTGCGCCTGCATTGCCCGCTCAGCGGCACAAGCGCGTGCGACTGGCTTATGTCTCCGGCGACTTGTGTGTGCATGCGGTGGGGCTGCTGCTAGGTGATTTCCTGGAGGCGCACGATCGCAGCCGTTTCGAACTTTATGCATATGATTTCAGTCCCGAAGATGGGACGCCGCATCGTGATCGGCTCAAGCGTGCATTCGAGCATCACCGGTCGATTCATCAGCTCAATGATGAAGAAGTGGCCGCACTGATTCGCGCAGACGAGATTGACGTACTGATTGACATGCACGGCTTGAGCTCCGGTGCTCGACCAGGCATATTCGCTTTGCATCCGGCGCCTTTGCAGGGAACCTATCTGGGTTTCATCGGTACCACGGCCATGCCCTGGTTTGATTTCGTGATTACCGATCGTCATGTCACGCCCGCGTCATCTGCACAGTATTTCAAAGAGCCACCGCTTTATGTGGAGGGAAGTTTCCTGCCATTGGCTCTGGAGACAGCGCCCGTACGAGTGGCTCAGCGCAGCGAGTTTGGATTGCCGGAAGATGCCTGGGTCATGGCTGCCTTTGGCAACAGCTACAAGATCAATCCTGAACTTTTCGATCGCTGGCTCTCCATACTCGAACGTTTGCCCAATGCAGTGCTTTGGCTGATTGATGACAATTCGGCTGCGACAAAAAATCTGCGTGATTATGCGTCCCGCGCCAATGCCGATCTCAGTCGTATCATTTTTAGCCCGCGAACAAGCTATGCAGAGTATCGCGCGAGTTTGAGACTGGCGAATGTTTTTCTCGATACCTATCCCTACAACTGTGGTTCAACGACCAACGATGTCATACAGGCTCAAATTCCCATCGTGACTGTCGGTGGTGACACCATGGTGTCGCGTATGGGCACTAGTGTGTTGCATGCATTGAATGTTCCCGAATTGATTACATCGAATTTGGATGAATATGAAAACCGTGTGGTGCAGCTTGCCAACGGTGAAATAACAATTTCAAAAGGAATATTTAGTCCCGACAAAGTTCTTGAAGCTACAAGGCGGGCGGTCAGATCGCTTGAGAGTGGTCTGCTGGATCTCTGTAAACAGCATGGATATGCGTCAGATATAGACCGTAATTATCGAATAACG
Organism: Pseudomonadota bacterium; assembly: GCA_039806005.1. Lineage (GTDB taxonomy): Bacteria > Pseudomonadota > Gammaproteobacteria > Burkholderiales > Burkholderiaceae_D > Pernthalerella. The sequence goes on from JBDKLM010000031.1 coordinate 48,429, forward strand.
AATAAATAAATTACTTTTGTAGTGAGTGAATCATGAGCGAAATCACAAGACTTTCAGGTACACCAATGACCTACACTGCGACGGGCGCCACCGTCGTGGATTTTGCTGCCTTGGATACGGCAACGATTCGTACCGTCACTACCGCCGAGATTGCGAGCTTGACGACTGCTGATCTCGCGCTGATCAGTGCTGATGCATTCCCGGGGATGACGACACAGCAAATCAGTGCCTTGCCAACCACAGTGATTCCGTCCTTGTCGGCAGATCAGCTCACCGCCCTGACATCAACGCAGATTCCGGCTCTTAGGACTGCACAGATTAAGGCATTGACCAGTGATCAGATCACCCGATTCGAGCCTCCGCAAATAAGTCGCATCAGTGCCGTGCAGATGAAAAGCTTTGGTACGGATCAGATTGCGGCGCTCACCGATGATCAGATAAGTTCTATTAGCTTTACTGCCTTGCAGGCACTCGATACTATCCAAGTAACTGCGCTGAGCAATGCACAAATTGCCTCGCTGAC
>JBDKLM010000032.1:0-9768 GCA_039806005.1 Pseudomonadota bacterium
GACGGCTGGTCAATGAAAATGGCGTTTGGCTGGTTGTGCCCGAGGACAAGCGCATCAGTCATGACATTCTGCTGGCTACCGCGCCGGGCAAGGCGCGCGCCGGGCAGGTGGTGAGCGTGGAACTGACCGAGCAACCCTCACGTTACGCTCAGCCGGTGGGCATTATTTCCGAAGTGCTGGGTGACATTGACGATCCCGGCATGGAAATCGAAATCGCCGTGCGCAAGTACGGCGTGCCGCATGAGTTTTCCGAGGCGGCCAAAGCGCTGGCTGCGAAATTGCCCTCGGAAGTTCGTCCTGCCGATCTGGAAAATCGAGTCGATCTGCGCGACATACCGCTGGTTACTATCGATGGTGAAGACGCGCGCGACTTTGACGACGCGGTTTATTGCGAGCCAGTGAAAATTGGTCGCGGCCAGGGCTTCCGACTCATCGTTGCGATTGCCGATGTCAGTCACTACGTCAAGCCCAACGACGCATTGGATGTCGACGCGCTCGAACGCAGTACATCTGTGTATTTCCCTCGTCGTGTGATTCCGATGCTGCCCGAGAAGCTGTCCAATGGCCTGTGCTCGCTGAATCCCGCCGTCGATCGATTGACCATGGTGTGTGATGCGGTGATCACTGCCAAAGGCGATATTCATGCCTACCAGTTTTATCCGGCCGTCATTCACTCCGCTGCACGACTCACATACACCGAGGTCGCGGCCATTCTGGGTAACACGCGCGGTCCCGAGGCGGCGCGGCGCGCGGGTCTCTTGCCGCATTTGCAGAATCTCTACGAACTGTTTCAGGCCTTGCTGCAGTCACGTCGTGAACGCGGTGCCATGGATTTCGAAACGACCGAAACCTACATCGTCTGTAACGCCGCCGGCAAGATTGAGCAGATTCTGCCTCGCACTCGCAATGATGCACATCGCCTGATTGAAGAATGCATGCTGGCCGCAAATGTTTGCGCTGCTGATTTCATGGAGCGCCACAAGCACCACGGCATGTATCGCATCCACGCCGGTCCCACCGAAGAAAAGCTCAATCAGCTCAGGACATTCCTGAAGCAACTCAGTCTCAGTCTGGGTGGTGGCACATCGCCGACTGCCTCGGATTACGCAGCGCTGATGGAAAAAATCAAGGGCCGCCCTGATGCACTGCTCTTGCAGACCATGCTGCTGCGTTCCATGCAACAAGCTGTTTACAGTCCTGACAATATCGGACACTTCGGCTTGTCGTATGACGCTTATGCGCATTTCACGAGCCCTATACGGCGCTATCCCGATCTGCTCACGCATCGGGTCATCAAAGCGATCTTGCAGAGCAAGCAGTACCACCCCAAGGGTATTCTTACCGAGAATCTGAACACCAATCTTTCGCCTGCCGCCAGAAAAATACAGGCCAAGGACAGGGCAGCGGGCAAAAAACGCGCCGAAGGTGATCTGGCTATCTGGGAATCGCTGGGGATACACTGCTCTGCCAATGAGCGTCGCGCGGATGAGGCTTCACGTGACGTCGAGGCCTGGCTCAAATGCTACTTCGTGCGCGACAAGCTTGGTGAAGAATTCACTGGCACCATATCCGGCGTTGCCGCATTCGGTATTTTTGTGCAGCTTGATGCGCTCTTCATTGAGGGCATGGTGCATGTGACTGATCTCGGCGCCGATTATTTTCAGTACGACGATGCGCGTCATGAATTGCGTGGTGAACGCACCGGAATACGCTATCAGCTCACCGATCGTGTGACGGTGCAGGTCAGTCGGGTTGATCTCGATGCACGTCGCATTGACTTGCGGCTGGTGAGCCAGCCTGGCATACGTACACAGCTGAAAAACGAATCACGCCGAGCAGACAACGCCCACGCGCCCAAATCTGCGAGCAAGAAAACATCTGCCAAGCGTCCACCATCGACGAAACCTGACAAGAAAAATGCTGGTGCAGCCAAAAAATCCACGGCTCGTAACGGCAAAAAGAAACGTAAATAAGCACGTAAATAAGCAAGTAAATAAGCACGTAAATAAGCACCGATCATGAAAACCCGATTGATTTTTGGCTTTCACGCAGTCACGGCCCGCATACGGCATGATGCATCGACGATAGAGGAAGTCTACGTGGACGCCTCGCGCCATGATCGCCGCATGGGAGATCTGCTGCGGGCTGCCAAAGCCGCCAATCTCAGGATTATTCAGGCAGATGATCAAAGGCTTGATGCGATGGTGGGCACGCGCCGTCATCAGGGGGTGGTCGCGCGTGCCGGCGAGCTATCGCTCGCGCGCAATCTCAGCGAATTGCTGGACGCCATTCAGGGACCTCCGTTGCTATTGCTGCTCGATGGGGTGACGGATCCGCATAACCTCGGTGCCTGCCTGCGGGTCGCTGATGGTGCCGGTGCGCACGCCGTGATCGCGCCCAAGGATCGGGCAGTGGGTTTGAACGCCACCGCCTCCAAGGTCGCCAGTGGCGCTGCGGATACCATGCCCTACATCACAGTCACGAATCTCGCGCGTGCGATGCGCGAATTGCAGGAGCATGATATCTGGCTCACGGGCACCACCGAAGATGCGGAGCAGACCTTGTATGACATTGATTACACGGGTGGTACTGCCTTTGTGATGGGTTCTGAGGGCGAGGGTTTGCGTCGCCTGACACGCGAGAATTGCGATCGACTGGTGTCACTGCCCATGCAGGGATCGGTGGAAAGTCTGAATGTGTCCGTCGCATCTGGAGTTTGTCTCTACGAAGCTCGCCGGCAGCGTATGCTCCCTGCCAAATAAATCCAATAAAATTCATTCTCGGCCTATTTGCACAGCACCCCATGTTCAGTCGACTTCAGGAAGATATCGCCAGCATTATCGAACGCGACCCCGCAGCCCGCAGTCGCTGGGAGGTGCTGACCTGCTACCCCGGCCTGCATGCGGTGGTCATGCATCGCTGGGCCAACGCTTGCTGGCGTGCGGGTTTCAAATGGTTGGGTCGGTTCATTTCACACCTGGCGCGCGGTCTGACGGGCATCGAGATTCATCCCGGAGCGACCATTGGTCGGCGGGTATTCATCGACCATGGCTTTGGCGTGGTGATCGGTGAAACCGCAGAGATCGGCGACGATTGCACGATTTACCAAGGCGTCACTCTAGGCGGTACCTCGCTTTCCAAAGGCACCAAGCGCCATCCCACGCTGGGTCGTGGTGCGATCATTGGTGCCGGTGCCAAGGTACTCGGCGCATTCACGGTGGGTGAGGGTGCCAAGGTCGGATCCAATGCGGTCGTGGTCAAAGAAGTGCCGCCCGGCGCCACGGCGGTGGGTAATCCTGCACGCATCATTGAAAAAGAGGCGCTGAGTGCGCGCGAAGACGCGGCGGCACGCATGTTTGCCGCGTATGGTTTAACACCCAATGGTGATGATCCCTTATCGAAAGCCATGCATGGTCTGATCGACAATGCGGCATCGCAAGAGCTGCAGCTCGTGAAGATTGTGGAAGCGCTGAAGGCAGCGGGGATTCACTGCGAGACAGTACCGGAGCTGGATAAATTTAATCCAGAGCAGTTGAACAAATTAGTTGAGTGAGGTTGATCGCACACAAAAGTCGTTAGTTGGGATCAGCCACATTGACCCGCAAAACCTCGCCCGCAGCATCCATCGCAATCCACCCGCCTCGAACCACATCAGCATCACAATCCCAGTCGGGCAGCACATGCCGAATGCGCCCATTGTGCTCATGAACCTGTGGGCGGTGCGTGTGTCCATGAATCATCAGCGTTAACCCACAGGCATCAAACAGGCGCTCAATCTCTCCGGCATTGACATCCATGATGGCCATGGGCTTTTCGCGCTGTGCCTGACGACTGCCTTCGCGCATGCCGCTGATGATGGCTTTTCGTTCGGCCAGTGGGCGGGCGAGAAAGACACGTTGCCATTCCGGGTCGCGCACTTGAGATCGAAACGCCATGTACGCCGTATCGTCCGTGCATTGCGCATCGCCGTGCAGCAGCAGTACCCGCTTGCCTGCAATCTCGGCAACATGAGGCTCGCCGAGCAGTTGCATGCCACACGCATTGGCAAAACTTTCACCTACCAGAAAATCCCGATTGCCTGCGATCCAATACACGGAAACGCCATGATCGCTCACGCTGCGCAGCGCCTGGATTACCTTGCGGTGAAAAGGATCTTCAAGATCATCATCGCCAGCCCAATACTCGAAAATATCACCCAGTAAATACAGCGCCTTGGTCTTCAGCGCGTGATCACGCAGAAAATCGAAAAAGCGCTGGGTGGTTTTGGGCAGGTCTGAACTGAGATGCAAGTCGGAGATGAACAGCGCCAGTGTTTCAGATGGCGCTGACCGTGTCGTTCTTGCGACTGATGCGCTCATTGTCTGGCGCTGGCTTTTCAGACGATTTCCGCTTTTTCGATCACCACATCCTCGGTAGGTACATCGGAGAACATGCTGCGGCGACCTGTGTCGACCTTGCCAATTTCGTCGACCACTTCAGTGCCTGAGGTAACTTTGCCAAACACGCAATATCCCCAGCCATCCGAGCCTGGATAATTTAAAAAGTCGTTGTCATTCACATTGATGAAAAACTGCGCGCTGGCGGAGTGTGGATCCGATGTGCGGGCCATCGCAATCGTGTAGCGATCATTGGTCAGGCCGTTGTTCGCTTCGTTTTCCACTGGGTCTTCGGTGGGCTTTTGTCGCATGTCGGGTGAAAAACCACCACCCTGAATCATGAAGCCATCAATGACTCGATGAAAAATCGTGCCATCGTAATGGCCAGACTTCACATAGCTCAAAAAATTTTCCACGGTTTTTGGTGCCTTCTCGGCATTAAGTTCCAGTGTGATCTGGCCGTGATTAGTGGTGAGTAAAACGCTCATGATATTCCTTGAATTGCACTAAAAAATTAATCGATGATGGTGACGGATTCGATGACCACCTTGGGGTTGGGCAAGCCATCTTCGCCGGCCTTTACTCGCTGTATTTTGTCAACCACTTCTGTGCCTGAAATGACTTTGCCAAATACCGCATAGCCCCAGCCATCCCGGCCGGGAAAGTCGAGAAAGCGATTGTCTTCGCTGTTGATGAAAAACTGCGCTGAAGCAGAGTCCGGATCGCTGGTGCGGGCCATCGCTATCGTATATTTTTTGTTTCGCAGACCATTTTTGGATTCAATCTTGATCGGATCACGCGTGGGCTTTTCTTGGAATTTTTCATCGAACCCACCACCCTGGATCATGAAGCCAAAGATAATTCGGTGAAAAATCGTGCCGTTATAAAAACCCTCGCGTACATATTCGAGAAAGTTTTTGACGGTAATGGGCGCTTTTTCAGGATTAAGTTCGATCACCATCTCGCCCATACTGGTTTTCATGGACACCTTGGGTGGGTTATCAGCCAAAGCGAGGCAGGATATGCTGCTCACGAGCCCAACGGCGAGCCAGCGCATCAGGTGACGACGGATCAGCAGCATGTATTTTCCTTTGTTGTAAAAATAGAGATCGAATAGCGCATCAGCCAACGAGGGACTATTGCATCAATGTTATACTGCGCAAAAGCCGCATTTTAACAAAGACGGTCCGCAGATTTTTGATAACACTATGGGTTATCAATCGCTGCTCAGGGGCCCATACGAATTCGCAGGGTGGTCCGCTCGCTGGGCAGCCACACCACTTCCAGATCATTCATGAGTGTTCTTAGAATTTACAACACGCTGGCGCGTGACAAGGAAGTATTTTCTCCGATAGAACCGGGCAAGGTGCGCATGTACGTATGCGGCATGACCGTGTACGATTTTTGCCATCTGGGGCATGCGCGCGTGATGGTGGTGTTCGATATGGTGCAGCGCTGGCTGCGCGCCCAGGATTACCACGTGACCTACGTTCGCAACATCACTGACATCGACGACAAAATCATCCGCCGCGCTGTCGAAAACAAAGAATCCATCTCTGCGCTGACCGACCGCTACATTACGGCCATGAATGAGGATGCCGACGCGCTCGGCGTGCAGCGACCTGATCATGAGCCACGTGCCACCGCCTATGTGCCGCAGATGCTCAGCCTGATCGCCAAACTCGAAGCGCGCGGCCTGGCCTATCAAGCCCCCGACGGGGATGTGAATTTTTCCGTTCGCGATTTTGAAGGGTACGGCAAGCTCTCCGGTAAATCTCTGGATGACTTGCGCGCCGGCGAGCGTGTCGATATCGACAGTGCCAAGCGTGACCCGCTGGATTTTGTACTTTGGAAATCCGCGCGTGACACAGAGCCCGACGAAGTCAAATGGCCATCGCCCTGGGGTGCAGGGCGTCCGGGCTGGCACATCGAGTGCTCTGCCATGTCATGCGATCTGCTGGGTGAGCGATTCGATATTCACGGTGGTGGTCAGGACCTGCAATTTCCTCACCATGAAAACGAAATTGCGCAATCCGAGGGCGCGCATGCGAACACCTTCGTCAATTACTGGATGCACAATGGGTTTGTGCGGGTTGATGACGAAAAAATGTCCAAGTCATTGGGCAATTTCTTCACCATTCGCGAAGTCCTCAAAAAATTCGATGCTGAAGTGGTTCGTTTTTTTATCCTGCGTGCGCATTACCGCAGTCCCCTGAACTACTCCGATGTGCATCTTGACGATGCCCGCAGCGCGCTCACTCGTCTGTACACCGCACTCAAAGATACTGCGCCAGACTCCGCACCACTGGATTGGAACGAACCGCACGCACAACGCTTTGCTGATGCGATGAATGATGACTTCAACACACCGATCGCCATCGCTGTGCTGTTTGATCTGGTGACCGAAGTGAATCGACATCATTCACCCGTGATGGCGCGTCAGCTCCGGGGCCTGGGCGCAGTGCTGGGCTTGCTGACGCGCGAACCTCAGGCTTTCCTTCAGGGCGCCGCAGTGGCGGGTGGTCTGGCTGATGACGAAGTTGCCGAGCAGATTGCAGCGCGTGCACAAGCCAAGAAAGACAAGAATTTTGCCGAGGCTGACCGTATTCGTGGCGCCTTGCTCGAGCAGGGAATCATCCTTGAAGACAAACCCGGCGGTCTGACCGAATGGCGAAGGGCATAAGTTCATGGCGACAAGATCTGATCCGCTGTTTGTGCCTGATTACTGGGAGAAGGCCAAGTCTGAGCTGATGCGGCGTGATCGCATCATGAAGAAACTCATTCCGCGTTTTGGTGATTTGCAGCTGGTGGGACGCGGCGATCCTTTTGTGACGTTGGCGCGTTCCATCGTCGGGCAGCAGATTTCAGTCAAAGCCGCGCAAGCGGTGTGGGAACGCATGCTGGTGGTATGTCCGAAAATGACCCCAGCACAAGTCACACGGCAGGGGCAGGTGAAACTGGCTGGCTGTGGCCTGTCTAAACGCAAGGTGGAGTACTTGCTGGATCTTGCTGCTCATTTTCGTGATGGCACCGTCCATGAAAAAGACTGGTCCTCAATGGAAGACGAAGACGTTATCGCCGAGTTGATCCAGATTCGCGGCATCGGCCGCTGGACTGCCGAGATGTTCCTGATCTTTAATCTTCTGCGCCCCAACATCTTGCCTCTGGATGATGTCGGACTGCTCAGGGGTATCAGCGTCAACTATTTCTCTGGTGAGCCAGTCTCCCGCAGCGACGCGCGTGAGGTCTCGGCCAACTGGGAACCCTGGCGTACCGTGGCCACCTGGTACTTGTGGCGTAGTCTGGACCCGGTACCGGTAGAATACTGATTGATTAGATGCAAGAATGCTACTATCCTTGGCGCCGCAAGTCGCGCCCCGAATGCAATTGCCAGGATGACAAGGAGTCAATGTGAGCAAAATCACCTTCCTCAGCTTTGAGCAGCCCATCGCCGAACTCGAATCCAAAATCGAAGAGCTGCGTTTCGTCCAGGAAGACTCTGCTGTCGATATCAGCGAAGAAATCGATCGCCTTTCGCAAAAGAGTCAGCAACTCACCAAAGATCTCTACGCCAAGCTGACACCTTGGCAGGTATCGCAAATCGCGCGTCATCCGCAGCGTCCCTACACCATGGATTATGTGAATGAAATCTTCACTGATTTCCATGAGTTGCATGGCGACCGCACCTACGCTGATGATCAATCCATCGTCGGTGGTCTCGCGCGCTTCAACGGACAGTCGTGCATGGTCATCGGCCACCAGAAAGGGCGCGATACCAAAGAACGCGCCATGCGCAATTTCGGCATGCCCAAGCCCGAGGGTTATCGCAAGGCGCTGCGTCTGATGAAACTCGCCGAAAAATTCAATCTTCCCGTATTCACCTTCGTTGACACGCCCGGCGCTTTCCCCGGCATTGACGCCGAAGAGCGTGGCCAGTCCGAGGCGATTGGCCACAACCTGTATGCGATGGCGGAACTCAAAGTGCCGCTGATCGCCACCATCATTGGTGAAGGCGGCTCAGGTGGCGCGCTGGCGATTGCGGTGGGTGATTCTGTACTCATGCTGCAGTATTCAACGTACTCGGTCATCTCGCCCGAAGGCTGTGCCTCGATTCTCTGGAAAACAGCCGATCGCGCTTCTGATGCAGCTGAAGCGCTGGGCCTGACTGCGCATCGCCTCAAGGCACTGAACCTCATTGACAAGATCGTCAACGAACCTTTGGGCGGCGCGCATCGTGATCCCAAACAAATGGCCGTGCTGCTCAAGCGTGCTCTGGCTGATTCTCTTCGCCAGGTCCAGGGCATGAAGACCAAGGAACTTCTGGCCGCGCGTCATGAAAAGCTGATGAGCTATGGCAAATTCAAGGAAATCGCCTCCGCTGAGTAATTCCACACCTTCGCTGGATTCGGTATTTCAACGCGCGCTGGAAGACATTCTGGCGCGCGTTGTTGTTTCTGACCGCATCGTACCCCGCATCGCACTCGCTTTCAGTGGTGGTCTGGATTCGACGGTGCTGCTGCACCTCGCTGCTGCTGCCTGCAAGCAGCGCGGTATCAAACTATTCGCCTTTCATATTCATCACGGCTTGAGTCCCAATGCAGATCACTGGCTTGCGCATTGTGAGGCGCAAGCGCAGCAAGTGGGGGTGGGGTTCGTCGCACGTGAAGTGCAAATCAATCCTCATGACAAGCTCGGTATCGAGCAAGCTGCACGACTCGCCCGCTACGATGCACTCGCCGATATGTGCATCTCTAACCACGTACCACTTCTGCTGACCGCACATCATCAGGATGATCAGGCCGAAACTGTCGTGTTGCAGTTATTACGGGGCGCAGGATTGCCCGGTTTGTCCGCGATGGCCATGCTGCAGTCCGAACACCCCTTGTTAGGCGCTGGCATCGCATTGGGCAGACCCTTGCTCGAGATGACGCGTGCGGACCTTGAATGCTGGGCAGATACCCAGGCTATCAAGCATATCGTCGATGAATCCAATGACAACTTGCGTTTTCGTCGCAATGAGGTTCGCCATCAACTCATGCCGCTGCTCGAACAACAGTGGCCCGGTGTACAAAAGTCGATTGCTCGCAGTGCGAAACATCTGCAGACCGCGCAGCGATTGCTGGATGAGCTGGCGGCGATGGATTTGCAACGCTGTGGTGATGCCGACTCGCTGGTGATAGAGCGAATCAGTCAACTAAGTAATGATCGTCTCGATAATCTGCTGCGTTACTGGTTTCTGCAGTGCGGTGCCGACCACTATCCCAGTGATGCGCAGTTGTACCAGCTGCGCGAGCAGATGCTGCACGCTCGCGATGATGCCCATCCTTTGCTGTCGCTATGTGGCCTCACACTTGAGCGCCACGCCGGCCGTCTGCTTGCGAAACACACCGAA
>JBDKLM010000033.1:0-42689 GCA_039806005.1 Pseudomonadota bacterium
TGGTGATCATCGTGAAGTAAATACCCTGACGACGAATTGCCAGCTTGCCCATCACCAGCCCGACGATGGCGGCGAAGAGCACGCCCAGCAAAATACCCACCTCTGTCGGTACGCCCCAAACTTTCAACGCATGACCTGCAATATACGAGGCGCCACCAAAAAATGCAGCATGACCGAAAGACAGCAGGCCCGTGAAACCAATCAGCAGATTGAAGGCGCAGGCAAACAGTGCAAAGCACAGTATCTTCATCAGCAGCACGGGATACATCACAAAGGGCGCTACCAGCGCAATCAGCAGCACGGCGGCATAACCGAGTTTTTTCAGCATCGCAGCCACTCCTTATTTTTCGCGACCGAACAGGCCGGCCGGGCGAATCAGCAAGACAATCGCCATGATGATGAATACCACCGTCGAAGACAGCTCCGGATAAAACACTTTGGTAAAGCCCTCGATAATGCCCAGACCCAGACCCGTCACGATAGATCCCAGGATCGATCCCATGCCGCCAATGACCACGACAGCAAACACCACGATGATCAGATTCGATCCCATCAGCGGCGAGACTTGCAGCACCGGTGCGGCGAGCACACCCGCAAAACCGGCAAGGGCCACACCAAAGCCATACGTCAGTGTCACCATCAAGGGCACGTTCACGCCGAAGGCTTCAACCATTTTCGGATTTTCGGTACCTGCGCGCAGATACGCACCGAGTCGAGTTTTTTCGATCACGAACCAGGTTGCCAGACAAACGATGATCGATGCGAGCACCACCCAGGCACGATAGTTTGGCAAGTTCATGAAGCCCAGATCGGTCGAACCTGCAAGCAGTGCAGGCACCGTGTAAGGCTGACCCGATACACCATAAAAGGAGCGGAATATCCCTTCGAGCATCAGTGTAATGCCGAAGGTCAGCAGCAAACCATAGAGATGATCAAGCCTGTACAGCCACTGCAGCATGGTCTTCTCGATAATGATGCCGAACACGCCAACCAGCAAAGGCGCCAACAGCAGCATCACCCAGTAATTGATACCGAAATACTGCAACCCCATCCAGGCAAAGAAAGCGCCCATCATGTAGAGCGCCCCGTGGGCAAAATTGATCACATTGAGCAGGCCAAAGATCACCGCCAGGCCCAGCGACAACATCGCATAAAAAGATCCGTTGACCAGGCCCAGCAGGAGCTGGCCCATCAAAGCGGAAGTGGATACGCCGAAAATTTCCATCCTAGACTCCCAGCAGCTCGTTGAGCACGTTCATTTTGGATGCCAGTTCAGGCGCGGCAAACTGTTCGACAATCTGGCCGTGCTCCATCACGTAAAAACGATCCGCCAGTGGCGCTGCGAAACGAAAATTCTGCTCCACCATCACGATGGTGTAGCCCTGTTTTTTCAGCATGAGAATCATCTTCGCCAGCGCCTGCACGATGACGGGTGCAAGACCTTCGGAAATTTCATCCAGCAGCAGCAACTTCGCACCCGTGCGCAGAATGCGCGCCACTGCCAGCATCTGCTGCTCACCGCCAGAGAGCCTTGTACCCTGACTGTGACGCCGCTCTGCCAGATTAGGGAACATGTCAAAAATCTCGTCGACCGACATACCGCCTGCTTTCAGTGTCGGCGGCAGCATCAAATTTTCTTCTGCAGACAACGAGGAAAAAATCGCACGCTCTTCAGGGCAATAGCCCACGCCCAGATGCGCGATGCGATGCGTCGGCAAAGCGACTGTTTCCTGCCCATTGATTTTGATCGAACCTTCACGACGTCCGGTCAGCCCCATGATCGCGCGCAGCGTGGTGGTACGGCCCGCGCCGTTGCGACCCAGCAGAGTCACGACTTCACCTTCGGCCACCGACAAATTCACGTCATGCAGAATATGTGACTCGCCATACCAGGCTTGGAGCTTGCTGATTTCCAGTGCCAGCGTCATCAGTGCGCTCCTTCCAATGCAGTCGCACTACCCATGTAAGCCTCGAGCACTTGCGGGTTCTGGGATACGGTTTGGTAATCGCCTTCGGCCAGAATCGCGCCACGCTGCAGTACCGAGATGCGATCGCAGATATCCGCCACCACACTCATGTTGTGCTCGACCATCAGCACCGTACGACCCTTCGATACTTTTTTGATCAGGTCCGTCACCCGACGCACATCCTCATGACCCATACCCTGCGTAGGTTCATCGAGCAGCATTAATTCAGGCTCCATGGCCAGCGTGGTCGCAATCTCCAGCGCACGCTTGCGACCATAAGGCAGATCAACCGTCAGACTGGAGGCAAATTCCGCCAGTCCGACTTCATCAAGCAAGTCCATGGCTCGTGCATTGAGCTGCTCGAGTGTGGCCTCGCTCTTCCAGAAATGAAATGAGGTACCCAGATTGCGCTGCAATCCGATGCGCACGTTTTCAAGCACGGTCAGATGAGGAAATACGGCAGAGATCTGGAATGAACGAATAATGCCCATGCGCGCGATCTGCGCTGGTTGCAGCATGGTGATATCACGCCCATTGAACAAAATCTGCCCCGAGCTGGGCACCAGGAATTTGGTCAGAAGATTGAAGCAAGTCGTTTTACCCGCACCATTGGGGCCTATCAGTGCATGGATATGGCCCCGCTGCACATGAAGATTGACCTCATTGACCGCGACGAAACCTTTGAATTCGCGTGTCAACTGGCGTGTTTCCAGAATGATGTCTGCCATGATCAGCCTTTTTTCAGTGACGCAGATGTTTCAGAGCGTGTTTGGCCAGACTCCAGCGATGGGTCTCGTTCGGGCCGTCGTAGACGCGGAAGGAGCGAGCATCAGCAAAAATCCGGGCAACAATCGTTTCATGCGTCATGCCGCTACCGCCCAGAATCTGTGCGCTGCGATCAATCACACGCCAGATAGCTTCGGACGAAATCACTTTCGCAGCGCTGGACTCACGGGTCCCCAGATGTCCCTGATCCAGCACCCACGCACAATGCCAGATTGCCAGCCTCGTGCAGTGCATGTCCATCTCGTTATCTGCAAGCATGAAACCGACACCTTCGTGCTGACCCAGCGATTTGCCAAAAGCCTGACGTGTGGCAGCGTAGCGCAACGCCACGTCGTGCGCTCGACGGGCTGCACCCAGCCAACGCATGCAGTGCGTCAGTCGTGCCGGTGACAGGCGCACCTGCGCATACTTGAATCCCTCGCCGGGCGCGCCCAGTACATTCTCGGCGGGCACACGCAGATTTTCGAAACGCACGACACCATGCCCTCCGACAAAACAGCTATCGAGCGCATCCATCTGACGCTCGACGGTGATACCCGGCGCATCCATATCCGAGAGGAACATCGTGGCGCTGCCATCTTCCAGTTTGGCCATGATGATGGCAAACGATGCGCCCGTTGCGCCCGTGATCAGCCACTTCAGACCGTTGATCACGTAGTGGTCGCCATCAAGTACGGCCGTCGTTTGCAGCATCGAAGGATCGGCACCGGCCCCGGGCGCGGGTTCGGTCATGCAGAAGCAGGAGCGAATGCGCCCTTCTGCCAGCGGCCGCAGCCATCGCTCTTTCTGCGCCGGCGTGCAGATGACTTCCATCATGTGCATATTGCCTTCGTCGGGCGCAAAGATATTCATCGCCACCGGACCAAGAGGTGAGTAACCCGATTCCTCGAAGACAATCGCCTTGCCGACATGGTCCAGACCCAGACCGCCGAATTCTTCCGACACATGCGCTGACAACAAGCCCGCCTTGCGAGCTTTCGCCACCAATTCCAGGCGCAGTTCATCCGTGGGGCCATGCGGTGTGCAGCGCGGATCCCGCTCCATCGGGATGACTTGTTCTTCGATAAAACGCCGGGTGCGCTGTTGCAACTCGGCATGCGCTGCCGAGAGGTTGAAATCCATGCTGATACTCTCCCTGTAAAGCGATTTCTTTTTGATAATTTTGTCGATCGACAGCGCCCGGCAGGCATTGATTGTTCGGGCTCGAAATAAATCCCCGGGCCAGGAGCACTCCGGAAAAAGCACTAACTCATTGATTTTCTTGAGTTGTGCTTATTTTTCCTATTTGCCGCCAACCCGACAAATTATTCTATTTCCGAAGAAAAACAAAATGAATTATTTCTTCGCCAACAATGAAAGGCTGCCCAGGCTGCCTTGCTCCGCACGGTTCCACAAAATGGCTCTCCCGGCCTCTGATTGGCTCCAGATTTTTCAGACTCGGGCTAGAATCAGGTACGATCATGATTGGCTGGTGAAGCCAGCCAACCCACTCATTAACCACCGGATCATTTCATGTTGTCGCTGTTTGGAGACATCACCAATATCATCAGTCTCGCCGTCACCCCGGCGTTTTTGTTGCTGGGCGTGATGCTGCAATTACGGGTTCTCAACAATCGTCTGGAACGTATCAGCGACCGTCGCGAGGTACTGGAACAGCGACTGTCAGTAGGCACCGGCCTGCGCACTGCCATGACGCATGAATTGAGCGTGCTGCGCCGTCGTGCGACTGCCATTCATCGCGCGCTCGGCATTTCCGCCAGCTGCATGATCATCGTGTTTTCTGTGGTGGTGACGCTCTTCATCGATGATGCGCAACATTTGAAACTGGATTCGCTGATCGCTTTCCTGTTCGTCTTTGCCATGCTGCTGCTGATCATCAGCTTCAGCCTGCTTTTGCACGAAATTCTTCTGGGAACGCACTCATTGCCATCAGCGCCCCTGCATCGCGCCAGACAGGTTGAAGGGCAGCACTAAACCGGCTGTGATTGCTTCGGCGGCAACCAGAAGCGCTGCTGCATTTCGTCAATCCCCAATTCCTCCAAAATCAGACTGAGTTTGCGCGCGGCTCGCTCGCGCGGCAGATCCTTGTAACTGGCTACAATCAGTTCATTTTTCATTGAATGCTCCCAGCCAACCAGCTCGGTCACATTCAACTGATATCCATGAGCTTCCAGCTGCAGACAACGCAGCACATTGGTCAGATGACTGCCAAATTCGCGCGTATGAATGGGATGACGCCAAATCTCAGCCAGCACATTGCGCGCCAATGACTGCCCTTTCAGCCTGCGTAAAGTAGCTGCCACCTCGGCCTGACAGCAAGGCACGAGCACGATAAAGCGTGCTTTCTTTTTCAACGCAAAGGTAATCGCATCATCGGTTGCGGTATCGCAGGCATGCAATGCGGTCACGATATCTACGGTGTCGGGCAGCAAGGACGATGAAATGGATTCTGCAACCGATAAATGCAGGAACGACATTCGTCCAAAACCCAAACGGTTCGCCAGCTCGCGCGAACGCTCGACCAGCTCCGCACGGGTTTCTATGCTGTAAACATGCGAGTCATCATCGATGTTTTTCAAAAACAGATCGTAGAGAATAAAGCCAAGATAGGATTTTCCAGCGCCGTGATCAACTAGGGACAACGCGCGGCCATCGGCGCGCAACTGGCTCAGCAGTGGCTCGATAAACTGGCACAGGTGATTCACCTGCTTGAGCTTGCGGCGACTGTCCTGATTCATTTTTCCGTCGCGCGTGAGGATGTGCAAGGCCTTGAGCAGCTCGACGGATTGTCCGGGTTGTATTTCTGTTTGTGCCATGGGATGGGGGAAATTTCAATCAAACCACATGGTAACCCACAGCAGGCCAGAGAATTTTCTGCATGACCGGCAGCGATGAGCTGCCGCGAACCTCTGTTCGATGACGCCGGGCTGAATACGACAGCTACTGCCAGCGCTCAACGTGCCGGCATGGTCAGCGCTTGAAACTCAACAGCGGCCGCAAAGGGCATTGTCGATCCATATACAGACTGTGACTCCAACGACTTGGCAACAGGACTGTTGAACTTGTTGTCCACCCAAAGGAACATTTCTCTACAAGAGGACGACCCATGAAAAATTTTTATAATGAATAAGCAACCCAAAGGAAAAAAAGATTGCACACGTCGGGTGAGAGATTGCGCAGAAAAGTCGAATCAGCTTTGCATCACATAAGACCCCGGCGCATCAGGCAAGCCCGGCATCTCATTCGGCGCAATGGGTTGCGAGGGAATCATGGTCTGCTCGCGCTCGAGCCACTCGGCCCATCGCGGCCACCAGGAACCCGGCTCGGGTTTTGTTTGCTGGTACCAGTGCTCCGGATCGATATAGTTTTCGTTAGGCGAGAACAGAGTCATACGGTACAGTCGATGGGGATGCCCGGGCTCACTCGCGATACCTGCATTGTGACCGCCAGATGTCAGAAGAAAAGTCAGATCGGCACTATAGGATAAATTTAATTTATAGACAGAACGCCAAGGCGCTACATGATCCTTCTCCGTCGCCACAAGAAAGGCAGGTA
This sequence comes from Pseudomonadota bacterium, assembly GCA_039806005.1. Taxonomy (GTDB): domain Bacteria; phylum Pseudomonadota; class Gammaproteobacteria; order Burkholderiales; family Burkholderiaceae_D; genus Pernthalerella. The sequence goes on from JBDKLM010000033.1 coordinate 6,309, forward strand.
CACGAATATCGGACAACGCAAGCGGACGACCATTAACGCTGTAACGTCCGGCAAACAAATCATTATTCAGAAATAAACGGCGCAGATATTCGCTGTGCATCCGATAGGGCATCCGAGTCGCATCTGCATTCCATGCCATAAGATCATTCAGTGATTCTCGTCTGCCAAGCAAATAGTGGCTGACCATGCGAGACCAGATGAGATCATGCGAGCGCAATAACTGAAACGCGCCGGCCATTTGGCGGTTATCCAGATAACCCTGGTTCCACATCAGATCATCCAGATAGTCGAGCTGGCTATCGTCAATAAACAACCGCAATTCGCCTGCCTCGGTAAAATCCGTTTGCGCAGCGAGCAAGGTCATCGACGCGATATCCTTGTGATGTTGTTGCGCCAACCATGCCGCCGTAATTGCCAACAGGGTACCGCCAAGACAATAGCCTACGGTGTGAATCTGCTGTCCTGAACTGCGTTGCCGCACCTGCTCGATGGCCTCGAGCACGCCCATTTGCATATAGGCGTCCATACCAAGATCACGATCTTCCGCATCAGGATTGCACCAGGAAATCATATACACCGTATGTCCTCGCCTGACCAGATAGTTAACGAGTGAGTTATGCGGTGACAAATCAAGGATGTAGTACTTCATGATCCAGGCCGGAACAATCAGCAGGGGTTTTTCAAAAACTCGTCTTGTCTTCGGCGCGTACTGAATCAGTTCAATCAATCGATTGCGATACACAACACGACCCGGAGTAATTGCGACCTCCTGACCAGGCCGAAATTTTTCGGCGCCCACCGGCGGGTGGCCTCCAATAGCGCGCTCTCCGTCTTCGATCAGATACTCCCAGCCACGCAGCAAATTTCGGCCAGCTTCGCCAAGTGTCGCCTCAAGCACCTCGGGATTGGTCAGAATGAAATTCACCGGGGAGACCATGTCCAGCCATTGACGAGCCGCGAAGGACACGACTTCCTCATGATGCTCGGACATACCCCCTATGCCAGTAGTCGCGTTATGCCACCACTGCTGCTGGAGTAAAAAGCTCTGGTACACGAAGCAAAACGGCCATTGCTGCCATTGGGGCGCAAGAAATCGTTCATCCTGCACAAGTGGGTGGATGCATGGCTCACACTGATGCCCGGATAGCTGTCGCATCACGTAGAGCGCAAATCGAACTGCCTTGCGCACTGCCTTTTCCTGAAGTATTTGCTGCTTGCCGGGAGAGTGAGATAAATGAACTGCCCAATCGGCAAATGCCAGTGCGAGACTCCCGGGCGAGATGCCTCCTGTGAAGCGTGCCATGACCGCGTGGAACAAACGATCCGATGCAGTCGGACCCAAGGGCTTTTCTTCAACCGGTCGCGCGGTCGAGCCCGTGGGAGTTTCGGGTACTCGCTCCAGACTTGCGGCCATGTTTTTTGCAGGTATATCCATTAAGCAGACTTGAAATCACTCCATTAATAAAGTATTCGCTGATACAAAGTATTCACAGTGCCTAGATTTATCAGCAATATGCCGCTTCAGTCGCAGCGACATCAATCGCAGAATCACGATATTTTTTCTCTCACCGCAGACATCCGATCACTATCTTGCGAAATATGTTGATCCCTTTTGCTTACCGATTTTCTTTCTCATCGCGTCTGATATTTTTTTCAAATATCGCAATCGGTAATAGAGCCAATGCCATACAGGATTTTTTTCGTTTTCTAAACGACTATGCAAGTACTGAAGGATATGAACGCAACAGCCGCTAAAGCACATCCTTGATACAGTGAGTGGTTGCATCAGCATCTTCGTAAAAGAGGGATAAACAGTCAATCGATAGAGAGCTTTAGGCACAGCGAGTAATTGATGTTTGTACTGATAACGTCCCCACAACATGTGGCACTGGCTGCCACCGCGCTTGATGCAATCACCGACGGACCACAGGCAGGTCAGCAAGCCCAGCCGGTAAATACTCATCGCAGGATCACTTGCGGACAGGAGCATCACATAGCTCTCCCCTATGCGACAGGAAAAGGCGCCTGCGCAGATGCGCCCGTTGACCCGAGCAATACCAAACAAGCCACACTCGGCCGCCATCGTCAAAAAATGCTGAGTCTCGGCCGCATCAATAACGGGTGATTTCCCACGCGCAGTCATGCTATCCCGCTTGAATTGCTGCAGCGTCAGCACTAGCTGGCGTTGCTGCTCAATGCTCAATTCATCGCAGGTGTAGGCTGTCCAGCTAAAGTCAGGAAAGTCTCGCAGCAGCCGATTACGATAACCACGCACACTTTGACGGGTCGATTTACCCAACATAGCCATATAGGCCTCGGTGGATGCGGGCAATGTCAGCAGATAGTTTTCCGAAAATGGAAAGAATTGACTGGGCAGTGAACAAAGCGGTCGCGACAAACTGACTGCATTGAAGCTGATATGACGAATACTCGGGAAATTCGAGAAGACACTCACCGAGAAGGCATCTATCTGCGATGAATCAAGCGTCACTACCTCACACAGAACGCTTGCGCACTTGCCATTGATGCGAAACAAGAGCACCCCAATAATCTCGCCACTGCGATACCCCACCCAGGTATTGGGCGGTGTGTGATCAGAATCACTCAGCTGCAGATACCTCAACGATGCATACAGACTGCCCTGCAGTCTGTCGAGTGCCGTCGATGCAAAGCCAGGTACTGATTGTTTGTAAATCTCACTGATGATTTCAGTCGATAACGGCCGCACTTCGGTCCGAGCCGCGATTGATGGAGACAAATTCAGAGATCTGACAGATACCGGTAATTGATTCGACATGATGGGTCCTGAAAATGAAGAAGCCCTGCTCGATCAACCAGCGGCCCTTTGCATTCAGGTACTGCCAAAGGATTTTCACGCCGACAGCAGTCTGAACAGACAAGTGCCCAAGTCAATTATTCCCCGCGTAGATGTGCGCAGGTTTGATATCGCTCAACGGGCGCGACTAGCGCATCGGCATCATCGGGGCACTAGGGGAGTGTCCAGTGGGGACCGCCCGGCGTCCAAGCCGGCTGACGTGGTTCGAACCCATGCTCCCCTGCCATTTGCCGACAGGATTCTGGGTGAATGAGACTGGTGCCCACTCGTAGCGAGCACCTGCTGAAGCTACATGCGCTTGTCGATGACTCGTCTGGCCTTGCCCACCTGTGTGCGCTCCACGCCATTAGGCGGCAGTACCGTCACCGTGCAGGAAATACCGATATAGGATTTGATCATCTGCTCCAGCTGCGCACCACCGCGCACACCATCACCATGACGAACTTCTTCGCGAGTTTCAACCAGCACCTCCAGCTGATCCAGATGCAAGTCACGTGTCAATAGAATCTGATAGTGAGGAGCCAGCGCAGGTTGCTGCAACAGCAGCTCTTCAATCTGCGACGGAAATACATTCACGCCGCGGACAATCATCATGTCATCGGATCGACCGACGATCTTGTCCATGCGACGCATAGAACGCGCAGTAGGTGGCAGCAAGCGTGTCAGGTCACGCGTGCGATAGCGAATGACGGGCATGGCTTCTTTGGTAAGCGAAGTAAACACCAGCTCACCGGCTTCGCCATCGGGCATGACTTCACCCGTGATGGGATGAATGATCTCCGGATAAAAATGATCTTCCCAAATCACCGGGCCATCCTTGGTCTCAATACATTCATTGGCCACACCCGGCCCCATCACTTCGGACAGGCCGTAAATATCTACCGCATCCAGACCAGCGCGCTGCTCAATTTCATCGCGCATGCCCTCGGTCCAGGGTTCTGCGCCAAAGATGCCAATGCGTATGGAACTGGCCGCAGGATCAAGTCCCTGACGCTCGAATTCTTCAATGATATTGAGCATGTAGCTGGGCGTAACCATGATGATGTCCGGCCGAAAATCCGTGATCAGCTGCACCTGCTTTTCCGTCTGACCGCCCGACATCGGTATCACCGTGCAACCGAGTTTCTCGGCGCCGTAGTGCGCACCGAGCCCCCCCGTAAACAAACCATATCCATAAGCGACGTGCACCATATCGCCTGCCCGACCACCGGCCGCACGAATCGATCGCGCAACGAGTGAGGCCCAGGTGTCAATATCGTTTTGGGTGTAGCCGACCACAGTTGGCTTGCCCGTGGTGCCAGACGAAGCGTGTATCCGCACGACCTTGTCGCGCGGCACAGCGAACATGCCGAACGGATAGTTGGCGCGCAAATCCTCTTTACCCGTGAATGGAAATTTGGACAGATCCGCCAGCGATTTCAGATCATCGGGATGCACACCTTTTTCGTCAAAGCGCTGGCGATAGTGCGGCACATTGGCGTAGGAATGCTGCAGAGTGGCTTTCAATCGCTGCAGCTGCAGCGATTGCAATTCGTCCTGACTGGCAGTTTCTATCGGCTCCAGATCCGCTCGGTCACGCATGCGGTGTCTCCTCGATGGTTGATTCGGCGCTTCTTGTTTTTTCAGGCCAGGCAGACACTGAATAAATCTGCGTTTTGTGGAGCTCCAGCGTAGCTGTGCGATGCGGGGATCAATAAATTCAATGTCTTGGCTCTAATGATCTTGCCACAAAATTTTCTGCATTCATTTAATCAGCGCTTCCCTGACTACGTTGGTATCACTTCGCCTTTGAGCTGATGCGATTTCCCGCGCATCAGCGCAATCTTTTTACCTTCGGCGTTGGTGACGACGACATCATATATCCCCGTCTTCCCGCTCTTCGATTGCTCGGTGGCGGAAGCAGTCAGAACTTCGCCCTCGAAAGCGGGCGCCAGAAACTCGATGCTGCAGCCCGCAGCGACGGTTTGCACGTTGTAGCTATTGCAGGCAAATGCAAAACTAGAATCGGCAAAAGTGAAAATGAATCCGCCGTGGCACATCCCGTGACCATTGAGCATATCGCTGCGCACCGTCATCTGCATGCGTGCATGACCGGGATGGATATCGACCAGCGTGATACCGAGCCCCTGGGTTGCCTTGTCCTGCGCATACATATGCCGAGCAGTGGCTTGTGCGAGCATTTGCGGGTCGGTGTTCTGCACGATATTCCTCTCAGTTGTCCTGATCAAAATCCAGTACCAGACGCTCGCTCGCAGCGAAGGCCTGACAACTCAATACGAAACCACGCGCGATTTCATAATCCTCCAGCGCATGATTGGCATCCATATCCACCCTGCCCTCCACCACCTTGCAGCGACAAGTAGCGCAAATGCCGCCCTTGCAGGCATAACGTATGTCGATACCATGCGCCAGCCCGGCATCAAGCAGAGACTGACTATCACGCTGCATCGTTATCTGATGATGATGGCCATCGATAATAAAACTGACCTCGCACTGCGCACCTAGTTCTGACGCATTTCCGGCGCGCGCCTGACGACGCGCAGCAGCGGCTGCAGCATCCCTAGTGGAAGCGGAAAACAGTTCGGTCTTGATCTGGTCTTTTACCATACCCAGCGATTGCAGAGTCTCGGACACCTGATGGGTCATGCTCTCAGGGCCGCAAATAAAGGCCACATCCACGTCGTCGATAGCTATCCATTGCTCCGCCAGCGCCCGACATTTATCGGCATCGATGCGACCATTGAAGAGATCAATATCCTGTTTTTCGCGACTCATCACATGAACGATGGAGAAGCGATCGAGAAAACGATCTTTCAGATCTGCCAGTGCTTCGCGCAGCATCACGGTCGATGATGCCCGATTGCCATAGACGAGCGTCACGCGACTGTGTGGCTCGGTCAGCAAACTGGTCTTGATGATCGAGTAGATTGGGGTGATGCCGCTACCAGCGGCGAAAGCCAGGTAATGACGCGACTGCTCTGGTTGCAAGGGCACCTGAAAATGCCCCATCGGCGGCATGACATCCAGCGTCATGCCCGCTTTGAGATGCGCATGCGCCCAGTTCGAAAACACACCGCCATTGACTTTTTTGATCGCGATCTGAAGCTTTTCATCCTGCACCGCAGAACATAGCGAGTAAGAGCGACGTACGTCCTCGCCATCAATCATGGCACGCAAGGTCAGATGCTGTCCCTGCTGGTATGCAAACACCGAACGCAATTCGTCTGGCAGATGCAGACTGACGATGATCGCATCGCGCGTATCCTGCTGCACGCGCTCTATGGATAGTGAGTAAAAATGACTCATCAGTGCGGCTTGAAATAATCAAAAGGCTCGAGGCAATCGGTGCATCGATACAAGGCCTTGCAGGCCGTGGAACCAAACTGGCTGATCAGTCGGGTGTGCGACGAACCGCATTGGGGGCATGCAATCACGGGCGCATCACGACTGAGCATCGCGGAGATATCGATGGCATTTTCAGCGGCCTGCTGCGCTGGCGGCGCTATGCCAAATTCACGCAATTTCTGCTTGCCGGACTCGCTCATCCAGTCCGTCGTCCACGCGGGTGACAATTGGGTCGTAATCGTGACCTCACTCAATCCATGCTGCATCAGTGCGCTGCGTATATCCTCGGCAATCACCTGCATTGCCGGACAACCGGAATAGGTCGGCGTAATCATTACTTCCAGCGGCCCACCGTCAAGCCAACGCCAGCCGCGCACGATACCCAGATCCACCACTGAAATCACCGGGATTTCGGGATCAGCGACTTGTTCCAGCCATTGCCACATCTGCTCGTCGCTCGCCTTCACCATTGGGCTCCGGGATAAGCACGCTGCAGAAACTGCATCTCGGCGAGCAGGTAACCCAAATGCTCGGAATGTCGACCCTGACGGCCACCACTGTGCATCCAGGCATCTGCCGGCGGCAATGTCAGCGTGGCCGCATCAAAGCTCTGCGCGAGATGCGACATCCACTTTGCACGCAAGGTATCGGGCTGAGGCGCAATGCCACGTGCAGCGATTGCCTGATCAATGGCGTCGATCGAAAAAAATTCACCGGTATACGACCACCATTGATCGGCAGCGGATTGCATGCGACGGTGGCTTTCAGCCGAGCCATCACCTAAACGCACCAGCAAATCGGTACTGCGACGCAGGTGGTAACGCACCTCGCTGACAGATTTTTCTGCGATGGAGGCGACACGCGCGTCGCTCGATGTCTGTAGCGCTTGCAACCACTCGTAATTCCAGACATCGAAGTAAAACTGCCGCATCAGGGTGTCGGCGTAATCATGATTGGGCTGTTCGACCAGCAGCACATTGTGGAATTGCGGGGCATCGCGCAGAAAGGCGAGCTGATCTTCATTGCGACCCGCGCCCTCGTGTTCACCCGCATACGACAACCACAAGGTGGCCTGACCCAGAAGATCGAGCGCGGTGTTCGTGAGCGCCATATCTTCTTCCAGCGCAGGTCCCTTGCCACACCACTCCGAGAGTCGCTGCGAGAGTATCAGCGCATTGTCGCCATTGCGCAGCAGCCAGATGAATTTTTCGCTATCCATACTGTGATCGATTAGAGCTTGCCGACTTCATCGGGGATCACGAAAAAAGTCGGATGGCGGTAGACCTTGCTATTGGATGGCTCGAATAACTCACCGCGCTCGCTCGGCGTGCTGGCGACGATATCGCCCGATTGCACCACCCAGATCGATACCCCCTCATTGCGCCGCGTGTAGACATCGCGCGCATTGTTGATCGCCATTTCCGCATCGGGCGCATGCAGGCTACCCACGTGCTTGTGCGACAACCCATGCTGACTGCGTATGAAAATTTCCCACAAAGGCCATTCTTTGCTCATGGGTGTCTCCTCAGGCCGCCTTGGATTGACGACGCTGCGCATGCTTGTCTGCATGCGCCTGCAAACCCTCGCGGAACCACGCACCATCGTCCCATGCCTTGTTGCGAGTTACCAGTCGCTCGCGATTGCAAGGGCCGTTGCCTTTCAAGACCTCGTAAAACTCCGACCATTCAATCGCACCGAAATCATAATGACCGCGCTCAGCATTCCATTTCAGATCTGGATCGGGAATGGTCAATCCCAGATACTCGGCTTGCGGGACACTCTGATCCACCATGCGCTGTCGCAGCTCGTCATTCGAAAACAACTTGATCTTCCACTGCGCTGACTGTGCGCTATTTACCGATTCCTGATCGGGCGGCCCAAACATCATCAGCGCAGGCCACCACCAGCGGTTCAGCGCATCCTGCGCCATTTGCTTTTGCTCTGCCGTCCCCTTGCACAAGGACATGAGCAAGTCGTAGCCCTGACGCGCATGAAAGGCTTCTTCCTTGCAGACGCGAATCATCGCGCGCGCATACGGACCATACGAGCAGCGGCACAAGGGAATCTGATTGATGATCGCAGCACCATCCACCAGCCAACCGATCATGCCGACATCGGCCCAGGTAAGCGTGGGGTAATTGAAAATACTGGAGTACTTGGCCTTGCCCGACAGCAGATCGGCCGTCATCTGATCGCGCGACACGCCCAGTGTTTCGGCGGCACTGTACAGATACAGACCATGACCTGCCTCGTCCTGAATTTTTGCCAGCAATATGGTCTTGCGCTTGAGCGTGGGCGCGCGCGTCACCCAATTCCCCTCGGGCAGTTGCCCCACGATTTCGGAATGCGCATGCTGAGAAATCTGACGAATGAGTGTCTTGCGATAGCCCTCGGTCATCCAGTCCTTGGGCTCGATCTTGACGCCGGCATCAATACGCGCCTGAAAGGCACTTTCTTGCTCGCTCAGCTCGCCGGCGGCGCGCAGTCGGGCTGCGCCAGTGTCGACCATTTGTGCATACATGCGGCGGTCTCCTCATTTTGGGGTAATTATGTGGATTATGATACGCGAATTCTGCATAATCGTAAAAATCCGTATCATTTAATGATTTGAAATCACCGCCCATGACCGCCCCGATCAGCAGGACCTGGATTGCTCGCCAGCTGCGACAAGACCCACCCCGTGCCAAGTCGCTGGTAATGACGGTCTTTGGCGATGCGATCGCACCGCGCGGCGGTGCGGTGTGGCTGGGCAGCCTGATCACCCTGCTGGCGCCGCTGGGTATCAGTGAGCGCGCAGTGCGCACCAGTGTGTTTCGGCTGGTCGAAGAAGGCTGGCTGGAAGCCAACCGCAGTGGCCGCCGCAGCCAATACCGGCTCAGTGCCGAAGGTGAAAAACGATTTTTGCGCGCGCATCAGCGGGTCTACGCACCCCCCTCCCCCGACTGGAAGGGTCAGTGGACCCTAGTACTGATAGCGCCGAATCAGATCACAGCGGCACAAAAAAACGCGCTGAAAAAAGAACTGCTGTGGGAAGGTTTTGCTGCGCTCAATACCGGTCTGTTCGCCTATCCGGGCGAGAAGACTGAGGCGATGACTGACATCCTCAGCCGCACCCAAGCTCACAACAAAGTGACCTTACTCTCGGCCGCAGATCAGACAGTGACGGGTGCACTGCCGCTGGCCGAGCTGGCCCAATCGCATTGGCCACTCAAGGAAATCAGCAAAGCCTACGGGCGTTTCATACGACGATTTGAAACCTTGCTGACACCGACCGGTGCATTAAGCGAGGCCGAGCCCGAACAGGCTTTTGCGGTGCGCACGCTGCTGATTCACGCTTACCGGCGCGTGCAGCTGCATGATCCGCAATTACCCAAGGCCTTGCTCGGTGAGGCCTGGCCGGGCGAGACGGCATATACCCTCTGCCGCAGCATTTATCAGCAGCTGCTGTCTGCCTCTGATCAATATGTAACCGTGACCTTGCAGCAGGAGCAATCAAGCGTGCGCATGGTGCGAGCTGAATTCAGGCAGCGTTTTGCAGCCTAACGCCTTACCCATCGCTGGCAAATCAGATCGCGAGCGGCAGTCAGGCGATTTCAGCCACCATCTCGATTTCGACACACGAACCCAGGGGTAGCTGCGCTACGCCAAACGCGGAGCGCGCGTGCTTGCCTGCTTCGCCGAATACTTCACCCAGCAATTCCGATGCGCCATTAGTAACCAAATGATGTTCCGTGAAATCAGCCGTTGAATTCACCAGGCTGACCAGCTTGACGATGCGCGTAACCCGCGACAAATCGCCATCACATGCTGCATTGAGCGTTGCCATCAAATCCACTGCGACGGCGCGAGCAGCTTGTTTTCCCTGCTCGGTACTCATGTCACGTCCGAGCTGACCCACCCAGGGCTTGCCCTCTTTTTTGGCAATATGCCCAGAGATAAACACGGTATTGCCTGTGCGGACGTACATCACATACGCGGCGGCCGGCGCAGCGACGGGCGGCAGCGTGATACCCAGGGCGGTGAGACGAGAGGCGATGGTCATGGAATTCCTTGGCTTTTAGGTAAATGAAAGGTGGGCTAAACCGCAGGCAGTCGCCCGGATTGTAGGGTCAGCTTTCGGCCCGATCAACCTTAAAAAAGCCCTTGACCGATTCGCGACAGGCTTGAAATCCCGCCTCTCGCCCCAAAATCACAGCAACTTGCGTATTTTTTCTGCCAATTTTGTTAACAGAGGACACCATGGGCGCACCCGACAAGCAAATTCTGGGCTTTCAGGCCGAAGTCAAACAGCTGCTGCAGCTGATGATTCATTCGCTGTATTCAAACAAGGAAATTTTCCTGCGCGAGCTGATCTCGAATGCCTCCGACGCATCCGACAAGCTGCGCTTCGAGGCCATCAATAATACGGCGCTGTTCGAAAACGATAGCGAGTTATGCATTGATGTCGCCTTCGATAAAACGGCACGCACCATCAGCATCACCGACAATGGGATTGGTCTGTCACAACAGGAAGCGATCGATCATCTGGGCACGATTGCCAAATCCGGCACCAAAGAATTTTTCTCGAAGTTATCCGGCGATCAGCAAAAAGATGCAGCACTGATTGGCCAGTTCGGCGTCGGTTTTTATTCCGGCTTCATCATCGCCGACAAAATCACGGTTGAATCACGTCGTGCCGGCTTGCCTGCCGATCAGGGCGTGCGCTGGGAATCGTCCGGCGAAGGTGACTTCACCGTCGAAACCATTACCCAAGAAAAGCGTGGCACGCGCATCACCCTGCATCTGCGTGAAGGCGAAGATGAATTCCTGTCCGCCTGGCAGCTGCGCTCCATCATTCGCAAGTACTCCGACCACATCTCGCTTCCGATTCGCATGCACAAGGAAGAGTGGGATGAAGCGAAAAAAGAAATGGTCATCCGCGATGAGCTGGAAACCGTCAACCAAGCCAGTGCACTCTGGGCGCGCAGCAAATCCGAGATCACGGACGATCAGTACACGGAATTCTACAAACATGTGTCGCATGATTATCAGGCACCACTGACCTGGACGCACAATCGCGTCGAAGGTCGCAGCGAATACACGCAGCTGCTCTACATCCCCACCCATGCACCTTTCGATCTGTGGGACCGCAACAAGCGCGGCGGTATCAAGCTTTATGTGAAACGCGTATTCATCATGGACGACGCCGAACAACTGATGCCGGTGTACCTGCGTTTCGTGAAAGGCGTTATCGATTCCAATGATCTTCCGCTCAATGTGTCGCGCGAGATCCTGCAAGAGTCGCGCGATGTCAAAGTCATTCGCGAAGGCTCCACCAAACGTGTACTGGGGATGCTGGAAGAGCTTGCTAACGCCGATGAGCAGGATAAAAAAGACAAGTACGCAAGCTTCTGGAAAGAATTCGGCCAAGTGCTCAAGGAAGGCACAGGTGAGGATGCGACCAACAAGGATCGCATCGCCAAACTGCTTCGCTTTGCCAGCACGCACAATGACACTGACGTGCAAAACGTCGCATTTGCGGACTATGTCGCGCGAATGAAAGAAGGTCAGGACAAGATTTACTACGTAACTGCTGACAGCTGGACTGCAGCGAAGAACAGTCCTCACCTCGAAATCTTCCGCAAGAAAGGCGTGGAAGTACTGCTGCTGACCGATCGTGTGGATGAATGGATGCTGTCCTTCCTGACCGAATTCGATGGCAAGACGCTCGTATCGGTCGCCAAAGGTGATCTTGATCTCGGCAAGCTCGAAGACGAGGCCGAGAAAAAACAGAAAGAAGAAACCGAAACGGACTTCAAGGAACTCATCGGCAAAATGAAAACCTCACTCGCCGATAAAGCCAAAGATGTGCGCGTGACCTTCCGTCTGACTGATTCACCAGCCTGCCTCGTGGCTGACGAACATGAACTCTCTGGTAATCTCTTGCGGATGCTGAAAGCATCCGGCCAGAGCGCGCCAGACACCAAGCCTGTGCTGGAGATTAATCCCCATCATCCGCTGGTGCAGCGACTCAAGTACGAGGAAGCCAAGTTCGACGACTGGAGCAGCATCCTGTTTGATCAGGCGATGCTGGCCGAAGGTGGACAATTGGCGGACCCGGCCGGGTTTGTAAAAAAACTCAACGATATGCTGCTGGGCATGTCGCTGAAATAAGAATGATTTGATGACAAACGACCTGCCCCAACTGGATAACGAATGTTTCCAAATTCCGGACACAACACAATTGTTTCCGGCACAGAGATCGACCCATGCGCCGCGCATACTGCTGCTGTACGGCTCACTGCGCGAGCGCTCTTTCAGCCGACTGATGACCGAAGAGGCTGCACGACTATTGCAGGCCATGGGTGCAGAAACACGGATGTTCAATCCTTCCGGATTGCCTCTGCCGGATGATGCACCTGAGTCACATCCGAAAGTTGTCGAACTGCGTGAACTCTGCACTTGGGCCGAGGGCATGGTCTGGTCATCACCCGAGCGTCATGGCGCGATGACCGGCATCATGAAATCACAAATCGACTGGATACCATTGGCCTTGGGCGCGATACGCCCCACGCAAGGCAAGACGCTCGCAGTCATGCAGGTCTGTGGAGGATCGCAGTCCTTCAATGCAGTCAACCAGATGCGCGTGCTCGGTCGCTGGATGCGCATGATCACGATTCCGAATCAGTCATCGGTCGCGATGGCTTACAAGGAATTCGATGAGGCTGGCCGCATGAAGCCCTCCAGCTACTACGATCGTCTGGTCGATGTGATGGAAGAGCTGATGAAATTCACCCTCATGACACGCGATGTATCGGACTATCTGGTAGACCGCTACAGCGAGCGCCGGGAGGCGCTCGCAGAAGCACAGAAGCGGGCGGGGCTGGACAAGATTTAAGCTGATCCTTTCGCATAGCGCGATAAGACCTGCTACAGGCACTGCTGCAAACGACGAACTCCATTGAAACGATCAGGCTTTTTAACACGAGTGCTTTGTCGAACGCAGAATCGCAAAAGGCTCAAACAAAGCATTTACCGCCCACCCGTCACATCAATCAGCGTCCCCGTCACATACGACGACTGCTCCGAAGCCAGCCACAGCACCGCTTCGGCCACTTCTTCCGCCGTGCCGCCGCGCTTCATGGGCACTGCATCTTTGGCACGATCGACGCGTCCCGGTTCACCGGCGCTGCTGTGAATATCGGTGTAAATCAGACCGGGGCGCACGGCATTGACGCGTATGCCTTCAGCTGCCACCTCTTTTGCAAGACCAAAGGTCATGGTATCCACCGCGCCTTTGGATGCCGCATAGTCGATGAACTCGTTCGGCGAACCGAGTCGCGCAGCGGCTGAAGACAGATTCACGATGCTGCCGCCCTTGCCACCATGACGAGTGGACATGCGCAGCACAGCTTCACGCGCACACAAGAAACTGCCGATCACATTGGCCGTCAGCACGCGCTGCCAGCGGGCTACATCCATCTGATCCAGGCGCATTTGCGTTTCCAGCATGCCGGCATTGTTGACCAACACGTCCAGCTTGCCCCACTGCTCGTCGACCGCCTTGAAGACCTTCAGCACATCGGCCTCAACACCAACATCAGCCTGCATCGCGATCGCCGTACCGCCTGCTTCGCGTATGGTCTTCACGACCGCATCGGCAGCGGCAGACTGGCTCTGATAAGTCAGAGCGACACGATAACCTCGTGCAGCACCCATGATCGCGGTCGCAGCGCCAATACCGCGACTACCGCCGGTCACCAGCATGATGGGTTGGTTCATGATCTGTCTCCTCTTGTTCTTGGCAATGATGACGATTCTACCGTGCCCGGGTCGCGCAACCTCCTTACAATGCGCCGATGTCTTCTCCGAGCTTGCTACGGATGAGTGGCCTTGCGCTGGCTGTAGAGACCAACGCCCAGCTCCCTTTCAAGCAAAAACGAGTAAAGTGGCGTGCCTCAAGCGATTAACTGAATCTCAAGCTCATGTCCCGCAAAACACCGAAAAGTCCGGCCTCAAGCACTCCAGCCCGCAGCGGCCGCCGACCTAAATTCGCACCAGTCACGCTCTCAGAAAGCGATGGCGTGCGCTATCTGCATTTCGGTACAGAGTGGATTCAGGGTGCCATGCGACTGCGCAAACCTGATTGGATAGAGCTCGAGTACGCGCAGCAAATGATGGCGTGGATGTTATTCATTGATCAGCCTGCGCATATCGTGCAATTGGGACTGGGCACGGCCGCACTGACCAAATTCTGTTATCGCAATTACCTGTCCTCGCGCGTGACTGCGGTGGAACTCAATCCATCCGTCATTGATGTCTGCCAGTCGATGTTCAAACTGCCGCCGGAAGATGACAGACTTTCGATCTTGACGATGGATGCCGATGAGTTCGTCCATGATCGTGCCAACCACGGCCGTATCGACGTGCTGCAAATTGATTTGTACGATGCCACCGCGCGCGGACCAGTTCTGGATTCACCCGCGTTTTATCGGGCCTGTGCCGCCTGCCTCAGTCGTCATGGCATTGCCACTGTCAATCTGTTTGGCGACCATCCCAGCTATCGCAAAAATCTTCAGGCCATGTTGCCCGCATTCGATGCCGTGATCTCGCTGCCCGAGGTGCATCAGGGGAATGTGGTGGCGATCGCTTTCAAAAACCTGCCTGCGCTGGATTTTGCGGATCTTTATGAGCGTGCTGCAGTGATCCGCGACATCACCCGTCTGCCCGCCCGCTCCTGGGTGAATGGCATCAAGTCGGCGGTACAGGCAGGGTCGCCAGAAGATCGCTGACGGTCGGCCAGCGCAAGCGCACGCCCAGCTCAGCTTTCATGCGCTCATTTTTCAGTCGTCGCGACTCGGACATGAAGGACAGCAGCATGGGAGACACCTGCGTTGCCAGCTGCGCCCGTGGCAAGCGCGGTGGGTGTGGCAAACCAAAACGATCCGCCACCAGATCGAAGTACTCCCCCATGCGCAGGTCAGAGTCATCAACCGTGTGATAGATGCGCTGCGGCGCTGCCCGGAAAATCGCCAGCGCAATGATGCGGGCAAGATCATCGGCATGGATGTGATTGGTATACACATCATCATCGGGACTCAGTGCCGGTGTCTGCTGTCGCAAGCGGTCAACCGGCAGACGATCAGCGGCGTAAATCCCGGGCACTCGCAGGATGGCCAGCTGACCCTGCATGCGCTTGGCCCAGCGTCGCAGTACTTCCTCGGCATCCACACGCCGCAAGGCTCTCGCATTGACAGGCGACACCCTACGCGTTTCATCAAATATCGCGCCACCGCAATCCCCGTAAACGCCGGTCGTGCTGATGTAAACGACCTTGCCATGTCGGGGTAAAATGGCGGTCAGATTGCGGGTGCGGTGATCCTGTTTTCCTTCCGACGGCGGCGGTGCCAGATGCACGATGGTATCGGCCAATCCTTTGAGACGGTACAGGCTGTCGCGCTGATCAAGATTGGCGACTACGGGCGTCGCACCGGCGGCACGTAATTCCGCACAGCGAGCCGGCTGACTGGTCACCGCAAAAATGTGAAAGCGTGTGCGCAGCAAAGGCAACAAGCGCATGCCGACATCACCGCAACCAACAACCAGCAGTCGTGGTTTGCCCAGAATCTTCAAACCGTTATTTTTCATTCGCGAGATTGTATGACGTTTCAGGTAAGTGTTTCTCCCAGCGGCCGACAGTTCCCTTGTGATGCCGGCGAATCCATTCTGGCGGCCGCCATTCGCGCCGGCGTCGGCCTGCCCTATGGTTGCAAAAACGGCGCTTGCGGCAGTTGCAAGGGCAAACTGCTCTCCGGCGAGGTGGCGTTGGGCCCGCATCAGGAGCGCGCACTGTCGAGCGCAGAACAAACCACCGGACACACGCTGTTCTGCTGCGCCGTACCGCAATCGGATGTGGCCATCGAAGCCCGCGAGGTATTGGGTGTCGGGGATTTTCCGATCAAAAAAGTCCCAGTACGCGTCGCGAAGCTCGAACGCGTCACCGAGGACGTCATGATCATGTCGCTGCAACTCCCTGCGACCGATCGCATGCAATACAAAGCCGGGCAATACGTGGAGTTCATGCTCAAGGATGGCAAGCGCCGCAGCTACAGCATGGCCAATGCACCGCATGCCGATGAATTGCTGACGCTGCATATTCGTCACATGCCAGGCGGCTTGTTCACGGATCATGTATTCGGCGCGATGAAAGAGCGCGATATTCTGCGTTTCGAAGGCCCGATGGGTACCTTCTTCCTGCGCGAAGACTCCGACAAGCCGATCATTCTGCTCGCCTCCGGCACGGGCTTTGCGCCCATCAAGGCCATCGTCGAGCACTGGGCGCACCTGAAATCGGAACGCCCGATCACGCTCTACTGGGGTGGCCGTCGTCCGGGTGATCTTTACCTGCACGAGCTCTGCGAAAACTGGGCAAAGAGTCTGCCAAATTTCAAGTACATCCCCGTCATTTCAGACGGTCTCCCGGAAGATGCATGGACAGGCCGCACCGGCTTCGTGCACCAGGCTGTCATGGCCGACTTCGCCGATCTGTCGGGACATCAGGTCTATGCCTGCGGCGCACCCGTGATGGTCGATGCCGCACAGCGCGATTTTGTTGCGCAATGCAAGTTACCGGAAGATGCTTTCTTCGCCGACTCATTCACCTCTGAAGCCGATCTGGCCACTGCCTGAACCATGAACAAACCTGCCGACCTGCACGTGGATCAGTACAACACCAACGCGCTGCTGTACATCACCAATCGCCCCCCTCTGGTCTTTACTGAAGGTCACGGCATGTGGCTGACGGATCATCACGGCAAGCGCTACCTCGACTGGCTGCAAGGCTGGGCGGTGAACTGCCTGGGTCATTCGCCTGACTGCGTACAACATGCGCTTGCCGAGCAGGCGAAAAAAGTCATCAATCCCTCACCTGCGTTTTATAACGAGCCCTCGATACAACTTGCGACGCTGCTCACCCAGCATTCCTGCTTCGATAAAGTGTTCTTCGCCAACAGCGGCGCTGAAGCCAACGAAGGTGCGATCAAGCTCGCACGCAAATGGGGCAAGCTGAACAAGAATGCTGCTGGCGACAATCGCTACGAGATCATTACCTTCAATCACAGTTTTCATGGCCGCACGCTGGCGACGATGTCAGCATCGGGCAAGGCAGGCTGGGACACCATGTTCGCGCCACAAGTGCCCGGCTTCCCCAAAGCAGAGCTCAATGATCTCGCCAGCGTCGAAGCACTCATCACCGACAAAACCGTCGCCGTGATGCTGGAGCCTGTACAGGGTGAAGGTGGCGTGATTCCGGCAACACGCGAATTCATGCAGGGTCTGCGCGCACTCACGCGCAAGCACGGCATTTTGATGATCGTGGATGAAGTACAGGCCGGTATGGGCCGCACTGGCAAATTATTTGCGTATCAGCTGTCTGACATCGAACCAGACATCATGACGCTGGGCAAAGGCATTGGTGGTGGCGTGCCTTTGGCTGCCTTGTTGTGCACCGAAGCCTGCGCTGTATTCGAGCCCGGCGATCAGGGCGGCACGTACAACGGCAATCCGCTGATGACGGCAGTCGGTGTCGCGGTGCTGGAGGAATTGCTGAAGCCGGGATTTCTTCAGTCAGTGCTGGACAAGGGAGCTTATCTGAGAGAAGGCTTGCTCAGGCTGAGCGAGAAACATGGTCTTGACGGAGAACGCGGCGAAGGATTGCTGCGCGCACTGAAACTGGGTTCGCCAATCGGCGGCAAGATCGTTGACATCGCGCGTGATCTTGAACCACAGGGCCTGCTACTGAATTCGCCGCGGCCGGACTTGCTGCGGTTTATGCCGGCGTTGAATGTGACTACTGAGGAAATCGATTTGATGCTTGCGTTGCTGTCAGATATCTTGATGCATCTGTAATTCATATTTTTACGAAGGATTACCGAGGTGACTGCAGCCAAATTGGCTGGTAGGCGGTATCAGCAACGGCTAGTTTGTTTCGGAGGGTGAATTGACCTTTCCCAGCCTGATCTCAGCCATGGGAAAATCGGCCTCTGATGCCACCAACACTAATTTTTCCGGCAAAGATTGTTCTTTTTCCAATTCATTTAAGGCCGCTCTTAATCCTGTACTGCCCGCACTTGTCGAGGGACATTCGAGAACAACGGTTCCTTTTGAATTTTTCAGAAAATTTTTATAGAAATTTTTATATTTATTTGCCGGCACGCCCTGATATGTGTACTGATCAACTTCCAAATTATCAACAAATCCTGTCAATTCTGGCATCAGCAAACCATCTACAGGCAACTCGATTGTCTTGAACACAGGCTCTTTGATATCCTGATTCCATTGAAACTTATCCGCAGTATCCTGCAATCCTCTGGCGAGCGCAGCGATGGGGGCAGCGGCGCCATCAGGTTGCTTTGAGGATGCGAGAGTACGCAAACTGATCATGGATCGATCAGAAGGCACATAAGCAGGACAATCAGTCTTTAAAAGGTGTACTTGCCCCCATTGCGTAGACTCCAAGCCCTCATCCCCGATGGCCAGATGTATAAACTCATCAGCAGATGTAGTGTGCTGGTTTTCGGGAATTTGCTTGGCGGCCGGCAGTTTCAACAGATCATTCGCAGTAAGCTTTCCATTGGCGCTCTTTGATTTTTTAACTGCATCATGTGCCAGCTTGCGGTCAATTATCCGGTGATAGAGTCGAGCATCCCGATCAGTAGACAAAACAATCGGTCGTTTTTTTGATTGATCCCTTTGATTTTCTTCGAATTCATCCAGCGCCTCCAAAAAAGCGTCGATGTTTTCGTCAGAAATTCGATCGGCTATACCCTTACTATAATCACGATCAGGCACCAATTCCATGGCAAGAGGGCCTTCCGAATAATTCATCACCGCTAGATAAAGGGGTTTTAAGTCATCTTTTGCAGTATTCCACCGAGTTACTACGTGAACAGCATAATTATTAGGTAGAAAAAAAAATTTATTTTCACCATTGGATGTCGCATCATTTGAAAAACCAACATGAACCTGAGGGAAATTTTGGACTTCATTTAATGGAGCCTCTGTTATCAGGAGATTTTTATCTTCAGGTATAGGTTTTTTTCCTTCGACCAGACTTCGAAGAGGCATTTTTTTTAAATCAATACCCTGTCTAAATTCTCGTGCTGTCCAATTCGATTTAGCAATCACAGATCTCCCCAACATACCTGCAATGTTTGGATGCGAAAGCGTCATTTCCATTAATGCTTTTTTTGAATCCAGGTCTCTTTTTTTTATTTTCTCCCTCGTTTTGAAAATTCTACTTAATTGCTCAAGCAATCCCACTTCTTTTATATAAAATACTTCACCTTCCTGATAATTTCTTTTTACTTCAATCTCGGAAAAAAAACTGAAATCATTCAAGCCACGTCGAATGTCTTCCCTCGAAGTTTGACTATCCACTTTGATCATGCCACCGCTCCCATAGACCACCTCTGGCGTGTAAATCGGCTGATATTGAAACAGGAATAACTCCCTGCCTATGATTTGTGTGGCATGGAAAAAATTAATATCCCATACCTGAAAAAAATAGTGCATCACAGATGCAAGATGTATCTACGAAACGACGGGGCGGGAATTTTCTTGGGGAAGTACTGATTAAATAAAACCACAAACTTTTTTGACTAGCCAAATGGCGCCAACCCTGAGCATAAAATGAAACGGCCCGCTTTCGCGGGCCGTTTCATTCAAAAAAAGGAAACTATTTCTTTGGCGGGATATACAAATCCGTAATACTCCCCAATCCCATCTCTGCCGCAAACATCGGCGTCTCGGACAAAGTGGGATGCGCATGCACGGTCAGCGCCAGATCTTCCAGATCTGCGCCCATTTCCATCGCCAGGACGGTCTCGGCCAGTAACTCACCCGCATTCACACCAACAATGCCGGCACCGATGATGCGTTTGGTCGTCGGATCCCACAGCAGTTTGGTGACACCATCGTCGCGACCCATCGCCAGTGCGCGACCGGACGCCGCCCACGGGAAGCTGGCTTTCTCGAAGGGAATTCCTTTTGCCTTTGCCTCAGTTTCAGTCACGCCCATCCACGCGATCTCGGGATCGGTGTAGGCAACTGACGGTATTGTCATCGCGTCGAAAGCGACCTTGTGGCCGGCAATCACTTCAGCCGCAACCTTGGCTTCGTTAGTCGCTTTGTGTGCCAGCATCGGATCGCCGCAGATATCGCCGATAGCAAAGATGTGGGGCACATTGGTGCGCTGCTGCTTGTCGACCGGTATGAAGCCACGCTCGTTGACGATGACGCCTGCTTTATCAGCGGCGATGTCCTTGCCATTTGGGCGACGACCTACCGCCAGCAGAACCATGTCATAGAGCTGCGGTTCTTTCGGTGCGGCTTCGCCTTCAAAAGTGGCCAGCAGCCCGTTGGCGCGCGCTTCCAGCTTGGTAACTTTGGTCTTGAGCATGATCGCTTCATAGCGCTTCTCGATGCGCTTTTGCAGCGGCTTGACGATGTCGCGATCAGCAGCAGGTATCAGACCATCGGCAAATTCCACCACACTGACTTTCGCGCCCAGCGCGTCATAAACACACGCCATTTCCAGACCGATGATGCCGCCACCGATCACCAGCATGCGCTTGGGAATTTGGCGCAACTCGAGCGCACCTGTGGAGTCAACCAGACGCGGATCCTCGTAGGGAAAACCCGGGATCTTCGCAACCGAAGAACCTGCGGCAATGATGGCGTTTTTGAAGGCAACGGTCTTGCTGCCTTCGCTGGTTTCCACGATCAATGTATTGGAGGAGGCAAACGCGCCTTTGCCAGTCATGACCTGAACCTTGCGGGCTTTGGCCAGACCAGACAAACCACCCGTCAGTTTTTTGATGATGCTTTCTTTCCAGCCACGCAGTTTGGGGAGATCAACCTGCGGCTGCGACAGATTCACGCCAAAGTGCGACATCTCTTCGGCTTCGGTAATGACTTTGGCCGCATGCAGCAAGGCCTTGGATGGAATACAGCCGACATTGAGGCAAACCCCGCCGAGTGAAGCGTAACGTTCTACCAGAACGACTTTCTGACCCAGATCGGCCGCACGGAAAGCGGCAGTGTAACCACCCGGTCCTGCGCCCAACACCAGAGTGTCGCATTCGATATCGGCTTTGCCCGCGAAGCTGGCAGCGACTGGGGCGGGCACGGTTGAAGCAGCGGCAGGTGCTGGCGTGGCCACGGGTGGAGTCGCTGGATTGGATACCGCACCTGCTGCGGCCTCACTGACTTCCAGCATCAGGATGAGCGAGCCTTCAGCGACCTTGTCACCGATTTTTACTTTGAGTTCTTTGACCACACCGCCTTGGCTGCTGGGAATTTCCATGCTGGCCTTGTCGGATTCGACCGTGATCAGCGATTGCTCCGGCTTGACTGTATCGCCGGGCTTGACCAGCAATTCGATGACTTCGACTTCCTTGAAGTCACCAATATCAGGAACGTGAATTTCTATCGTGCTCATGTCTGTACTCCATTATTTTTGCATGGCGAAACTGATCACCCGGCAAGGCAGTGCCGAACTTTTGTCGAACTCTGCTCCTGCCGATACACCCAGTTCGGCGATTTCTTTTGCTGACCCCAGAGACGCGTAGGCGGCATACATCGCACCCAACGCAAAGGTCTTGCCACTGCCAATCGCCCAGAAGCGATCGAAACTGAAGACTTCGCGATAGGAATACACGCCAAAAATTCCCTGAGGATTGGCGATCAGCGCAGTGATTTGCGAGGACTCGTAGGGATCATCTTCTTCCTCTTTGATGTTGAGGAAGTATTTATCCTTCAGTATCTGGTGCACGCGAGTGAACGTCTCGAACACCTGTTCGCGCGTCGACAAGCGGCATTCTTCACCCATGTCCGTCAGCAGTTTTTTCAATACCGGGAAATGCGCAGTGGTACCTGCCAACGAAACATACGACTGCCCGACCATGAAAATCTTGTCATTGGCTTCATAGTCCTGCGAGAGCCGGGTATCACCGAAAGTTACCAGTGAGTCTGCGGCAATCGCAATTTCGTCATTTTTTTTGACGACAACGCAGGTAGTCATTGGGGCGGCTTACAGCAAAGTCTTGCGCATATCGGCCAGTACCTCACCGAGGTAGACGATGAAACGCGCACCCATGGCGCCATCAATGACACGATGGTCATACGACAATGACAGTGGCATGATCAAACGCGGTGCAAACTGTTTGCCATCCCAGACGGGCTGCATGGCTGATTTGGACAAGCCAAGGATGGCGACTTCAGGCGCATTGATAATGGGCGTGAACTTGGTACCGCCTATGCCACCAAGCGATGAGATGGTGAAGCTTGCGCCTTGCATATCAGCGGGCTTGAGTTTGCCATCGCGCGCCTGCGCAGACAGCTCTGCCATTTCTTTGGCGATCTCGGCAACCCCTTTGGTGTCAGCGTTCTTCACCACCGGCACAACCAAACCGTTCGGCGTGTCTGCAGCAAAACCAATGTGGTAGTAGTGCTTGAGAATCAGATTTTCGCCGGTCGCATCCAGCGATGCGTTAAAGGCGGGGAATTTTTTCAGTGCGGAGACGCTGGCCTTGATCACGAAGGCCAGCATCGTGAGCTTGATGCCGGATTTCGCCAGGGATTCATTGGCGCTCTTGCGGAATTCTTCGAGCTCGGTAATGTCGGCATCATCGAACTGCGTCACATGGGGAATCATGACCCAGTTGCGATGCAAGTTCGGACCACTGATTTTCTTGATACGCGAGAGTGGCTGCAATTCAGTATCACCGAATTTACTGAAGTCCAGCGATGGCCAGGGCAACAGTGACATGCCCATGCCTGAGCCTGCAGCAGTCACAGGTGCGGCGCTGCTGCCTGACATGACGCCTTTGACAAAACCCTGAACATCTTCGAGCAGGATTCTGCCCTTGGGTCCTGAACCACCCACCCGCGAGAGATCGACGCCCAATTCACGCGCGAATTTGCGAACCGAGGGCGAAGCATGCGCCTTTTGTCCATTGACATTGCCGGCTGCCACCACAGTCGCTGCTGCAACAATCGCTGCTGCCTGCGGCGCGGGTGCGGGTGTTGGCGCTGCCTGCGGTGCAGGTGCAGGTGCCGATGTTGCTGCGGGTGCGGGCGCGGCTGACGTCGCTGCAGCACCGGCAGCATCCGCCTCCAGCATCAGGATCAGCGAACCTTCAGCGACTTTGTCGCCAATCTTCACTTTCAATTCTTTGACGATCCCGGCATGGCTGCTGGGAATCTCCATGCTCGCCTTGTCGGATTCGACCGTGATCAGCGACTGCTCGGCCTTGACGGTATCGCCCGGTTTGACGAGCAGCTCGATGACTTCGACTTCCTTGAAGTCACCGATGTCAGGTACTTTGATTTCTACTTGACTCATGCTGTTGCTCCGCTTTTCCTATTTTTGTAAACAGTCGCTGCCGTGACTGCCAGATCGTCAGTCACCTGAAATGACTATGCAGCGTCTTGCATTTCTTCAATCATCAGAATCACGCCGCCCGGAGAAATCCGGTCGCGCAGTTTTACCTTCATCTCGCGAACGATGCCGGTGTATTCACTTGGCACCTCGACGAGAAATTCATCTGCTTCCAAAGTGACCAATGATTGTCCGCGTTGAACTTCATCGCCCACCCGCACCAGCAATTCAATCACTTTGAGCGAAATCAGATTGCGAAAATCACCAATGACCGGTACTTTTGCAGGGACCAGCGCGCTGACAACGACGTCGTCGGCTGTCGGCTCCCGCAAAACAGCAAGCAGCGATCCTGCGAGCAGCTTGTCACCCGCGCCGATTTTGATTTCATGCACGACACCCGACCTTGGACTGGGTATTTGCATGGTCGCCATTTCGGTTTCGATGGTAATCAAGGGCTGCTCGAAAACGACATGGTGATTCGCCTGTACCAGCACGTCGATCACCACCACTTCACCCACATTTCCCATCTCCGGCATTTTGATTTCAAACAGCCGCATACCCCCTCCTGTTTATTTTTATGATGCGACTACATCGACAACAGCAGAATTCAGGCAAGGCCTTAGTTCAACGTTACCGATGTTTGAAATGAAATTAAAAAGTAATTTTTTCAGTGCCGATTTTTTACAAGGTCACCGGATTGGGCTTGTTCGGATCCAATCCATATTTTTCAATAGCCTTTGCCACAACCGATGCATCAATACTGCCAATATCGGCCAGTGACTTGAGCGCTGCCACAGTAACAAAATAGCGGTTCACCTCGAAGAATTCACGCAGTTTCGCACGGGTATCCGATCGACCAAAACCATCGGTGCCCAGTACTTTGTACGAACGACCCGCTGGCATGAAAGCCCGAATCTGCTCGGCATAGGTGCGCATATAGTCCGTGGCTGCAATGATCGGACCTTCGCTGGATTGCAGCGATTGTGTGACAAAGGGAATGCGGGATTTTTTGGCGGTCGGGTTGAGCAAATTCCAGCGCTCGGCATCCTGACCATCACGCGCGAGCAAAGTGAATGAGGGCGCTGACCAGATATCGGCCGCAACGTCCCAATCTTTTTCGAGCAATTCAGCCGCCGCAATCACTTCGCGCAGAATGGTACCCGAGCCCATGAGCTGCACGCGCTGCTTGGCTTTTTTAACCGCCGATGGCTGCAGCAGATACATGCCCTTCAGGATGCCCTCTTCCTGACCCGGCTTGAGGCCGGGGTGACTGTAATTTTCATTCATCAGGGTGATGTAATAGAAAACATCTTCCTGTTTTTCGATCATGCGCTTGAGACCGTCGTGCATGATGACGGCGAGTTCATGCGAAAACGTGGGGTCGTAGGGCATGCAGTTCGGAATAGTCGATGCCATCACATGACTGTGCCCGTCCTCATGCTGCAAACCTTCACCGTTGAGGGTAGTGCGTCCTGAGGTACCACCGAGCAGGAAGCCGCGCGCGCGCATGTCACCGGCCGCCCACGCAAGATCACCGATACGCTGCATGCCAAACATCGAATAGAAAATATAAAACGGGATCATTGCCCGATTGTTGGTCGAGTACGACGTGGCCGCAGCAATCCAGGAACTCATCGCGCCCGCTTCGTTGATACCCTCTTGCAGAATCTGTCCCGCCTTGTCTTCGCGGTAGTAGCTGACCTGATCTTTATCGACAGGTTCATACAGCTGACCCTGCTGGCTGAAGATGCCAATCTGACGGAAGAAACCTTCCATACCGAAAGTGCGCGCCTCATCGACCAGGATGGGTACCACGCGCGGTCCCAGGCTCGCATCACGCAGCAAGACCGTCAGGAAACGCACATAGGCTTGTGTCGTCGAGATTTCACGACCCTCTGCTGTGGCATCGAGCATCGCCTGAAATGCCGACAACTCGGGAACCGGAAGATTGTCGTCTGCCTTGCGGCGGCGCTGAGGCAGGTAGCCGCCGAGCTGCTTGCGCCGCTCATGCAGATATTTCATCTCTGGCGCATCGTCGGCTGGCTTGTAGAACGGCACGTCATGCAACTGATCGTCGGGAATCGGAATACCAAAGCGGTCACGCATCTCGCGAATCGCAACGTCATCAAGCTTCTTGGTCTGGTGCGCGGTATTGCGCGCCTCACCGGATTTGCCCATGCCGTAGCCTTTGACAGTCTTGACCAGCAATACGGTGGGTTGACCTTTGTGCTCCTGTGCATCCTTGTAGGCCGCGTAAATCTTGTGCGGATCATGACCGCCACGCAGCAGACGCCAGATATCGTCGTCCGACATATTGGCGACCAGTTCGAGCGCCTTGGGATCTTTGCCGAAGAAATGCTTGCGGACATATGCACCGTCCTTGGCTTTGTAGTTCTGATACTCGCCGTCGACGGTTTCCATCATGATCCGCTGCAGAACGCCATCCTTGTCGCGCGCGAGCAGATCATCCCAGTTCGAGCCCCAGATGACCTTGACCACATTCCAGCCAGCGCCACGAAAATCGGCTTCGAGTTCCTGAATGATTTTGCCGTTGCCGCGCACCGGCCCGTCGAGACGCTGCAAATTGCAGTTGATGACGAAAACGAGGTTATCGAGCATTTCACGACCGGCCATACCGATCGCGCCCATGGATTCGGGCTCATCCATTTCGCCATCACCGCAGAAAGCCCAGACTTTACGGTTCGCGGTATCGGCAATCTGACGCGCATGCAGATATTTGAGAAAACGGGCCTGATAAATCGCCATCAGCGGGCCGAGACCCCTCGATACGGTAGGAAATTGCCAGAAGTCGGGCATCAGCTTCGGATGCGGGTAGGAAGACAGACCCTTGCCATCCACTTCACGACGGAAGTTCAGCATCTGATCTTCGGAGATGCGGCCTTCCAG
The DNA here is from genome assembly GCA_039806005.1 of Pseudomonadota bacterium. Lineage (GTDB taxonomy): Bacteria > Pseudomonadota > Gammaproteobacteria > Burkholderiales > Burkholderiaceae_D > Pernthalerella. Next base: position 32,816 of record JBDKLM010000033.1, read on the forward strand.
AAACGCGCGTGCGTAGATACCCGGAGAAGAGTGACCCTGAATGTAGAGCAGGTCGCCACCATGATGCTCGGTCGGCGCATGCCAGAAATGATTGAAGCCTATGCCCAGCATATTGGCCAGCGACGCGAAGCTGGAAATATGACCACCCAGATCGCCATCGGCACGATTGGCCTTGACCACCATGGCCATCGCGTTCCAGCGCATGTAGGAGCGCAGCCGCTCCTCGTATTCGAGATTGCCGGGACAGTGCTCGCCCAGGTGCGCGGGAATGGTATTGACGTAAGCGGTATTGCTGGAAAAGGGAATATGAGCGCCCCGGCGACGGGCCAGATCAACCATGCGCTCAAGGAGGTAATGCGCACGCTCCGGTCCTTCGTGATCGAGAACGGCTTCGAGAGCGTCGAGCCATTCCTGAGTTTCCATCACATCGGGATCATTGGCGGCCTGCGCCAGGATAGTGTCGATTTGCGCTGCCATCAGGAAGTCTCCTTCATTATGTGGAGGCCGGTCCGCCTTGGACGAATCGGGTCAGGCTCCAACGGATTTTGTACGGCTTTCAGCTAGAAAGGAAGTTTATCAGCACTTCCCGGATTTTCAAAATACGGTATTTGATTTCATAATGTGAGATTTTGATGGCCAAAAACCGCAGGGGACACAGGGTAGCGCCGGCCGGCCCGCAATTGCGACGTTAATACAGAGGCCTTGCCCGGCATCAAAGCGGGCCCGCCTTATAATCGTTGTCTTCCCCATTGTTCCCATATAAACACCATGTCCGCAAAAATCATCGACGGCAATCAGCTCTCAAAACAAGTGCGCACCGAGGTTGCCAAACGTGCTGCCGCACTGACCGCACAAGGCCGTCAGCCCGGCTTGGCCGTCATTCTGGTCGGCGACAGTCAGGCATCCCAGGTGTATGTCCGTAACAAGATCAAGGCCTGCGAAGAAAACGGTATTCATTCCGTTTTCGAAAAATACGATGCCAGCATGACCGAAGCCGAGTTGCTGGCCCGGGTCCACGCCCTCAACCACGATCCCAAGATCCACGGCATTCTGGTCCAGTTGCCGCTGCCAGCGCATATTGACTCTCACAAAGTGATTGAAGCGATTGCCGCTGAAAAGGATGTGGATGGCTTCCACATCAGCAATGCCGGTCTGCTGATGACAGGTCAGCCACTGTTTCGTCCCTGCACGCCCTACGGTGTGATGAAAATGCTGGAATCGATTGACTACCCCGTGCGCGGTGCACATGCCGTGGTGGTGGGCGCATCGAATATTGTGGGCAAACCGCAGGCCATGTTGCTATTGCAGGAAGGCGCTACCGTGACTATTTGCAATTCCAAGACGCGTGACCTCGGTCACCACACTCGCGATGCCGATATTCTGGTGGTCGCTACCGGCAAGCGAAACATTGTGACCGGCGACATGATCAAACCAGGTGCTGTGGTGATCGATGTGGGCATGAATCGCGATGATGCTGGCAAGCTATGCGGTGATGTCGACTACGCCGGTGCCTGTGAGGTAGCGGGTTGGGTCACCCCTGTCCCCGGCGGCGTTGGGCCCATGACCATCACCATGCTGCTGGTGAACACACTGGAAGCGGCTGAACGTTACTGATTTTTAAAGAGAACCATGACCACGAATTCCCTGCTCGATTTTTCCGATCTGCCACGCTTTGACATTTTCAGCCCCGAGCATGTCACCCCTGCCATTACCCAGCTGCTCGATGAGGCACGGGCACTGGTTGGCAAGCTGGAAGCACCTGATGCCAGCGCGGATTGGGAGACCTTCGTTGAACCACTGGAGCGCGTGACGGAACGATTGGGCCGCGCCTGGGGCGTGGTCGGTCACCTCAATGCCGTCGTAGACACACCGGAGCTGCGCGCCACTTACAACGAGAACCAGCCCAGAGTGACAGAATTCTGGACAGAGCTCGGCCAAAATCTGAAGCTGTTTGAAAAATACAAAGCCCTGCAGGCACATGCGGGTTATCAGGCACTGTCGCCGGCGCGTCGCAAGATCATCGATAACGCCATCCGTGATTTCCGTTTGGGTGGCGCAGAATTGGCCGATCAGCAAAAAAAACGATTCGCCGAAATTCAGGAACAACAGGCAAAGCTGTCTACTCGCTTCTCCGAAAACGTACTGGATGCGACGAATGCCTATGAGCTGCTGGTTGATGACGAATCTCGCCTCGCCGGACTACCTGAGGATGTAAAGCAAGCGGCGCAAGCCAATGCAGAAAAAGAAGGTAAACAAGGCTGGCGTTTCACCTTGCATTTCCCTTCTTACTTCCCGATTCTGCAATATGCGGATGACCGTGCGCTGCGCGAAACCATTTACCGCGCCAATGCCACCAAGGCCTCCGAGCTGGGTGAAAATCCGGAATGGGACAACACGCAGAACATCATCGATATTCTCAAGCTGCGCGACGAAGAAGCCAAAATACTCGGCTACAAAAACTTTGCCGAAGTATCGCTCGTGCCGAAAATGGCAACCTCGCCCGAACAAGTGATCAGCTTTCTGGAAGATCTTGCGGCGCGCGCACGCACGTTTGCCGAAAACGATCTGGCTGAGCTGCGCGAATTTGCGCGCACTGAACTCGGCATCGATCAATTGCAGGCTTGGGACATGACTTATGCGTCCGAAAAGCTGCGGGAAAAACGTTATGCGTTCTCCGAGCAGGAAGTAAAACTTTACTTCCCCGAAGACAAGGTCGTCGGTGGCCTGTTCCGACTGATACAAAACATGTTTGGCGTCGAGATATCACCCGATCACAGCCCGGTCTGGCATGCGGATGTGAAGTTCTTCCGGATTGAAAAGAAAGGTCGACTCATCGGCCAGTTTTATCTGGACCTGTATGCGCGATCCGGCAAGCGCGGCGGCGCCTGGATGGATGATGCGCGCGGCCGAAAAAACCTGGCAGGCAATGTTCAGACACCGATTGCTTACCTGACCTGCAATTTCACCGAGCCTGCTATTGTGGATGGCGTGAAAAAACCGGCTTACTTCACGCATGACGAAGTAATCACGCTGTTCCATGAATTTGGTCATGGTTTGCATCACATGTTGACTGCCGTGGATGAGCTCGGTGTATCGGGAATTTCCGGCGTCGAGTGGGATGCGGTCGAGTTGCCCTCGCAGTTCATGGAAAATTTTTGCTGGGAATGGGATGTGCTGCAGCACATGACGGCGCATGCGGAGACTGGCGCGCCATTACCTCGCACACTCTACGACAAGATGATTGCCGCAAAAAATTATCATGCCGGTCTGCAGATGCTGCGTCAGGTCGAATTCTCGCTGTTCGACATGCGGCTGCATCATGATTACAACCCGAACGGCCAACAGTCCGTTGCCGACTTGCTGGCAGATGTTCGACACAAAGTGGCCGTCATCATCCCGCCGGCCTTCAATCGCTTCCAGCATTCGTTCTCGCATATTTTTGCGGGCGGCTACGCAGCCGGTTATTACAGCTACAAATGGGCCGAAGTGCTGTCTGCAGACGCCTATGGCGCTTTCGAAGAAGCTCAAGGCGATCCGAACCGTCTGGCAGAAACGGGGCTGGCATTTCATCGTGAAATTTTGTCGGTGGGTGGCTCGCGACCAGCGCTGGAATCCTTCACCGCTTTTCGCGGGCGCGAACCGAGTATTGATGCACTGCTTCGACACAACGGTATGGTGCAGGCCGCCTGAATCTCATGACGCGCGTCGACTTCCACAGCAAGGTACCCGACAAACTGTTGTACGCCTGCCGGCTGGTACGCAAGGCGCGCGCAGCAGATATGCGCGTGGTGATTTTTACTCGCGACCGTCAGCAGCTCGATGCCTTGGATGAAGCGCTCTGGACTTTTTCGGAACAGGATTTCCTGCCGCATGTTTCGGCCGATGATGCGCTCGCATCACAAACACCCGTGATCCTGACCGATGATGCAGAGGCTGCCCTTCCGCATCATCAGATACTGATCAATCTATCGGGCCAGACACCTGCGCATTTCGCCCGCTTTGAACGTTTGTTTGAAGTGATTTCAACTGACGAAGATGATCTCGCCGCCGGGCGCGAGCGTTACCGGCAATACCAGCAACGCGGCTATCCTCTCACCCATTTCGTGGCAGAAAAAACATGAACGATATGAACCACACGACTCGCGCGGGCGACAACAATGATGCGGACATTCCGGTACTGACTGACATCATTGATGATGCGGCACATGCCGCGACTACGGCTACACCGGCCCCAATGACTGCGAGTGTCGACCACCACATCGCACCTCCCCTGCCCTCGCTGCAGCAAATCGAAGCCGAACTGACGGCGCGCCTGAACACCGAACTGGCGATGCAGATCCCCGTGCTGCTCGAGGCTGCGCTACGCGAGCATCTGCCCCGAGCGATAGGTGCAAAACTGCAAGCCGAGCTGCTCTCCGTTCTGGCCAATGCCTTGCCCGGTGCCGCGCAAAATGCTGCCGCGGAACTTTCTTCCACGCTGGCGTTCGAAGTGGGTGGTCTGCTTGAACAACGTCTTGAAGAAGAAGTGCGTCGTGCTGTGTCGGATGAAATCGCACGGATATCAACAGACCATCAGATCCCGCGCTAAGGCATCATGATGCCTGGTGTCGCAGGTAAAATTTAAACAATCCGTGGCGTAAATGACGCCCATTTCATGCTCAGTCTTTTTACAATCCTGACTTCCGTTACAGCGGCCACAGCATCATCCCTCCGCTTATCTCACAGGATGTTCCAATGAAAGTCATCGTTCTTGGCGCGGGCATCATCGGCACCGCCTCTGCCTGGTTCTTGCAAAAGGCGGGACATGAAGTCATCGTCGTTGATCGCCAGCCTGGCCCCGCGCTCGAGACCAGCTTTGCCAATGGCGGTCAGATCTCCGTCTCTCACGCCGAACCGTGGGCGAATCCTTCAGCACCCCTGAAAATCCTGAAGTGGCTGGGCCACGAAGACGCGCCACTGTTGTTTCGTCCGCGCGCAGACTGGCTGCAATGGCGCTGGGGCATGGCGTTTCTGCGTGAATGCACTGCCGATCGCACTGCTCACAACATCCGGCACATCGTCGCGCTGGCTGAATACGGTCGTCAGACACTGCAAATGGTGCGTGCCGAGACTGCCATTGATTATGATTGCGAGACGCGTGGCATTGTGCATTTCTATACCGACGAAGAAGAATTTCGTCACTCGCTTCCCGCCGCAAAACTGATGCGCGAGCTGGGTTGTCCGCGTCAGACCATCAGTGCCGATGAGGTGGTCCGCATAGAGCCCGCATTGGCGGCAATACGCCACATGATCGTGGGTGGTGATTTCACACAGACGGATGAATCCGGTGATGTCTACAAATTCACCACCGCACTTGCACAACGATCAGCCGCTGCCGGCGTAGATTTCCGTTTCAACACCATGGCCACGCGCTTGCTGACCGATGGCGCGGGCAGTTCAAAGCGAGTGACGGGCGTTGAGGTCATCGATCCCGAAGGACGTCATCGGGTACTGCATGCCGACAGTGTGCTGATCGCGATGGGCAGCTTCAGCACCACGCTGCTCAAGCCTCTGGGCATCCCGCTGATGGTTTATCCGGGCAAAGGCTATTCGGCGACTTTTGAAGTACGCGATCCGGCACTCGCTCCCTACGTATCACTCACTGATGACGGGCACAAGCTGGTGATCTCTCGGCTGGGCAATCGTTTGCGCGTGGCGGGCACCTGTGAAATCAATGGCTATTCGCGAGAACTCAATCCGGCTCGCTGTGAAGCCATTACTCGGCGCACCCGAGCGTTGTTCCCCGAAGCCTGCGACTACGATCACCCGGTGTACTGGAGCGGGCTGCGGCCGCTGACCCCATCCAATGTCCCTTGTATCGGCGCGACGCGCATACCCAATCTTTTCCTGAACACAGGCCACGGCACGCTGGGCTGGACCATGGGTTGCGGCTCAGGCCGCGCAATTGCCGACATCATCTCCGGCCGACGCCCTGATCTTGATTTCGCATTCATGGGCATGGAGCGGCTCGAACCAGGACCCAAACTCAGCGCCGCTCCTGCACGCTGATCGAGTAAGCTTGCAAATCAACGATAATTCCGTTTTCCATTCCGGAGGATATCCATGCAGCTCACCCGCACAGCCCTGTCCCTGACTTTGTTGAGTGCCATCAGCGCGCAGGTCATGGCCCAAGAACAAGTGGTAAAAATCGGTCATGTCGGCCCGCTCTCGGGTCAGATCGCGCATCTGGGCAAAGACAACGAAAACGGCGCACGCATGGCGATCGATGCACTCAATGCCAAAGGCGTGACCATAGGCGGCAAAAAAATCAAGTTCGTGCTGCAGGGCGAAGATGACGGCGCCAATCCGCAGCAGGCAACTGCCGCAGCGCAGAAGCTCGCCGATGCCAAGGTCTATGGCGTGATTGGTCACCTGAATTCGGGCACCACGATTCCAGCCTCAAAAATCTACAACGATGCCGGGATACCGCAGATCTCGCCATCCGCCACCAATCCCAAATACACGATGCAGGGCTACAAAGGTGCGTTTCGTGTGGTGGCCAATGACGGCCAGCTCGGTGGTGCACTCGGTCGCTACACTGCGTCGGATATCAAAGCCAAACGCATCGCCATCATCGACGACCGTACCGCCTATGGTCAGGGTGTCGCCGACGAATTTGCGAAAGCAGCCAAAGCAGCGGGCCTGACCATCGTCGGTCGTCAGTACACGACCGACAAAGCTACCGATTTCAATGCCATCCTCACCGCGATCAAGGGCAAGTCCCCCGATCTGATTTTCTTCGGCGGCATGGATGCTGTTGCAGGACCCATGCTCAGACAGATGAAACAGCTGGGCATACAGGCGAAATTCATGGGCGGCGATGGTATTTGTACCGAACAACTCCCCTCACTGGCAGGCGCCGGCATGAGCGATGGGCAGGTCGTATGTGCCGAGGCGGGCGGCGTTGAAGAAAGTCAGAAAAAAATCGTCGAAAAATTCCGCGACGACTACAAAAAGAAATTCGGTATCGACGTCAAGCTGTATGCGCCTTATGTCTACGATGCGGTGATGGTGATGGTCGCCGCGATGCAAAAAGCGAATTCAGTCGAGCCAGCAAAATATCTACCGGAGCTTGCAAAAATCAGCTACGCCGGTGTCACTGGCAAAATCGAATTTGATACACGCGGCGACATCAAGAATGGTTTGCTCACGCTCTATACTTACGAGGGCGGCAAGCGCTCGCAGATTGCGGTGACCAAATAACTGCCGCGCTCTCGCAAAATCTGAAGGCAATAAAAAAGCGCTCCCAGGAGCGCTCAGAGTGTTGACAAACCCCCACAAGGCCTTCCCGTTACGGAAGGCTTTGTTCATTATGGCGTCCATGCTCAAGACGCCTTCACCCCATCAACATTCGCTAGAGATGGTCACGCTGGAAGAACTAGTGCCTGCGGATCATCTGTTACGCAAGATCGCCGGGGCGATCGATTTCACTTTCATTCGCGAGCGGGTCGCGCACCTGTATTGTCCCGACAATGGCCGACCTGCCCTTGATCCTGTGGTGCTCTTCAAACTGCTCTTCATCGGCTACCTGTTTGGCATTCGCAGCGAACGTCAACTCATGCGCGAAGTCCAGGTCAACGTCGCTTACCGCTGGTTTCTGGATTTCCGTCTCACTGAGAAGGTGCCGGATGCCTCGACCTTGTCCCAGAATCGCCGTCGTCGCTTCGCCGAGAGCACCATTTATCAAGAGATTTTCGATGAGATCGTGCTGCAGGCGATGGGACGCGGGATGGTCGAAGGCAAGGTGCTCTACACCGATAGCACCCACTTGAAGGCCAACGCCAACAAGAGCAAATATGATGTGGTGCAGCTCGAGCACCAGCCGGCAGCGTATCTGAGCCTGCTGGAAGAGGCGATCACGCAAGATCGCGCCGATCACGGCAAGAAACCCCTGCCACCGAAGGGCGATGATGCACCACCGACCAAGGCCGTCAAGATCAGTCGGACCGATCCCGAGAGTGGCTACATGGTGCGCGAAGGTAAACCAAAGGGATTCTTTTACCTAGACCATCGCACCGTTGACGCTAAACACGCCATCATCACCGACACCCATGTAACGAATGTCGTACATGACAGCCAGCCTTATCTGGCTCGGCTGGATCGACAAAGAGAACGCTTCGGATTTGCAGTGCAAGCCGTTGGTCTGGATGCGGGCTACTTTACGCCGCTGGTCTGTCATGGACTTCAAGAGCGCGCTATTGAGGGCGTCATGGGGTATCGGCGACCGAGTCATCAGGCAGGCTATTTCTACAAACGGCAGTTTACGTACGATGCCTCTACGGATAGTTACCGGTGCCCTGAGCAGCAGGTACTGCTTTACAAGACAACGAACCGGTTGGGCTATCGGGAGTATCACTCCGATGCGGCTCAGTGCCGGGGATGCGAGCAGCGGTCCCAGTGCACCCGTAGTGCGAATCACACCAAGGTGGTGACGCGGCATGTGTGGGAAGACGCCAAGGAAGAGGTGAATGCGCGGCGGCTGACGGATCGGGGCAAGCGGCTGTATGCTCGACGCAAAGAGACCGTGGAGCGCAGTTTCGCCGATGCCAAAGAGCTGCATGGGCATCGCTATGCGCGCATGCGGGGTTTGGCCAAGGTCCTTGAGCAATGTCTGCTGGCGGCGGCCTGTCAAAACATGAAGAAAATCGCGCTGCTGGTGGCGCGGTTTTATGCGCTTTGCTTATTGAGGCCGATCCAGCGCCATGGGTGTACGTTGTTCGCAGGGCGCGACGGTAGGCGAACGTGCACCTTCGACGGCTCAAAATTCGCACTCACCTGAAAGAAAAAACCCCTGCTTCCAAAAAAACAGGGGTTCTTCAGCAGCCTGAGCGCTCCCAGGAGCGCTTTTTTACTTGATGAATACTATCGATTATTTCAACGACAGGATCCACTTGACCAGGGTCTTGGCTTCAGCGTCGGACACTTGTGGGTTTGCAGGCATTGGGATTTGACCCCAGACACCGCTGCCGCCCTTCATGACCTTGGCTGCCAGCTTGGCTTCGGCAGATTTGTCGCCTTTGTACTTGGCGGCGACTTCTTTGTAGCCGGGGCCGACCAGCTTGGCATCTACTGCGTGGCAAGCCAGGCAGTTCTTTTCTCTTGCCAGCTGCTCGCTGGCGGATGCTGCACCTGAGACCAACGCGCTCAAAGCGATTGCGGCAACGAGGATACGTTTCATGTCACTCTCCATTAATTTAATGACCGCAGAATTTTACATCTTTTTGGTAATTCTGCTTACGGTAAACACTATCACCGCCCACGAGACACGGTGGGCGGTGATTACATTCGCTCACAAACTTTAATCAGTCACTGCACCGCGGCTAGCTGTTGATGCCAATTTGGCAAATTTGGCCAGCACACCCCGGGTGTATTTTTCCTTGGGTGCTTTCCATGCAGCGCGGCGGCGGGCGATTTCCTCGTCGGGCACATTCAATTGAATCAGCAACTTATGTGCGTCGATAGTGATGGAATCGCCTTCCTGCACCAAACCGATGGTCCCACCACTGATCGCCTCAGGCGCCACGTGTCCAACAACCATGCCCCAGGTCGCACCAGAGAAACGGCCATCGGTAATCAGGCCCACCGACTCGCCCAGTCCCTTGCCGATCAGGGCCGAGGTCGGTGAGAGCATTTCCGGCATGCCCGGCGCACCACGCGGCCCCAGATAACGCATCACCACCACATCGCCTGCCTTGACTTTGTCAGCCAGGATGGCTTCCATTGCCGAAGGTTCGTCATCAAAGACTCGCGCGGGTCCAGTGATGACAGGATTTTTCAGACCACTGATCTTGGCTACACAACCCTCGGGCGAGAGATTGCCCTTGAGGATGGCGAG
>JBDKLM010000034.1:0-26059 GCA_039806005.1 Pseudomonadota bacterium
AACGCGGGCGCTTTGCGGCATTGACCAACATCCGCAATGGTCACACGGCGCGTGCAGAAGCTCGCTCGCGGGGAGAACTGGTCGCAAATTATTTGCGTGGTGATCTGGAGGCGAAGGATTATCTCCAAACGCTGCGTGGCACAGCGGCCGAGTACAACGGTTTCAATCTGCTGGTGGGTGATGCGACGTCAGCGTACTGGTTTTCCAATCACACCAATGATGGGGAGCGTGCGCTCGAGCCTGGTATTTACGGCCTATCCAACGGCGAACTGGATTCGCCCTGGCCCAAGGTTTTGCGCGCCAAGGCGCAGTTTGCGAGCTTGCTGTGCCAGGCAGCCCCCGATGAGGCCTACTTCGAAATGCTTGCGGACACCACGCGGGCAAACGACAGCAGATTGCCGGACACAGGCGTGAGCCTCGAGTGGGAAAGACTACTTTCACCTATTTGCATTGAGTCGCCGGCCTATGGCACACGGGCGTCGACGCTTTTGCGTGTACACGCCAGCGGTGATTCACAGCTCGTGGAAAAAGTCATTCGCTGAGGCACAGTCAGCGCAGCTTCAGCCGCATGCGCCTGTGTGCAATACCAGCCTCCATGAATTCTTCGCCCTCACCTACAAAGCCGTGGCGCTCATAAAAGCCCCATGCATGTAGCTGGGCATGCAACACCAGCTCGGTATGACCTTCGCGCGCGGCTTCGGCGAGCAAGGTTTTCAACACCTGACTGCCTATGCCATTGCTGCGAGCCGACTGTCGCACTGCCATGCGGCCAATATGGCCATCGGGCAGCAAGCGACCGGTCGCGACCGCCGATCCGGCTTCGTCATAGGCGACCGCATGGATACTGACCTCGTCGCCCTCATCCCATTCCAGTTCAATGGGAACGCCCTGCTCGATCACAAATACTTCGACGCGCAGCCGCTGCGCATCCTCCCGCACATCATTCCAGTCGCCCGTGACAATCCGTACGCTCATGTCAGCACGGCGTGGGATTTCTCAAAGCGGGTTAGTGCCTCGCGCCAGGAGGGTGGCACCGGTTCACTCTTGCGTTCCCGGCTGTTGGCGTGCACGTACAGAATTTCACCTGAAATCAGATAATCGTCATCGCGATAAATTTCGAGGACAAAACGCAAGGAGCTGCGGCCGAGCTCTGCACAACGAACACCGATATCCAGCAAATCATCAAAACGCGATGGTGCGTGATATTCCACGACGGCCTTGCGGGCAAACAGCTCCAGCCCCGCTTCGGATTGGGCTATTACATCGGGCAATCCGGTCGCACGCCAGTATTCAGTGAAAGCGACATCAAAGTAATTCAAATAATTGCCATTGAAGACAATGCCTTGCATATCCACTTCGGACCAGCGAACGCGCAGGGTATGAACAAAAGAAAAATCCGTGCGTGCCATAAGGTCTCACTCACTCAAAAAACGATGCAGATATTCATTGACGATGACTGGATATTCATGGACTACCCAGTGACTGGCATCAGGCAGACGTACAATGTGCAAGTCATCCACCAGCGTATCAAGACCATCGAGCAAGCTTGGCAACAATGCCTTGTCTTTCTCGCCCCAGATAACGCGCACAGGCACTCGCACATGAAAATTTGCCGGGTCCAGAGACAAGCGCGCCGCTCCAGGATCCTCCTGGGTCGGTGGATGCAGCGGCGAGGATCGATAGTAATTCACGCCACCCGTGAGGCCGCGTGCCCAGCACGCATGATAGCGCTCACGAATGGCATCGTCGAACCACTCGGGCTGCTCGCCCATGCCGAGCATGAATTGCTCCATCACCCGGAAATTGTCTTTGGCCAGCGCCTGTTCCGAACCCGCGTTGCGCAGCCAGTTCATGTACGCGCTGGCCGCTTGTTGTGCAGGATCATTTACCAGTCCCATAGCGAATGGATAGGGATGCGTCGCATTGATAATGATGAGCTTGCGGATGAACTCCGGGTGGGTAATCGCAATATTCCACGCGACTGCGCCACCCCAATCGTGGGCCACCATAATGCAGTCGGAATAACCCAGATGCGCAATGAACTGGGTGATGTCTTGCATGATCAATCGGGGCTTGTACGCGGCGACATCGGATGGCATATCCGATAAATTAAAGCCTCGCAGATCAGGCGCCACCGCAAAATAATCCTGACCAAATTCGGCCAACTGCGCATTCCATGCGAACCAGAATTCAGGAAAACCGTGCAGGAATAAAAGCAGCGGGCGTCCCGCCTGGCCGGCACTGGCGTAATGCAGTCGCGTGCCATTCGGTAGCGTTGCGTAACTCCCATCCTTGATGGCGGCGACCATCAGTTTTTTCCTTTCAAGCCTGCTTGCAGCTTCTCGCGTACATGCGGTGCAGCTTCATATGGGTCACCCGGATTGCGACCCATAACGATATCTTCCATTCGGCGTTGCACATTACCCAGCGCGGCTGGATGAGAGTAGATATAAAACTGCTGCTCGCGAATCGCATCGAAGGTGCGCTCTGCTACTTCAGCTGCGCTGACCTTGCCCGAGGAAACGGCTTTTTCCAGCACGGCCTGAGATACCTGCTGGCTGACCGTCGGTGCGGCTGCGGCTTGAACATCATCGGGCCGATGGCGATGCGATTGACTGATACCTGTCTGGACAAAATATGGGCACAGCACTGATGCGCTTATCGGTGCTTCAACCAGCGACAAATCGTGATAAAGGCTTTCGGTCACCGAGACCACCGCGTGCTTGGAAACGTTATAGACGCCCATCGTGGGTGGGTTCAGCAAACCCGCCATCGACGCCGTGTTGACGATGTGACCTTCATACGCGGGATCATCCTTGGCGCTGGCGAGCATGAGTGGTGTGAAAACACGAACGCCGTGGATCACGCCCCACAGATTCACGCCCAATACCCACTCCCAGTCGGCCTGTGTACTTTCCCAGACCAGACCACCGGCACCCACACCAGCGTTATTGAACACCAGATGCACAGCGCCGAAACTGGTCATCGCTGTTCTGCCCAGTGCTTCGACCTGCTCGCCCTTGCGTACATCACAGATTTGCGTAATTACCTCCGCACCCTGTGCCTCCAACTCTGCTGCAGTCTCTGCCAACCCTTCTTTTTGCACGTCGGCGAGTACGAGTCGCATGCCGAGCCGGGCACCGACCCGCGCAAATTCACGCCCAAAGCCGCTGGCTGCACCCGTGATGACTGCCACACGCTGGCTGAAATTTTTCATCGCGACCTCAGATCAGTTTGACCAGTTGTTTGCCGAAATTTTTACCACGTAGCAGACCCAGGAAAGCCTCCGGTGCAGCGCCCAGCCCGTCGGCCACCGTCTCGCGGAAAATCAGTTTTCCGGTAGCGACCAGCTGGCCCAGTTCACCCAAACCCTCAGGCCATAAATCCATGTGCTCGGACACGATGAAGCCACGCATGGTCAGTCGCATGGACAGCACTGCATGGATATTGTGAATCGGCATAGGCACACCATCGTATCCAGAGATCAGGCCGCACAGCGCGATGCGTCCATAGGGATTCATACGGGCCAGTACCGAATCCATCACCACACCGCCCACGTTTTCGAACAAGCCATCAATACCATTGGGTGCGGCTGCCTTTACTTCCTTGAAAAGATTGCCACCCTTATAGTCGATACAGGCATCGAAGCCGAGTGTGTTGACCACGTAATCACATTTCTCCTTGCCACCAGCAATACCCACCACACGGCAGCCGCGCATGCGTGCAAGCTGCCCCACCACGCTGCCGACGGCGCCACTGGCAGCCGAAACCGCAATCGTGTCGCCGGCTTTCGGCGCAATGATTTGGGTCAGGCCATACCACGCGGTCATGCCCGGCATGCCGACTGCACCGAGAAATGCGGACAAGGGAATATGCGTCGTATCGACTTTTTTCAGCAGGGTGCCGTCCGAGATCCCCACTTCACTCCAGCCCAGCATGCCGACGACTTTGTCGCCCACCGAAAATTTTGGATTGCGCGAGGCGATCACTTCACCTGCTGTACCGCCTATCATCACTTCATCCAGTGCTTGCGGTGCCGCATAGCTTTTCACGTCTTCCATGCGCATGCGCATATACGGGTCGAGCGATAGATAGTGATTGCGAACGAGGACCTCGCCTTCACTGATTTCAGGTACCGGTACGGTCTCAAGACGGAAATTATCGGTACTGACCACGCCCTTCGGACGTGAAGCAAGGACGATGCGTTGGAAGTTATTCATGGCGTTCTCCGGTTCATAATCGGTTGGCTGCATCGATACGTTTGAGGTACTTGAAAGTACCCATCGCTTTTGCGACCAGTTGGTCATTGTCATGCAGTTCGGCTTCGCAAAAGTACATGGTGGTCGAGCGATGAAATGCGTGACCGCTTGCGATCAGACGGCGACCGGGCGAACCTGCCGGCTGTAAAAAACTGGTTTTCATTTCAACGGTAACGCCTGCTCGCGCCTCAGGGTCGAGAGAGCGACCTGCCATCGCCATCACCACATCCAGCAGGGTCATGATCACGCCGCCGTGCGTGACGCGCCAGCTGTTCATGTGGCGCTCCGACAGATCAAGCGCAATCTGCGCTCGGCCATCGGCCATGCCGAGAAACTCCACACCCAAGTCGGTGAGAAATGGTATCTCTACCGGGAAAGCCTGCTTGCTCATCAACTAAGCACCGCAGACACACCGCCATCCACCGCCAGCGTCTGACCTGTAATGTGTTTACCTGCGCTCGAGGCGAACAACAAGGCCGCACCCTTGAGATCTTCATCATCACCCAAGCGGCGCAGAGGGGCGCGTGCTGCCATTTCTTCTGCGCCGAGTTTTTCCAGCAGACCGCGCGTCATTTTGGAAGGGAAGAAGCCGGGTGCAATCGCATTGACCGTGATGCCGTACTGGCCCCACTCACCGGCCAGCGTGCGCGTGAAATTAATGACGGCCGCCTTGGATGTGTTGTAAGCGATTGTTTGCATGCCGGAGGCGCCATTGCCCCCAAGGCCGGCGATGGAGGCCACGCTGATAATGCGGCCAGAGCGTCGCGGGATCATTGACTGCTTGCCTATGGCTTGCGAGAGCAGAAAAATACTGCGCACGTTCAGGTTCATGACTTTGTCCCAGGCCTCGAGCGGATGATCTTCGGCAGGCGCACCCCAGGTGGCGCCCGCATTGTTGACCAGAATATCGACATGACCGAGATGACCAAGCGCCGATGCAACAAATGCCGGTATTGCCTGGGCCTTGCCCAAGTCGGCAGCCATCGCGGTTGCGCTGATCCCCATTTTTTTCAGATGCGCGACAGCTTCGTCAAGCTCATCCTGTTTGCGTGAGGTGATCACCAGCGACGCACCCTGCTCTCCCAAAGCCTCGGCAATTTGCAGACCCAATCCGCGCGAACCGCCTGTAATGACTGCTGTCTTGCCCTTCAAGTCGAATAATTGCTGGATGCTGTGCATGCGATGTCTCCTTAAGTCACTTCGTAGTCCATGCATTGCCGCGCCTCGCGCACTGCTGCGACGAAAGGCTTGAGGGCGACATGCTGGGGATGGTTTTGATAAGCGTCCAGTGCAGCAAGCGATTCGAATTCGGAATAAAGCACCACGTCATAGGTCGCCTCCATGCCGGCTTGCGCCAGTGCGACTTCAAATGCGCCCATACCGGGCACGATGTTGGCACACGCATCCAGCAGGGATTTCATTTTGGCGGCATTGGTGACTTTGTCAGCACCCTCTGCATGCGCTTTCAATTGCCACATCACGATATGTTTGATCATACAAATTCCATGATTAGGGAGATGCTAAATAACTCTGCGTTTTATGGCGAGCCGGCGCAGCTGTGCGACGCGGGGATCAATCAAATCAAGGTCTTGGCTCCATTGATCTTGCCGCAAACGTTTCTGCATTTTTTTAATCAGCGCTTCCTTAGAACCAGTTATCCTGCATGTGCAAGGTCGTTGTATCCATCGCAGCGAGCAAATCGAGCTGGGCATCAACGCGAGGCAACTCCCATCTGAAAAACCACTGACAGGCTTGCAGCTTTCCTGCATAAAAATCGTGATCCTCTTGCACTGCCCGACGTGCCGCAATCGATTGCTCCATCCAGATCCAGGCCATGACCAGATGACCAAAAGCTTCCAGATAGATGCTCGCGTTCGCAAGGGTTAGATCCGGGTCGCCTGCCATATGCAGCAATGCCGTCACCTGCTCGAGCCTGTCCCACCGCGAAGCAAGCGCAGTGACCAGGTCGGGTTCATCGCAGCGTTCGAGTGTGTTGCGAATTGTTGTGCTCAGCAGAGCAAGTGCCGCACCTTGCTGCATCACGACCTTGCGTCCCAGCAGATCCAGGGCCTGAATTCCATGGGTGCCTTCATGAATCGGATTCAGGCGGTTGTCGCGGTAAAGCTGCTCCACATCGTATTCGCGCGTATAGCCATAGCCGCCATGTATCTGAATCGCGAGGTTGTTCGCTTCCAGACACCATTGTGAGGGCCAGGATTTTGCGATCGGGGTGAGTATGTCCAGCAGCAGAGTCGCTCGAGTGCGGGTGGCCGTGTCGGCAGCAGTTTTCTCTTCATCTACCAGACGTGCGCAGTAAAGGATGAGCGCCAGTCCACCCTCGGCATAGGCTTTTTGCGCAAGCAGCATGCGTCGGATGTCCGTGTGCTCGATGATGGGTATCTGCGGCCTTGACGGATCTTTGTCAGTGGCGCGGCGCCCCTGAGGACGGTTACGAGCGTAATCCAGTGATTTCAGGTAGCCCGAGTAGCCCAGCATGACTGCACCCAGACCGACGCCGATGCGTGCTTCGTTCATCATGTTGAACATGGCGGCGAGCCCTTGATGCAGGCTGCCGACCAGATAACCGATAGCACCCGCTTGTCCGCCCGGTTGAAATTTGCCTTCGCCGAAATTGAGCAGACAATTGGCGGTGCCGCGGTAACCCATCTTGTGATTCAGTCCGGCCAGTGCGACATCATTGCGCTCGCCCAGACTGCCGTTGTCATTGACCAGCCATTTGGGCACGATGAAGAGTGAAATTCCTTTCACGCCGGGGATCAGCTTGCCATCCGGACCAGGGACTTTGGCGAGTACCAGATGGATGATGTTTTCGGACAGCTCGTGGTCACCGCCCGAGATCCACATCTTGTTGCCGTGCAGTCGAAAACTGCCATCCGCTGAAGGCTCGGCGCGCGTCACGATGTCCGACAAGCTGGAGCCTGCCTGCGGTTCAGATAAACACATGGTCCCGAAAAAACGACCCGCGAGCATGGGACGAACGAACCGCTCTATTTGCTCGGGTGAGCCGCACTTGAGCAAGGTATTTGCGTTACCGATGGTAAGAAAGGGATACGCCGAGGTACTGACGTTGGCACCTTTGAACCAGGCAAAGCCCGCTTTTTCGACCACGCACGGCAGCTGCATGCCGCCGTAGATGTCATCCTGTCCGGCTGCCATCAGGCCGGCATCACAAAACGCTTTCAGCGCTACGCCGACTTCGGGAATGATATTGACGCGATCGCCATCGAATTGAGGTTCGTTTTGATCGGCCTTTTTGTTATGGGTGGCGAACTGCTCTGTCGCGATTTGCTCGCACAAATCGAGAACCGCATCGAAGGTTTCCCGATTGTGCTCCGCAAATCGCTCGCGCCGTGTCAGTGCGATGACATCCAGCCATTCATACAAAAGAAAGTCCAGGTCGCGCCTGGACAAAATCTGCGAGCTCATGGCTGTCTTGGAAACAGCGGGTCACGCGGCCTCAAACGACCTCGAACAAGCCGGCCGCACCTTGACCGCCACCAATGCACATCGTGACCACCACATATTTGGCACCGCGACGTTTGCCTTCGATCAGCGCATGACCGGTCAGCCGCGCACCGGAGACACCATAGGGATGCCCCACTGCGATGGCACCACCATTGACGTTGAGACGATCCATGGGAATACCCAGCGTGTCGGCACAATAGAGCACCTGCACCGCGAAAGCTTCGTTCAGCTCCCACAGACCGATATCTTCAATCTTGAGTCCGGTTTTCTTCAGGAGTTTGGGTATCGCGAAAACAGGGCCAATGCCCATTTCATCCGGCTCGCATCCCGCCACAGCAAAGCCCCGGAAAATTCCCAGCGGTGTTTTACCGGCGGCGGCAGCGGCCTTGTCGCTCATCACGATGGCGACCGACGCACCATCGGAAAACTGACTCGCATTGCCAGCAGCAATCACACCACCGGGAATCGCGGTGCGAATCTGTGACACGCCTTCGTAAGTGGTATCAGCACGAATACCTTCATCGGCAGTTGCCGTGACTTCACGCGTGATGATTTGTCCCGTGTCCTTGTCAGCGACTGCCATGGTGGTCTTGACTGGAATGATTTCATCGTCGAATTTGCCGGCAGCACGCGCAGCAGCGGCGCGTTGCTGGCTCTGGACACCGTAGTGATCCTGACGCTCGCGGCTGATGTTGTAACGCTTGGCGACCGTTTCTGCCGTCTGCAGCATGGGCCAGTAAATTTCGGGCTTGTGCTCCGCCAGCCAGCTGTCGGACACCATATGCATATTCATTTCATTTTGCACGCAGGAAATCGACTCAACACCGCCTGCGGCGTAAATATCACCCTCTCCCGCGATGACGCGCTGAGCTGCTGTCGCGATGGTCTGCAATCCAGATGAACAGAAGCGATTGATGGTCATGCCGGTGGTGGTCACTGGGCAGCCGCCGCGCAGCGCGATCTGTCGGGCGATGTTAAAGCCGGTTGCGCCCTCTGGGTTCGCACATCCAATGATCACGTCCTCAACCTGCGAGGCCTCGATGCCCGCACGAGCGATAGCGGCCTCGAGCGCTGCGCCACCCAGCGTGGCGCCATGCGTCATGTTGAATGCGCCTTTCCAAGATTTGGTCAGCGGCGTGCGGGCAGTCGATACGATGACGGCGTCGGTCATGAGAGTCTCCAGGGTGTTTTTGACGAGTTAGGGCGGTAAATCCAAGCGGTCGAGAATAGCATAACCCTCCGCACGACCGTTCGTTTCTCAGGTTTGCGGCGTAAGTTTTTGTAAGTTTAGAGCAAGGCAGCCGTAAGTTTGACTGCCTACACTCGGGCAGCTTGACGCGCTTCCTATGCGCCATCAGCGATATCAAAATATTAAGGAGACATCAATGGCCACTGCTGAAGCGTCATCCCCTGGCATCACAGCCGAAGAACGCAAGGTTATCTTTGCGTCTTCGCTCGGCACCGTGTTTGAATGGTATGACTTTTATCTGTACGGCGCCCTCGCGCCTATCATCGCGAAGCAGTTTTTTGCTGGTACTGATCCAAACACTGGCTTCATCTTTGCGCTTCTGGCGTTTGCTGCCGGCTTTTTGGTGCGTCCTTTCGGCGCCATTGTGTTTGGCCGTTTGGGTGACATGGTTGGCCGCAAATACACCTTTTTGGTGACGATTCTCCTGATGGGTATCTCGACCTTCGTGGTCGGCCTACTGCCTAATTACGCCAGCATCGGTATCGCAGCCCCTATCATTCTGGTGTCCTTGCGTATCGTGCAGGGACTCGCACTGGGTGGCGAGTACGGCGGCGCGGCGACTTATGTTGCCGAGCACGCTCCAGACGACAAACGCGGCGCATTCACCGCCTGGATTCAGACCACGGCAACGCTGGGCCTGTTCCTGTCGCTCATGGTCATTCTGGCGGCGCGTACCTCAATCGGCGAAGAGGGATTTGCCGACTGGGGCTGGCGCATTCCTTTCCTGGTCTCCGTTTTTCTGCTGGCAATCTCCGTCTGGATTCGCTTGTCCATGAATGAGTCTCCAGCGTTCCAGCGGATGAAGGATGAGGGTAAAGTTTCGAAGGCACCGCTGTCGGAAGCCTTCGGTCAATGGAAAAATCTCAAGCTGGTGGTTCTGGCTTTGGTGGGCCTTACCGCAGGTCAAGCAGTCGTCTGGTACACCGGTCAGTTTTACGCACTCTTCTTCCTGACCCAGACCCTGAAAGTGGATGGTGCTACTGCCAACATCCTGATCGCTGCCGCGCTCTTGATCGGCACACCGTTCTTCATCGTGTTTGGCTCATTGTCGGACAAGATCGGCCGCAAGAACATCATCATGGCCGGTTGCGTTATTGCGGCGCTGACCTATTTCCCCATCTTCAAGGCGCTGACACATTACGCCAACCCTGCCCTTGAAACAGCACAGATCAGTGCACCGGTGATCGTCACTGCTGATCCCAAGGAATGCCAGTTCCAGTTCAACCCAACCGGCACGAAGAAATTTACTTCTTCCTGCGATATCGCCAAAGCCAAGCTGGCTGCGGCTTCGGTGAACTACAAGAATGAAACGGCTGAACCGGGGACAATGGCCACGATTAAAGTGGGCGACAAAGTTCTCGAGTCTTACAGTGCCGCTGGCTTGTCCAAGGAAGATGCGACGGCCAAGGACAAGGAGTTCACCGACGCACTGAAGGAGATGATCAAGGAAGCGGGTTATCCCGCGAAAGCTGATCCTGCCCAGATCAACAAGCCCATGGTTCTCCTGTTGCTTGTGATCTTGGTGCTCTACGTGACCATGGTCTACGGTCCTATCGCCGCGATGCTGGTGGAGATGTTCCCAACCCGTATCCGCTATACCTCCATGTCGCTGCCCTACCATATCGGCAATGGCTGGTTCGGTGGTCTGCTACCGACCACGGCGTTCGCTTTGGTGGCTTACAAGGGCGATATCTACTACGGTTTGTGGTACCCGATCATCATCGCATTGGCTACTGCGGTGATTGGCATCCTGTTCGTCGCCGAGACCAAGGATAATGATGTGCACGCGCACTAATTGATTCGAGGCAATCATTTGAAACCGCCAGCGATGTGCTGGCGGTTTTTTTTCGTCTATTTCTTTGAATTGACGATGCATTACGCAGGCTTCAACTATTGAGTTATTCCTCCCTCTTTCACTTTGTCCCCTATCGGGATCTATGAAAGTAAAAATTCCGATATTTCCATAGGTTATCTGTGCCGATCAGTGTCCGAATGCGTTGCATCGATCAGACATTTTCAATGGTGATCGCACTTTTCGGTAGCGGGCCTAATTTTCTGAACAACAAAGCCTCTACCTATCTGGAACTTTTTTTATTACATTTATTTTCGTAGAGACGGATCCGTGCATTGTCGTGTTTGAACAAGGCAGTCAGGCTGGCTGCAAATCCTGAAAAATCAGAGAAAAACTCTATTTTTCGACCACAAACTGTCTTGCGTTTTCAATCAAGGTCCCTCTAACGTAGTGCAAAGTTTGATATAAAAACGGAATCAGCGTCGGTTCACACAACTGATTCCGCTGACAAGGCCAACAGGAGGCAGCATGGATATTGAGTGGCTGGAAGATTTTCTCGTGCTGTCCGATTTATCCAGTTTCACGCGCGCTGCACAAACCCGTAACGTTACTCAATCTGCCTTTAGCCGACGCATACGCTCCCTTGAGGAATGGATAGGCATAGCCCTCGTTGACAGGGACACCGTACCACCTCGTCTCACCATGGCGGGCCATTTATTCCGGGACGCCGCGCGAGAAATGGTCCGTCAACTTCAGGAAACGCGAATTGCACTCGGGCATCGAAGCAAGGTTTTTTCCGGTATCAAACTTTTCGTCGCGCACTCCTTGTCTCAGCACTTTCTGCCTGATTGGATAAGAGATATCAACGACCGCATCAGCGGCCTGAAATTCGAAATTTCTGCTGGAGAAACCTACGAAGGCATGGTCGCTCTGTCGGGAGGACGTTGTGATCTTATGATGGTCTATCACAGTCCCACCGCCCCGATGTCCGTTGATGAAAAATCCTGCCCCTCGGTATCACTAGGATCAGATCGATTAATCCCGGTCTGCAAAACGAATGAGGAGGGGCGGCCTGTCTATTCCCTGCCCGACAGCGAGCTGCGCAGCTTGCCCTTGCTGTCCTACCCACCTGAAACATTTTTTGGACGAATCTGCAATGGGCTCATACGATTCCGTCCAGCCACACCCCATTTCAACTTGGTCGCGCAAAGCCCGCATACACGCGTGCTGCATTCATTGGCCTTGAACGGTATTGGAATAGCCTGGTTACCTGAACGCTGCGTACTGGACGATTTGTCCTCCGGACGCTTGGCCATTGTGAATCATGATGATGTCTGGTCTTCTTCGCTCGATATCAGGTTGTATGCATCCCATGAAAGAGCACGTCTTCTGCAAACAAACTTGTGGGATGACATCAAGGAAATTCAGGGCACTGTTACTGCGAGTGGGTAACCAATCGAACTCTCATGGCCGCACGCAAGCCATGTCAGCAATTTTTGTGAGAGGTTTTGACGATTCCTGAAATCAGCGACCAATTCGCTATCCTTACTGGAGAAATCATGGTGAGAGTTTTTTTGAGAGTCATGGGTCAAGCCCTGTTTGAACGCATCACCAAGGAACTTGCTTCGCTGAATTCAGCCTTCCCAAGATCCCATTTGCAGGGAAAACCCATCAGTTGGCAGCTAGAAAAAATAAACCCTCCTTTCATTGCCGACTATCTCCGACACACTTCGCAGGGAATGCCCGTCGTCCTCATGGAGGCAGATGACACTCGCATCATTGATCACCTCTGGGTGATCAGTCACCGCGAGTTTCTCGGCATGACGGCATCGCAAAATCACCTCAACGCGCCCGCGCCGCTGATCATGTTTTTGCCTGAGGATCTGCCAGCAGCAGAATTACTCGAAATGCCGCCCGTGGTCTCCGATTGGGTCACCCGGCCTTCCATGGATGAAACCGTGAGGCGAGTATTCAACAGCCTTAATCGCTTTCATCGCTTCCATGCCGAAGTCACTGGTAGCAAACTCAGTCTGGCCGCCGATTCACGTTTGCTGTGCTTCGGTAGCGAATCCGTACAACTAACCCCCTCCGAAGTGGCCGTCGCCGAACTTTTTCTGCATCACTTTGGGAGTGTCATTCCTCTTGAGGAGATACTGCTCTTGTTCAAGCTCTCTGGCCGGTCGACCGAGGGCAGCAATATCCGCGTCACCATGTTTCAGTTGCGATTCAAAATTGAAGCGGTCACTCGTTGCCAATTCACGCTCACCAGCGCCTACGGCGAAGGCTATGTGCTGCGGCATGCGCGCGGACCCAATCCCGACCTCGCCTACTTCCCCCTGGAGGCGAGACAGGAGGTGGCTGTTTACAATGGTTGACGCAATTGCATCCAAAATCGGCAATTGATCCAGACGCAGCGTAAACAGTCGAATTTTGCGATCATGAGGCTTGAAATTTTCTTCTTTGGAGCAACTTAGCGGGTATCTAACAATTCCCCGTTCCCCTCAATGTCATCGATACTGTAAAAATTATTTTTCTGATAATTTTTTGGCAGTGGCATGACGTGCACTAACAAACTCCAACGGATACTCCATGATCGAATTGCGTAAAAGCCAAGACCGCGGTCTCGCCAACCTCGGTTGGCTGCATTCTCACCATACATTTTCTTTCGGCCATTACTACGATCCACGTCATACGGGGTTTGGGCCTTTGCTCGTGATTAACGAGGACCGGGTGCAGGCAGGCAAGGGTTTCGGCACCCATGGACACCGGGACATGGAAATCATTTCCTACGTACTCGACGGCGAGCTGGCTCACAAGGACAGCATGGGCAATGGATCTGTTTTGCGCTACGGCGACGTGCAGCGCATGAGCGCAGGCACAGGCGTCATGCACAGCGAATTCAACAACTCGCCCGACAAGCTCGTTCACTTTCTGCAGATATGGATAGAACCATCGGCCAAGGGCATCGAACCCGGCTACGAAGAAAAACATTTTGATGTCGCCTCCAAACAGGGGCAACTCCGATTGATTGCCTCGCCTGATGGCAGCGAAGGTTCGGTAAGGATTCATCAGGATGCCCGTCTCTATGCATCCATTCCTCAGGCCGACGCATCGATCACGCACGCGCTCAGTCCGGGACGTAGTGCTTACGTCCACCTGATTCGTGGACAGATGACCGTCAATGGTCAGCCTTTGGGCACCGGTGATGCGCTCAAGATCACAGGCGAAAAAATGGTCGCCGTAGAGGAGGCAGAAGCGGCCGAGTTTTTATTGTTTGATCTGCCCTACGCCTAACCCACCCTGGAAAATCACGGGCCTCGATCTTCATAACAGGCCCATGGGCGCCCTGATTGCGGCATAATCTGCTCTGAGCCACGGCAATGCGGCGATCGCGACAGCTCGCGACGCCGCATTGTTTTTTGAACGCAGGATGATTGTCCGAACCCATGCAGCACGCTGAAAACACCAATACGTCGCCCCTTCTGCACCCTCAGATCGAGCATGTTGCCAGCTGTACGCTCCCCACGCCCTGGGCCAGCTTTCAGTTGCATGCCTTCGTGGAAAAAAGTACGGGTAAAGAACATCTGGCCATGGTGTTGGGCGATGTCGGCAATGGCAAGCCCGTATTGGCACGACTGCACTCGGAGTGCCTGACCGGAGACGCTCTCTTCAGTCAGCGCTGCGATTGCGGTGCGCAACTTGAAAGCGCCTTGCAGCGGATCGCGGAAGAAGGGCGAGGTGTATTGCTTTACCTGCGACAGGAAGGCCGAGGGATTGGACTGATCAATAAAATTCGCGCCTACGCACTTCAAGAAGATGGTGCAGATACCGTGGAAGCAAATCATCAGCTTGGATTTGCCGACGACGTACGCAACTACGGTGTATGCGAACCTATGCTCGCTCACTTTGGCATAAGGGCTCTCAAGCTCATGACCAATAATCCTCGCAAGCTGGACTCCATGAAACAGCTCCACATTCAGGCTGAGCGAGTCGAACATCTTGCAGCACCCACCCAATTCAATACGCACTATCTCTCCACCAAGGCCAGCAAGCTCGGTCATTGGCTGACCAGTACCACCCCAAATTCCACCAGCGACGACGATCAGTCATCCTGATTGAAAAATCGCGGGCGGGTTGGCAGCCCTGCCCCGCTGACCCCGCCTCACCCCAAGGTTTCATTTACATCAAAATCCTGCTGCGTCGCAACGCAAGCAGGGCTTGCGTCTGCTTAAATCGCGCTTTTCAAAGCCAAAATAAAATTTTGCAGCGCATCACTCGAGAGAAGGGCTGACAGTGAGAATCCCTGCGCGTAGTAGTGCATTACTACCCAAATCCAAGTTGCCCGGTAAATAATCCTTAACAGTAATTGCCTACGGATGTACATTACCTCCGGCAGGGTTACCAGAAGAAGAGAAGACCGTTTGAAGAACGGCCCTGGCCGTACTGGCAGTACTAACGTCGTTTTCACAACTATAAAGCGCAGAGGAGACAACAATGTCATCACCCCAACAGCCGAAACGCCGGCAATTTTTCAAAATCGCATCTGCTGGCACCGTCGCCACCGCAAGCGGTGGTCTGCCTATGATGTTCATGCCCAATGCGGTACTGGCTGCTGAAGTACTGGGCGCAGATGCGTTCAAAACACTGACCAAAATGGCGCGCGACATTTTCCCGCATGACCGCTTTGATGACACGCTCTATGCCAATGCCGTTGGGGTTTATGGCGAACAAGCCAAAGCCGATGAAAAACTCAAAAAACTGCTGCAGGATGGCGTTGCCAAACTGGATGCGGATGCCAACAAAAAATTCAAAAAGCCTTATGCAGCAGTAGAGAAAGAAGCGGATCGTCTGACCATCCTCAAGGCGATGGAAAAATCTGCGTTCTTCGGCAAGCTGCGTGGCGATCTCGTCGTCAGCCTCTACAACCAGCCTGCTGTGTGGGCCAAACTGGGTTACCAGGGCTCGTCAGCTGACAAAGGTGGCTACATCAATCGTGGCTTCAATGATCAAACCTGGATGGATCGCGCATAAGTCGCATTCCTGAATCCACCGACAAAAATACAAAGGCAAGAGGAGACAAGCATGGCTTCCAAAAAATTTGACCTCAAAGACGAGGTAGTTGTCATCATCGGCTCGGGTGCCGGCGGCGGCACATTGGGTAACGAGCTCGCGCAAAAAGGGATCGACGTCGTGATTCTCGAAGCAGGCAAGCGCCACGAGATCAATGATTTTGAAAATGATGAATGGCCAATGTTCAGCAAGATTTCCTGGCTCGACAAGCGCACTACGTCCGGCACTTGGCGCGTCGCTAAGGACTTCCCCAATCTGCCCGCATGGATCGTCAAGGCCGTGGGTGGTTCGACAGTTCACTGGGCCGGCGCATCGCTGCGTTTCCAGGAACATGAATTCAAGACAAAAACCGTTTACGGCAATGTCGCAGGAGCCAACCTGCTCGACTGGCCAATTACGCTCAAAGACCTTGAGCCGTACTATGCCCGCGCCGAAGACAAGATGGGAACGACCGGTACCAACGGCATTCCCCGTCTGCCAGGCAACAACAACTACAAAGTGCTCGCGGCTGGCGCGAAAAAAGTCGGCTACAAGAAATTCCACACCGGGAATATGTCGATCAACTCGCAACCTCGCGATGGTCGCGGCTCCTGCCAGCAGATCGGTTTCTGCTTCCAGGGTTGCAAATCCGGTGCGAAATGGTCCACGCTGTACACAGAAATTCCCAAAGGCGAAAAAACCGGGCACCTCGAAGTGCGTCCCGATGCACAGGCATTGAAAATCGAGCATGACAGTTCCGGCAAGGTCACGGGCGTTCTGTACGGTGATTCCAAAGGCAATCGCTACCTGCAAAAAGCGCGGGTCGTCTGCGTCGCAGGTAACTCGATCGAATCTCCTCGCCTGCTGCTGAACTCGGCTTCTTCCATGTTCCCGAATGGTCTGGCAAACTCGTCCGGTCAGGTCGGCAAGAACTATATGCGCCATATGACCGGATCGGTCTATGCGATTTTCGAAAATCCGGTTCATATGTTCCGTGGCACCACCATGGCAGGTATCGTTCAGGATGAAGCCCGTCATGACACAAGCCGTGGCTTCGTCGGTGGCTACGAAATGGAAACCCTGTCACTGGGCGTTCCCTTCCTTGCAGCATTCCTTGATCCAGGTACCTGGGGCCGCGACTTCTCCAGCGCGATGGATGCGTATGACAACATGGCAGGCATGTGGCTCGTCGGTGAAGATATGGCGCAGACTTCCAATGCGATCACACTGCACAAGACAGAGAAAGACCAGTTCGGTCTGCCGATTCCGAACGTGCAGTTCAGCGATCACAAGAATGACATCGCAATGCGTAACCACGGCTTCAAACAGGCCAAGGCCTTGTACGAATCCATCGGTGCCAAGCGCGTCATCTACACACCGCCTTATCCTTCGACACACAATCTCGGTACCAACCGGATGAGTGAAAAAGCCAAGGACGGCGTGGTCAACATGCATGGTCAGTCGCACGACATCAAGAACCTGTTCGTCTCCGACGGCAGTCAGTTCACCAGCGGTGCAGCAGAGAACCCGACCCTGACCATCGTGGCTTTGGCCATCCGTCAGGCCGAGTACATTGCCAACGCCATGTCGCGCAAGGAGCTGTAATGAAAACCGCATGGTCCACACCGGCCATGCTCGCTGCTGCCCTGTTGTTCGGGGCAGCAGCAGGTACAGCTCAGGCTGAATCTGCCGGTGAAAAATTATTCAAGCAGCAGTGCGCCGCTTGCCACGCTGTGGCAAAAGACGCTCCCATGGGAATGGGGCCCAATCTTGCCGGTATCGTTGGAAAAGATGCTGGCAAAATGGAAGGCTACAGATATTCGGCCGAATTCAAAAAAGGGCTGGATGGGCAAAAGTGGACGCCTGAATTGCTGGAGAAATGGCTCACCGATCCGCAAACTCTCGCGCCCGGTACGTACATGATGTACAAACAAAATGACGCCGGTGTTCGCAAGACCATCATCGAGTATCTCACGAGCGTCAAATAATTCAGGCTGAGTAAACTTACAACGGATGCCTCAGTGCGTCCGTTTATTTTTTGGGGAAATCCATGTGCGATATCTACACCAGCGCTGATCCCATTCATTACGAACAGCGCACTCGTTCCATGCGCATTCGCGGCGTCGTCACCAGCATACGTCTGGAGA
Organism: Pseudomonadota bacterium; assembly: GCA_039806005.1. GTDB lineage: Bacteria > Pseudomonadota > Gammaproteobacteria > Burkholderiales > Burkholderiaceae_D > Pernthalerella. The sequence continues at coordinate 17,983 of JBDKLM010000034.1, forward strand.
ACCTGTGTTGGGATATTCTGGCGCGGATTGCGTCCAAAGATCAGATGACTACCAATCAGCTCATCAGCAAACTCTATGATGAGATCATCGAGCGTCAGGGGCGCGTCGACAATTTGTCTTCCTTCCTGCGCGTATCGTGCATGCGTTATCTGTCGTATGTCGCCGAGCAGCAGGAAAAGGATCATCTGATGATGAAGCAGAGTGCGCTGACCAACGCCGCTCAGGTGCATCCTTTGCCGACTCGCTTGCAGCTCAAGTCAAACTGAAAAAATCAGCCATTACTCACGCAAGTCTGCCACCGGGTACCTGCTTCACCCGGCTTAACCCCCTTGTACTGCAAGCGCGTCCCGCTTAAAGTGGCGGCTTTCCATTCGGCGGCACCCACAACATGAACTCACCTTCGCTATTCACGCCGATTACCATCGGTCCAAAAACACTCCCCAATCGCATCATGATTTCGCCCATGTGCCAGTACTCGGGACATGATGGCAATGCCAATGACTGGCACATGGCGCACCTCGGTTCACTCGCGCTCTCTGGCGCCGGTCTGCTCTTCGTGGAGGCGACTTCGGTCAGCCCCGAGGGCCGCATCACGGCTGGGTGTCTGGGACTGTACAACGACGATAACCATCAAGCGCTGAAACGGGTCGTCGATGCCCTGCGGGCAGTCTCGCCGATCAAACTCGCCATTCAGCTCGGCCATGCCGGTCGTAAAGCCTCCAGCCATCGCCCTTGGGAGGGCGGCGCACTCATGAGCGCACAAGAAGGTGGCTGGCCAACCATCGCACCCTCTGCGCTTCCCCACAAGCCTGATGAAACGCCGCCCAAGGCCATGACGGCAGAGGACATCGCTCGTATTACTGCAGACTTCATCTCGGCCACAAAGCGTGCTTGTGAGCTGGGCTTCGATGTCATCGAAGTGCATGCTGCACATGGCTACTTGCTGCATGAATTCCTTTCACCTCTCTCGAACCACCGCAGCGATGAATACGGTGGCTCGCTAGAAAACCGCATGCGCCTGCCCTTGGCGATATTCGATGCTGTGCGCAAAGCAGCGGGGCCTGGTATTGCGGTCGGTGCGCGACTCTCCGCGACGGACTGGGCTGAAGGTGGCTGGGATCTGGAACAGAGCATTGCGTTTTCGCGGCAGCTTCAGGCTCTGGGTGCAGACTTCATTGATGTCTCTTCAGGTGGTGTCGCAGCCCATCAAAAAATCACGCTGGGACCTGGCTATCAGGTGCCCTTCGCCCAAGCCATTCGCAAAGAGGTGAGCATCCCCGTAATTACCGTTGGCCTGATTACGGAGCCGCAGCAAGCCGAAGACATTATTCGGGAAGGCAAAGCCGATATGGTTGCGCTGGCGCGCGCCCTTATCAGTGATCCGCGCTGGCCTTGGCGCGCAGCCGCTGCGCTGGGCGGCCAAGTCGCAGGCTCACCGCCCTACTACCGCTGTCTCCCGCATGGATTTCCCGCGATATTTGGCGACGTGAAAACCAACCAGCGATGACAGGGCACCGTCAGATATCGCAGAGTCAAACATAATGATTTTGATAACTGGAAGCCCACCGTTCTTCAGTGCTTGCTCAAATTATTTTCAAAACAATCCCAAGATTTTTCACTCTATTGATGCTGATTCGGGCCTGGGCTCGGGGCCAAACGCGTGGACAAGGTATCCACTGTTCAATATGATGTTGTGTTTTGCAGAATAACAATTACTCACGGGGAGATGCATCATGTGGCAACAGGTTTATGACCCGTTCAACAATGTCTGGCTATCGACATTCGCTGCCGCCATTCCAGTGGTCGTCATGTTGGCGGCGCTGGCCTTTTTTCATATCAAGGCGCACATTGCGGCCCTCATGGGTTTGGTGTCCGCGCTCGTGGTCGCTATCTGGGGATTTACGATGCCGGCCAACGCTGCCGTGGCTGCCGCGCTGTATGGCGCTGCCTACGGTCTGTTTCCCATCGGCTGGATCATCCTCAACGTCATTTTTCTCTATCAGCTGACTGACAGAAAAGGTCAGTTCAAAATCCTGCGTGAAAGCATTGCCGGCATCAGTAGTGACCGTCGCTTGCAACTGCTGCTGATTGCCTTCTCATTTGGCGCATTCTTCGAAGGCGCTGGTGGCTTTGGCACTCCGGTCGCTGTGACCGGGGCAATGCTGATCGGTCTGGGCTTTGCGCCACTCGCCGCATCGGGTTTGTCTCTGATCGCGAACACCGCCCCCGTGGCTTACGGCGCGCTCGGCACACCGATCATTGCGCTGGCCGGCGTCACAGGGCTGGATATGCTCGAACTCTCTGGAATGGTCGGTCGCCAACTACCACTGTTCTCGCTGATCGTACCCTTCTGGCTGATCTGGGCCTTCTGCGGCTTCCGCGGCATGCTGGCGATCTGGCCTGCGGTGCTGGTGGCAGGTGCTGCCTTCGCGATTCCGCAATACCTCATTTCCAATTATCACGGTCCGTGGTTGGTTGATGTGGGTGCTGCAGTTGCATCCATGGTCTGCCTGACGTTGTTCCTGAAGGTATGGCAACCCAAAGAAATCTGGACATCGGCGAGCGGCACGTTCGAAGGCGGCGATGCCAACGCCTCAACCGGTGGTGGACATGACTACACCCGCAAGGAAGTCATGAACGCATGGACACCGTGGCTGATTCTTTCCGTAATCGTTCTGCTGTGGGGTATACCCGAATGGAAGAAATTCCTCGATGGTATTTCGATCGTGAAGATCGAATGGGCAAATCTGCATATGCTCGTTCAGAAAATGCCGCCCGTGGCGCCAGCACCTAAAGTGGAAGAAGCCATCTTCAAACTGAATTGGCTCTCGGCGACCGGCACTGGTATTTTCATTGCGTCAATCGCTTCGGCCTTCCTGATGGGCTACAAACTTCGCGAAATGCTCGCCGTTTACTGGGATACGCTGAAACTGCTGAAATATTCGCTCATCACCATCGCGGCCATGCTGGCACTGGGCTACGCCACGCGTTATTCCGGTGTGGATTCCACCCTGGGTCTGGCATTTGCAAACACCGGCATGTTGTATCCCTTCTTCGGTACGCTGCTCGGCTGGCTGGGTGTTGCGCTGACTGGATCCGACACGGCTTCCAACGTGCTGTTCGGTGGCTTGCAGAAAACCTCTGCCGAGCAACTGGGTCTGTCACCAGTGCTGATGGCTGCCGCCAACTCGTCAGGTGGCGTGATGGGCAAGATGATTGACGCGCAATCCATCGTGGTCGCCTCAACCGCGACGAAGTGGTATGGACATGAAGGTGAAATTTTGCGTTACGTCTTCTTCCATTCCATCGCGCTGGCTGCGCTGGTCGGCATTCTCGTTTCTCTGCAGGCCTATGTCCATCCATTCACATTGCTCGTGAAATAAATCACGCAAGCATTCAAGTCCGCAACCGTGCAGCGCTCCTGGCCTGCACGGTTTTTTCTTTGTCGCATGCCTTTCATTGATGCGCTTGAGAGGTCTCAAGTGAATCGCCAATTCATTTGCCAAGCCTGTCGCAGCCGACAAAGATAGCTCGAAGCGGCGTGCACTTCTTGATCACGCCGTTTTCTATCAACATACAGGAGACGACATGAATGGAATTTCGCAACTGGGTGCTTACAGCGGACAACAACTCGCACCGCAAGGCTTGTTCGGTGGATTGTTTGGGGCACCACTTGGAGGACTGATAGGACGCGGCATTGGTGGAATGCTGGGCAATGCCGGGCTCGGAAGCCAGATCGGACAAATAGCGGGCGGCATTGGTGGTGGACTGCTGCCATTTCAGGTCGACCCCATGATGCAAGCCTATGCGCAGCAACAGGCTCAGCAACAACTGCAGCAGCAACTTCAACAACTTCAGCAACTGCAACAATTACACCAATTACAGCAGCAACAGGAACAGCAAAATCAACTCGGTCAACAATTTGCACCGCAAGGCTGGTTCGGCAATCTGATTGGACAAATCGGGCAGCCAGTAGGAAGTGCCATTGGCGGCCTCTTTGGTCACTCGGGTATCGGCAGCCAGATAGGCAGCGCTGTTGGTCAGTTGGGACGTCTGCTGCCCTTCCAGCAGGATCCCGTTGCACAGGCTTACGCACAACTCGCGCAGCAACAACAGTGGCAACAGCAACTGCAACAACTTCAACAGCTTCAGCAACTGCAAGCCCAACAGGCGCAGCAGGGACAGTCACTCGCGCCGCAAGGCTTCTTTGGCAATCTGCTCGGCCAAATTGGTCAGCCACTCGGTAGCGCGATTGGCGGGATCTTTGGTCATTCCGGTATCGGCAGCCAGATCGGTGGCGCTGCGGGTCAGCTGGGACGGCTCTTGCCTTTCCAGATGGATCCTGCGCAGCAGCAGGCATGGTCGCAGGCACTTCAGCAAAACGTGCCTTATCAGGGAAGCGGTCAACAAACCTATGGACAGCAAGCTTATGGACAACAACAGCAAGGCTATGGACAGCAACCGGGATATGGCGCTGGCCAGATCACCGTGCACTGAGTCGATGTAGTTGCCCGCGCGATGGGTCAGCCTGTCGCGCTAGCACATCGCATTCATTCCATCATTACCACCCTAAGCCAGACAGGAAAAAGTATGTCCACTATTCAGGGAGGACCCGGTCGCGGTCGCTATCTGATCATTGCAAACGACAAGCTTCGTTTGCGTCGCTTTGTCCATGATGCACACAAAGATCCTGAACTCGATCTGATCGAAACGATCGGGCCCAACGATGCACCGCACACTGCCGTGTATGAAATGGCGCATAACAAGGCCGCCTCTCTGCAGCAAGGATTTCAGTCCGAGGGCGCACTCAGGATAGAACCCGACAAACCTTTATCCCTGTTTGGCAACGCCTGAAATTTGCCGTTCCATGAAAGGATTCCCATGTCATCCAAATCCGACACCAGCCGCGGCGGCGCCTCAGAACCCGCTGCGGCCACCGGTACTGGTACGCCCATCAATGTGAAAGATGCATCATCTGCCACAAAGGACACAAGCAGTACGGTTAAAGAATCTGCCAATGCATCCCGAGACAGCGCAGCGACAGAAAGCAAGTCCGGACAGCGCGAGCTCAAAAAACGCAAAGGTCAGTTTCTCGTTGCGCCCCGCCATAATCCAACCTTGCAGATGATGGGTATCGCACCACTGCAATTTTCAGTAGTCGAACAGGCGCTGCGCGAAAGCCCCGATATTGAAGTCATTGATCGTGTCGGCCCCAAGAACGTGGTCGGTGCACTTGCTGCTGGCATACCGGGTGGCGCTGGGGTGCTGGTCGCACGCATGGCTGAAGAAAAAGCCACTGCGCTGGCGATGCAATCGCAGGGGCAGTTGATTGTCGAGCGCGATCAAAACTTGCAGCTCCTTGACGTGAATTACCCGCAATCCGAACTGGTGAACTACAGCCTCCCAAGTACCGGGAGCGCACTCATCGCCGAATTTCTGGTGATCGCTCAGGACAAGCCTATAGAAGGTGCCGAAGTGTATTTATTCGGCAGTATGCTGCCTGCACAAGGTGTCACCGATGCGAACGGCAGAGTCAAGCTTACGCTGTTTGGTGAAACAAGCGCCAGCGTCCGTCGTTTGTATGTCAAGCCTCGCACGGACTACTGGAGTTTTTATCAGGAACAGCCCGACATCAGCGATGAAGAAATCAATGTCATCAAGCTGCGCGCTTTGTCCGACTGGCCAACGCTGGCCAATTTCCCCAAACAACAGCAATTAAGTTGGGGACAAAAGGCCATGCGGCTCGATCAGCTGCCGCCTCATTTTCGTGGTCAGGGCATACGCATTGCCATCGTAGACTCAGGCGCCGCCAATCAGCATCAGGACCTGACCCATATCACCCATGGCTACGACATCATCAACAAACAGCGTGACACCAGCACCTGGACAGTTGATATCCTCTCGCACGGTTCTCACTGTGCCGGCGTGATTGCAGGGCTGGATTCTGCGGTGGGTATACGCGGCTTCGCCCCCGATGCTGAAATACATGCTTGCAAGCTCTTCCCGGGTGGACAAATCAGTCAACTCATTGATGCGCTCGAATACTGTATCGAGAAACAGATCGACGTAGTTAACTTAAGCCTCGGTGGCGCCGAACCCTCGGAAGCACTGGATCAGCAATTAATGCGTGCCCGTCAAGCAGGCGTTGCATGCATAGTCGCCGCGGGAAATTCGGGCGGTGCAGTTCAGTATCCCGCCGCCTCTCAGCATGTGCTGGCAGTCGCCGCGATTGGCCGCCTGCATGAATTCCCTGCCGACAGTTATCACACACAAAGTCTGACACCGCAGATGGATAGCAATGGTTTCTATGCGGCGCGCTTCAGTTGCTTTGGCCCGGAGATCGCCGTCTGCGCGCCCGGTGTCGCGATTACCTCATCGGTCCCCGACAACAGTTATGCAGCGTGGGATGGAACGTCCATGGCTGCGCCTCACGTAACCGGACTGGCGGCATTGGTTCTGGCGCATCACCCTGATTTCCAGGGAGCGATTCGCATGCGCAATGCGCAGCGCGTCGAACGCCTGTTCCAGATCATCAAAGCGTCCTGTCGCCCCGTGATGGTGGGTGATCAGCGACGCACAGGTTTCGGCCTGCCGGACGCACCGCGCGCCGTTGGACTGATGCCCACACAGCAGCAACCCGTAGCTGACATAGGTAAAAATGTCACTGGCGCATTGCGCGGATTAATGGCATCGCCCGCAATCATGCAAACACTGGCCAATGCCTATCGCGAAATGCCGCAAGTAATGCCTCAGAACGCAAGCCTGGGGTTAGGTAATTATGACCCTTACGCCAACCTGCTCGCTGTTCAGCAGGCGATGAGCATGCAAAACAATATGCCTAACATGTTCGCTTACCGCATTTGGTGATTGGAGAAAAATGACACGCCATGCGATGCACTGAAAAAACGCATCGCATGGTGGAAAAATTAGACAATGAAAAATACAATACAGCGATGTTTTTTTGGAACTTGTCCACCACCAAGATGGTCATGTCATGTACGCAATCGACGCATTGCGCCTTTATGACCCGACTGACCGAGGAACATCATGGAACATCAGCAACGACTGCCATCAACATCGCATTCACTAGCTTCGCAATCCAGCTACAACCCGAACCATCTGCTCGACACTCTGCGCGAGCGTATGAAGCTCAAGAATGATGCGGCACTATCCCGCGCGCTCGAAGTGGCCCCACCCGTGATCAGCAAAATACGTCACCGCACACTGCCGGTGGGCGCGTCTCTGCTGATTCGCATGCATGAAGTCACCGAGTTGAGTATTCGTGATCTGCGCGACCTGATGGGCGATCGTCGAACCAAGTACCGGCTATCCGATGCTCAGGGCAAGCCGAAGCCGGTGATTGCCGCACAAAAGTAAAGAGCGACAGGTAATTCCAAATTTTGGCGATATCGGCCCAGGGGAAGTGGACAAAGTAGCGTCGTCCAAACACCCGGCCGGAACATTTCAACCGCGATGACGACCGCTAAAAAGCGGTTGTCACTGCCCCTACCTCCGTCTCGCGAAGCAGCTTCGCGATGTCCTATATCTGCAAAACGGCATCTTTTTTACCAATATACAAATTCGATAACAGGAATGAGTGCCGCAACGCTGGCAATCATGGGAGTTTGTTTGAATATTCATTAACTATTTAATTGTCTAGTTTGATCTCCGAACATCTGTTCACGATTTTCTGTACCTAATTTATATATCTGATTGATGTAAAAGTTCACCGTAATTTCCATAAAAAATAAGCCTGAATTGAAAAATAGTCCTCTTTAATTTTGCGCTCCAAATGAAGCTCAGCACTGAATTTATCTAAAAATTATTCAACTAGTGTTTCATAAAACACGCATCCAGAAATTTGATCTGGACAGTCAAATCTCTTCCTGAAAAACTCCGCCGACCTTGGCATGTCATTGCATCAGGTCGCGTCAATAGGTGCTGATCATCACGGCGGTTTTCTTTCCTTGAGCAGGAGTCATTGTTCATGCGTCCTCGTTCGCTAGTCGTTTCTCTGTTCGTCTCACTGAGTACCGTTTTATGGATCAGCGCAAGCGTCCAAGCCCAAATCCGAGCC
>JBDKLM010000035.1:0-19572 GCA_039806005.1 Pseudomonadota bacterium
AATGACAACCCAAACCTTGATTGGCGCGACCAGCTATCCGACCAAATATCAAAACTCAATAAAGACGAAGACACGACTGCACTAGCTGATGCGCTCAAACATATTATTTTTTTAGGTCGCCCAGAGAATGCTGCGCTTTACCCTTACGTTCGAAAACAGTTAATAACCAAGGAAAAATTCTCTGATGCATTAAAAAATGGCCTGACGAACTTTCTTACTAAAAAATATGGATTGCCACCAGACTCGGCCAAAAATGCAGCCAAGACCATGCATCATCTGATGACGAAATATGAGAGCTCAGTAACGGAAGCCTGGTTTATCACCTGCCGGGCGGGACAGATGGCACTTAACAAGGAAGTGACTAATCCGCAAGAAACCGCACTCCCTCTGGCTTATCTTCAGATACACCACAGACTTACTCTGGATGAAGCAAAAACCATCTACATGACCCTATGCGAACAAGGAAAATACGTGGCTAATGAGCGAGAAAAAGTCAGCGTCATGCGGATTTATGGGGCGGCTTTTGACGAGGCAGATGCAATCGTGTCGTTAGCGCAATCACTGGAAAAAATAGCTCCAAGCAAGCTATCACAAGCACAGCGCATCGAAATTGCATGGTTACGACTTCATGAAAGCATGGGGCCAGACGAGGCCACACTAACCTCACTGGAGGCGGGTCGACTGAACGGTAGGCTGCCATCCCAGCGCCAGGCCGCGTTGCAGAAAACTCGTACAACACTGACACAGAAAATCAAACAGGATTTCTCGCAGGCTATGCCGATTGGCTGGCCTGATGACTGGGATTCGACGCCCGATGGCTCGAGACGATTGAAAAAGACAGATAAATTTCAGAAAGAATTCATGACTTTTTTTGAAGGCAGTCTGAATGATTGCGTTATCGATGAAAAACAAGGTCTATCGGTTAAATTCATGCAAGATGTTGGTCGAAGCAATTTCAAGTTTGGCGCAGGGAATAGCGGCGTTACCGTATTGACTGACAAAATAAAAGCAAGTGCTGAACTTGAAAAATTTATTCCGGATGCCATGGCCCGTCAAACGCTGAGTAAAGCACTCTTTCAGGCCGGTGGCAATGGACTGGAAGCTGCTATGGGATTGGCATTGAAACAGCCGGGTCAAACACAATTTTCTATCATGTCATTGGACACCAAAACCGATGATCAGGAGGCCAAACCTGATTTTCGAATCTCATTACAGCACACCGATGATGGAAAGGTACGTGTTGGTTACACCCTTTACATGAAGCATTTCACGCTGACGAATGCCAACACCGGCGATCAATTACCCGTCAACTCTCGCTACAGCAGTCGTACGCCCGCAACTGAAAAAGACCACACGGCAAGGGCCATGGCTCTGATTGAATTCGACTACGCTGAGCTCTCCAAGGGCAACCTGGAACCAAAATGGGTTCGCCCTCCTGAATTGCGGCTGACTATTGAACCTGACGAGGAAACTCTGATGAAAAATTTGATCGATAAAATTTTATGAATAATTGCCTTAGCATCGTGCATCAACTGATACACCAACTTTTTTGGGCGATCCACGGCACGTAAGGTAAAAAAAGCCACCCCTGCGGGTGGCTTTTAGGCCGAGCGCGGGGTGCGCTTGCAAGCGCATCCCGCATGATGCCGGTTGAAGTCAGATCTAGCTTAGTTTTTCGATTGATCTACCAACTTGTTTTTGGCAATCCACGGCACGTAAGGCCGTAAAAAAAGCCATCCCTGCGGATGGCTTTTAGGCCGAGCGCGGGGTGCGCTTGCAAGCGCATCCCGCATGATGCCGGTTGAAACTAGCAGACGCTTAGTTCTTTGATTGATCAACCAACTTGTTTTTGGCGATCCACGGCATCATTGCCCGCAATTTCTCCCCAACGATTTCAATCGAATGCTCTGCATTCAGACGACGACGCGACATCAGTGTGGGTGCGTTGGCCTTGTTCTCAAGAATGAAGCTCTTCGCGTATTCACCCGTCTGAATATCTTTCAGACACTGACGCATTGCATTCTTGGTGTCTTCAGTCACGATGCGCGGGCCGGTGACGTACTCACCGTATTCGGCATTGTTCGAGATGGAGTAATTCATGTTCGCAATGCCGCCTTCGTAAATCAGATCGACGATCAGCTTCAGTTCGTGCAAGCACTCGAAGTACGCCATCTCAGGAGAGTAACCTGCCTCCACCAGCGTCTCGTAACCCGCTTTGATCAGCTCAACCGTGCCGCCGCACAGGACAGCCTGTTCACCAAACAGATCCGTCTCGGTCTCTTCGCGGAAGTTTGTTTCGATGATGCCGGCACGGCCACCGCCGTTGGCCATTGCATAAGACAAGGCGATATCGCGCGCGTGGCCTGATTTGTCCTGATAGACGGCGATCAGGTGCGGTACACCGCCACCCTGCGTGTACGTCGAACGCACGGTATGGCCTGGGGCTTTGGGAGCGATCATGATCACGTCCAGATCGGCACGCGGCACGACCTGGCCGTAGTGAACGTTGAAGCCGTGTGCAAAAGCGAGTACAGCACCTTGCTTGGCATGCGGCGCAACATTCTCGCTGTAGACCTGCGCGATGTTTTCATCGGGCAGCAGGATCATGATGACGTCAGCGGCTTTGACTGCGTCATTGACTTCAGCGACCTTGAGGCCTGCTTTTTCAACCTTGGCCCAGGAAGAGCCACCTTTGCGCAGACCGACCGTGACTTTGCAGCCGGACTCGGAAAGGTTTTGTGCGTGGGCATGACCCTGCGAGCCATAGCCGATGATGGCAATATTCTTGCCTTTGATGAGCGAGAGGTCGCAATCTTTGTCGTAGAAAACTTTCATGATTATCCTGATGTATGAACTGATGAATAAAAAAGGGGTTTTTTAAGGCGTGAATCAAACCTTCAGAATGCGCTCGCCACGGCCGATACCCGAGCCGCCGGTGCGGACCGTCTCCAGAATGGCAGTGCGGTCGATGGCATCGATGAATGCATCAAGCTTGGATTTGTTTCCAGTCAGCTCAATGGTGTAGGTCTTCTCGGTGACATCGATGATGCGACCACGGAAGATATCCGTGGTGCGCTTCATTTCTTCGCGCTCTTTGCCAACGGCACGCACCTTGATGAGCATGAGCTCACGTTCGATGTGCGCGCCCTCGGTCAGGTCGACCACTTTCACGATTTCAATCAAGCGATTCAGATGCTTGGTGATCTGTTCGATCACGTCGTCCGACCCGCTGGTGACAATGGTCATGCGCGACAAGGTGGGGTCTTCAGTGGGTGCCACCGTCAGTGTTTCGATGTTGTAGCCGCGCGCAGAGAACAAGCCTACGACACGCGACAGAGCGCCCGCTTCGTTTTCGAGCAATGCAGAAATAATATGTCGCATTACAGGTCCTCCGAGCCAAGCAGCATTTCAGTCAGACCTTTACCCGCCTTGACCATGGGCCAGACGTTTTCATCGCGATCAGTGATGAAATTCATGAAAACAAGCTTGTCTTTCATGGCGAAGGCATCGCGCATAGCGCCGTCGACATCCCCGGGTTTGTCAATGGTGACACCGACGTGACCGAAGGACTCAACAAGCTTGTCGAAGTCCGGCAGCGAATCCATATACGACTCGGAATAGCGCGAACCGTAATCGATCTGCTGCCATTGGCGCACCATACCGAGATAGCGGTTATTGAGCAGAATGATCTTGGGTGTCAGATGATATTGGCGGCAGGTGGCGAGCTCTTGAATGCACATCTGTATCGATGCCTCACCCGTCACGCAAGCGACGGTGGCACCCGGATTGGCCATCTGCACCCCCATCGCATAGGGGAGTCCAACGCCCATGGTGCCCAGACCACCCGAATTGATCCAGCGACGTGGCTTGTCAAAGCCGTAGTATTGCGCAGCCCACATCTGGTGCTGACCAACGTCGGAGGTGATGAAGGCATCGCCTTGGGTGACTTCCCACAGTTTTTCAACGACAGACTGAGGCTTGATGACCTGATCCGACGTTGGATATTTCAGGCACTCCTTGCTACGCCATTCATTGATCTGCTTCCACCATGCCTGCAATGCGGTGGCATTGGGCTCAATCTCGGAGGCTTCAATTTGCGCCAGCACATCGTTGAGTACATCGCGCACATTGCCAACAATGGGAATATCGACTTTCACGCGCTTGGAAATTGATGAGGGATCAATGTCGATGTGAATAATCTTGCGCGGGACACTGCCGAAATGTTTGGGATTGCCGATCACGCGATCGTCGAAACGCGCACCGATGGCAATCAACACATCGCAATGCTGCATGGCCATGTTGGCTTCGTAGGTGCCGTGCATGCCCAGCATACCCACGAAGCGCTCACTCGATGAACGATAGCCACCCAGACCCATCAGCGTGTTCGTGCAGGGGTAACCCAGTTTATCGACCAGCTTGTTCAGTTCAGGTGCGGCATCCGAAAGAATGACGCCGCCACCGGTATAGATCATCGGACGCTCTGCGGCAAGCAGGAGTTGCACCGCTTTGCGGATCTGGCCCGAATGACCTTTTTCGACGGGTTTGTAAGAACGCATCTCGAGTTCTTTCGGATACTCGAATACAGTCTTCGCGATGGTGATGTCTTTGGGAATATCCACCAGTACAGGCCCTGGACGGCCCGTGGTCGCAATGTAAAACGCCTTCTTCATCACCATCGCCAGCTCTTTGACATCCTTGACCAGGAAGTTGTGCTTGACGCAAGGCCGGGTAATGCCAACGGTGTCGCATTCCTGAAAAGCATCCTGACCAATGGCGTGGGTCGGCACTTGTCCGGAAATGATCACCATCGGAATGGAATCCATGTACGCAGTCACCAGACCCGTCACCGCATTGGTGACGCCGGGGCCGGAAGTGACCAGCGCGACGCCCACCTTGTTCGAGCTGCGCGAATAGGCATCGGCGGCGTGAATCGCTGCCTGCTCGTGACGAACGAGAATGTGCTGGAATTTGTCCTGCTTGAATATGGCGTCGTAGATGTAGAGAACGGCGCCGCCGGGGTAGCCGAACACATGTTCGACGCCTTCTTCGGCCAGACAGCGCACGACGATGTCGGCGCCCGTGATTTCGGAACTCATTGCTGCTTCCTTTCAAGGTCCATTGGAAATTGATCGGATGCTCTCTCCTGTCGAGATCGGTTTCAGTGGCACGCTGTTGGCATTCCTTTTTTGTGCGGTCACGCCGATCCGTCATGCGCACTACGGCGCATTTCAAACCGACGCTAAGCGCAACTCGTTCAGCCTGAGTTCGTGCTTTAGCGATCGATCCCTCACGCTTGTGGCGTGGGTTAGAGCAAACTGCTTTCAGATGAAAGTGGCGCTGCGACCGGATTGGCATCATGGGCAAACCCGGGCAGGCCAAAAAATACCCCTCGCGGTGGCGAGGGGAACGGTACGTTAATGCGTTGCAGCACGAAGGTCAAGTAAAATCTTGAAAAAAGCCTTTGAAATCAAGCGGTTTGCCTTCGATATCGCCCTTGGCGAATTAACAAAAAAGTATCTCGGACTGGCCTGACCGCCGCCCTATTCTGCCCAACGTACAATGGCGGCTTTTGGCCTGCCCCGGCAAGCTGAGCCTCACCCGAGGCGCGCAACCACCGACATTTCTGCACCCGTGAACGATCTTCCATCCGAATCACTGCAAACCGCCCCTCTGAAAAGCCGCTTGCTGGCCATGTTGTACGAAGGCATGCTGCTGTTTGGCGTGCTCTTTATCGCGACCTGGCTGTTTTCGACCTTGCTGCAGCAGCGTCACGCGCTCTACCTGCGCGACAATCTCCAGTATTGGCTGTTTCTGGTGCTGGGTATTTATTTTTGCTGGTTCTGGCAGCATGGTGGCCAGACGCTGGCAATGAAGACCTGGCGCATTCGTCTGGTGACCCGTGAAGGCGGGATACTGTCATGGAAACGCGCGGTTCCGCGCTACGTCCTCGCCTGGCTGTGGTTCATGCCCGGCTTGGCCGCTGCGCGCTATCTTCATGTGCAGGGATGGATGCTGCTGTTATTGCCCGCATTGAACATGGTGCTGTGGGCGCTGGCGGTTTATCTCGACCGTGACCGTCAGTTTCTCCATGATCGACTGGCTGGTACGCGCATTGTGCAACTGCCCGTCATCGCGCCCGCAGAACAAGCTGCCAACAGCGCATGATTGCGGCGGCAACATGATTGCCCAACTCACCCGGTTCATGATCATGCTTCAGCTGCTGGCACTGGCCGCTCTAAGTGCACTGCTTTTCTCTCTGGGCTGGGTCACCAATTTCGCCATCAGTGCGCTCTGCTCTGCAGGCATCCTGACGCTCATGAGAGCGGGCATCATTTTCAATAATTTTTTTCTGTCGGGTGCGCTGCGACAATCGATGGGCAACGGACAGCAGGCGCCGCTGATTATTGCCGTCGCCAGAATGCTGCAAGAATTCTGGCACAGCATGGTGTGCTGGTTTCGTCTTTTCCCGCTGTCTCGTCCTTTTCACATCCATATTGCCGAGGATGGCTCTCCACCGGTACTGCTCTTGCACGGCTACGGTGCCAATAGCGGTTTTTGGAAACCTCTGAGCAAACAACTCTCCAACGCGGGGATCACACACGCAGCGATTGATCTGGAACCCGTGCTAGGCAGTATTGATGATTACGCAGCGCTGATCGAGACCTCGGCACAACAACTGTGTCGCGACAATGGCGTTGACACCATCATTGTTGTGGGTCACAGCATGGGCGGTCTGGCAGCCCGAGCCTGGCTAAGGCGTTATGGCACCGCGCGACTTGCGAGCCTCATCACACTCGGCACCCCGCATTTCGGCAGTACGCTGGCCGTGTATGGGATGGGAAAGAATGCGAGGGAAATGCTGCCGCCCCTCAGTGGCACAAGGACTGAGAATCATTGGCTGACAGTTCTGGCGAATTCGGAAAGCCCGGCAATCCGGGCAAGGATGAGATCGATTTACTCACGTCACGACAATATCGTCGCTCCGCAACAGTCGGCGCACTTACCCGGTGCTGCGAATATAGAATTTGACCTGATCGGTCATGTGGCGCTGGGTTTTGACAGCGAAGTGATGAAATTATTGATGACGGAAATTACGATAGCCCGTCAAAACAGGTACTGAGCAGGAAGTTAATCACCTGATCGCTGGAATATTGTTCGTTGCTGCGCAGATAATCCAGTGTTGGGTCGCAGGAGCGTGCGTAAATCGTAAACAGAACGACCTCAGTGGGCAGGTCTTTGCGAATCTTGCCGTCGGCACGTGCGCGCTCGATGAGTTCACCCATCAATTCATTCAGATCCATCAAGCGGCTGATGTAACGGGTATTGCCAAGCAGCGCTTCGCGCAAACTGGTGTTCTCGGCTGGCAAGGTGGGCAAGCCACCCTTCATGCGAATTTCCAACGCCCATTGCAAAACGTTCTTGAGCTGGTCTATGGGTGCACGATCGGTAGCCATGCCGCGCACAAATGCCAGAGTATTCTCAAGCAAGCGGATCATCGCGGCTGCAGCCAGTGCTTCTTTGGACGGGAAATGTTTGTACAGACTGGCCTTGGCAATGCCGACTTCAGCGGCCACCTCGTCCATCGTCATCAGGTCAAAACCTTTTTTCGCGAGCAAGGTATTCGTTGCATCGACGATGGCGTTCTCGCGGACGATCAGTTGTTGTTGTTTGAACGAGAGCTTGGGTTCTTTACTCATCGGTTGCGATTCAGGCCAGGCAGTTTTGAACTTCGCGAATTATACGTCACCCGAACCATAGTCGGTGGCCTTGCTGTTCTATTAATGGTGTTTTTTGCGAGAAAATTGCTTGGCCGTAGCCCTTCTTTTTGTATTTATATTGACAACATTGTCTCACCGGGCAGGATCATGTCAGAGAAATCCCTTCCACATGTTGAAGAAAACAATGGGTGCAAAGTTACCGCTACGGCCCTCAGCAAGCACCATCGGTTATGATCGCGCAGCACCTGCCACTCCCCTGAATTCGTGAAAAACAAACTTCGTTCCCTCTGCGTTTATTGCGGTGCATCCAGTGGGCACGCAGCGGCCTATGCGCAGGCGGCGCGTTTGCTCGGTACCAGCCTGGCTGATCAACAGATCACCTTGGTCTATGGCGGCGGTCGTGTCGGGTTGATGGGTATCGTTGCAGACGCAGTGATGAACGCGGGTGGCAAGGTCATTGGCGTGATACCCAAAGCACTGATGGATACTGAGGTGGGCCATGAGCATATTAGCGAGCTGCTGGTCGTCAAAGACATGCACGAACGAAAGGCGCTGATGGCCGAGCGTGCCGATGCTTTCATTGCGCTGCCCGGTGGACTGGGCACGCTGGAAGAATTATTCGAAACGCTGACTTGGGCGCAGCTGGGATTTCATGAAAAGCCCATTGGTCTACTGAACGTGAATGGCTTTTATGACGGACTGGTGAATTTTCTCGCGCATCAGGTGCGCGAAGGTTTTGTAAGAGAAGAACATGCACAATTGCTCTTCAATGAAAGTGATGCCTCAACGCTGATCGAGAAATTGGCCTCTTTCGAAATGCCCGAGGGCGTCAGCTGGCTGAGCCGCCAGGCCGCTCGAACGCTGGGACCTTGAGGGCTGGCTCGAACACCACCACTCAGGCGTCCAGCGCCTGACGGAAATCCTCAAGAAGATCTTCGGTATCTTCAATACCAACCGACACGCGAATCAAAGACTCCGCAATGCCCATGTTGGCGCGGCGCGCTGGCCCCATCTCGTGATAAATCGTGTGCGCAACCGGAATGACCAACGTTCGCGTATCACCCAGATTACTAGCGGGGATGGCCAGCCGCAGACGATTGAGATAGTCGAAACAATCCATGCCCTCTTTGAGCTCGAAGCTCAACAAGCCACCATAGGCGCGGAACAGTGAGGTTGCAGTCGCATGCTGGGGATGTGATGCCAGTCCGGGGTAATAGACGGCAGCCACGCGATCGTCGCCGGACAACATTTTCGCCAATGCCATCGCACTCGCCGATTCGCGCTCGATACGCAGCGCCATGGTTTCGGCACCCACTGCCAAATGATGTGCAGCCTCGGGACCAAGCGCGCCACCGAAATCGCGCAATGCCTTGGCACGCAACTGAGCCAGACCCCATTGCGTTGGTGCGAAGCGCTTGTAGTTCTCTGCAATATTGGGATAGGTGGTCCAGTCGAACAGACCCGTGTCGGTCAAACTGCCACCGAGCGCATTGCCATGTCCGCCGATGGATTTGGTCAACGCATTGATGACGATACTCGCGCCGACTTTTTTGGGACGGAACAAAAAAGGCGAGGTAATCGTGTTATCGACCACGTAGAGAATGCCGCGCTCTCGACACAGCGCGCCTATCTTCTCTAAATCTGCAATCTGGGTGCGCGGATTGGCGATGGTCTCGACAAATACCATCCGCGTCGATGGCGTCAGCGCCTGCTCAACAGCCTCGACCTTGGTCGCATCGACAAAGCTGACCGGCATCCCTTGCAGCTGAACGGTCTGCCACAAGCTATTGGTATTTCCGAACAAATAAGCGGACGAGATGATGTGATCGCCATTGCGCAGCAAGGCTTGCACCAATGCACCCACGGCCGCCATGCCCGTGGAAAAACACAAGGTGGCGAGGCCATCTTCCATACGCGTGATTTTTTCTTCGAGCGCGGAGACGGTGGGATTGCCTTGTCTGCCATAGCGATAACCGGAACGTTTACCTTGAAAGACGTCGGCCAGCTCGCGCGCATCGCGATAACCGTAGGCGACAGCGGTATGAATAGGCTTGTGGAGCGACCCATGTTCAATGGGCTTCTGCCGGTCGCTGTGCAGAATCGTCGTGGTGAAACCGAATTTCTTTTGATCGTTCATCAGGGGCAGGCGTTGATCATTCGATCTGGGCGAGATTCAGGTTCAATTGAGTACGCACGGCATCTTCGATCACCGCCTTGGGGTTTTCGCGTGCAAACTCGATGCGATCGAGGTAATCGCGCGAGATATCGCCGGTGATGTAGTCGCCATCAAAGCAGGAGGCCTCGAATTTCTTGAGCATAGGATTCACATCCGTGATCGAGCGCTTCAATGCTTCGATATCCTGATACACCAGTGCGTCGGCAGTGATCTCGCGACAGACTTGTTCTTCGGTACGGCCATGCGCAATCAACTCACTGCGCGTCGGCATATCAATGCCATAGACGTTGGGGAATTTCACCGGTGGCGCCGCTGACGCAAAGATCACGCGCTTGGCGCCGGAGTCGCGCGCCATTTGCACAATCTCGCGGCTGGTCGTGCCGCGCACGATGGAGTCATCCACCAGCAAGACGCTCTTGCCCTTGAATTCAGCGCTGATCGCATTGAGCTTCTGACGCACGGATTTGCGACGTATCGCCTGCCCCGGCATCAGGAAGGTACGGCCTATGTAGCGGTTCTTGATGAAGCCTTCGCGATAATCGAGGTTCAAGGTCATGGCCAATTCCATCGCGGCAGGACGCGAAGAGTCTGGGATGGGCATTACCACATCAATATCACCGGCAGAAAATTCACGCCGAATTTTTTCGGCCAGATACTCACCCATTTTCAGTCGAGTCGCATAGACCGAAGCGCCATCAATCACCGAATCCGGACGGGCCAAATAAACGAATTCAAACGCACAGGGATTGAGTACCGGATTGTCGGCACACTGTTCGTTGTAGAGCTTGCCTTCGTTATCGATGAAAATCGCCTCGCCCGGCATCACGTCGCGCAGAAAGTGAAAGCCCAAACCTTCGAGGGCAACGGATTCACTCGCTACCAGGTACTCGGGACCGTTTTCGGTGTCATTGAAGCCAATGCACAAGGGGCGAATGCCATACGGATCACGAAACGCCAGCAAGCCGTAGCCTGCAATCTGAGCAACCACCGCATAGGATCCGCGCACACGCCGGTGCAGCGCCGAGACCGCTTTGAACAGAATGGAGGGATCAAGAGAAAAGCTGCTGGTGCCCTGCTGTATTTCATGCGCCAGCACGTTCAACAACACCTCGGAATCGGAATCGGTGTTGATATGCCGACGATCCTTCTTGAACATTTCAATCTTGAGCTGATCGGCATTGGTGAGGTTGCCGTTGTGCGCCAGCGTGATGCCAAAGGGGGCATTCACATAAAACGGCTGCGCCTCTTCCTCACTGGAAGATCCGGCGGTGGGGTAACGGCATTGACCAATACCCGAGTTACCCGGCAGTGAACGCATGTTACGCGTACGAAAAACATCGCGCACCAACCCATTGGCCTTGTGCATGCTGAAGGTATTGCCGTGGCTGGTTGCGATACCGGCTGCATCCTGACCGCGATGCTGCAACAGCAGCAGCGCATCATAGATGAGCTGATTCACAGGGCCATGCGAAACGACGCCAACAATGCCGCACATGGTGGGGCTCCTTCAAAAAACGTGACATCCGGCCAAGCCGGACACTCTACATGGATTGCACGCTACCGTTCAGACCTATCTTCTTCACGCGCGCTTGCATTTTTTCTGCTTCTTCACGGCTGGCAAATGGTCCCACGCGGACACGAAAACGATCGCCGTCCTTGGTACTGACTTTTTCGGAATACGCTTTGATACCTGATTCTTTCAAACGGCTCTTCAAGTCATCTGCTTTCGCCTTGCTGTTGACGGCAGCGACCTGCAGCAAATACTTGCGTGGCTTTTCCTTGGCCTGAGATTTGTCTTCCTCGGCAGTCGCTTTGCGTTCGGCGGCCTTGTCGGAGGCTGGTTTTTCAGATGCCTCCGAATTTGGCTTGACCGTTTTTACAGGCTCAGACTTGGCAGGTTCAGGTGCTGGCTTGAGATCGGACGCGGCCTTGGGTGGCACAGGTACGGTTGCTTGTGCGGGTGCAGGTGGCTCAACGACCTTTTGCGTAACGGTTTGCGGTGCGGATGGCTGTGCGGGCAGCGACGTCGGGCTGTCGTTCGCAGGCGATGCCTTGTCGGGAATTTGCGTCTCGACATCGTCCGCCAAGGGTTTGTTGGGATCGGCATCGAAAATCATCGGCAATCCGATGATGGCTGCGAGCACGAGTGCAGTCGCGCCTATCAGGCGTCGACGCGCTCGCTGCTTCTCTGGCAGCATGGGATCGATAGGTTCTTCGTCCTGAGTGGGACTGCGGCGCGAACGGCGCGGCTTGACCGGCACATCCAGATCGTCATCGGCATCCTGCTGGCTTTTACCAGGGAACGAGAACAGGCCCATAAGAAAGTTGATTGCGTTGCTGAATTGTGTTTGACGCAGGGTCAGAGACCTTATCTGACAGCCATCACGCCGGCCACCGTAAAGAATGACCCGAAGACCGCAATTCTATCATTCTCGGTGGCGCGCCCGCGGGCCGCCGCATAAGCCTCCGCTGGCGTCGCAAAACACTGGACACTGCGCTCTGCGCCCGACGCTGTACTGGGTACGACACCAGCCTTTGCCAGTGCCTCGGCCAGCGATGTGGCACTGGCGGCACGCGGCAGGGGCAAATCCGTCAAATACCAATGGTCGATGCGCTCCACCAGCTGGGCCAGGATGCCTGCAATATCTTTGTCAGCCATCGCACCAAAAACCGCGTGCGTGTAGGCATGAAAACCCATCTGATCCAGATTTTGCGACAGCGTTGCAGCAGCGTGCGGATTGTGCGCAACATCGAGAATCACGGTGGGACGGCCGGGCAGTACCTGAAAACGTGCAGGCAATTCCACCATCACCAGTCCGCTGCGAACTTCCTGTGCACCGAGCGGCAAACGTTCGCGCAGGGCCTCGAGTGCGGCAAGCGCGGCACTGGCATTGAGCAGCTGATTTGCACCGCGCAGGCTGGGGTAAGCCAGTGCATTGCGGCGCTGCTGGCGTCCGCCGTAATTCCATTGCTGGCGGTCACCCGAGTAATTGAAATCTCGTCCGAACAACCAGAGATCGGCACCGATCGCTGCGGCGTGATCGAGCAGGGATTGCGGTGGCGACGGATCACTGCAAATTGCCGTGCGGCCCGAGCGGAAAATACCGGCTTTCTCGAAACCTATCTTTTCGCGTGTGTCGCCCAGATAATCCTGATGGTCGAGATCAACACTGGTGACGATGGCAACATCGGCATCGATCAGATTGACCGCATCCAGACGACCGCCAAGACCTACTTCAAGAATCACTGCATCGAGACCAGCCTTGGCGAAGTAGTTGAGAATTGCCAGCGTGGTGAATTCGAAATACGTCAGTGACACATCCTGACGAACTGACTCGATGGCTTCAAAATTGGCACACAAGGCCTCATCGCTGGCCAGCTCACCGTTAATGCGTGCACGTTCGTTAAAGTGCAGTAAGTGCGGCGAGGTATACAGACCCACACGGTACCCGCCTTGCAGCAGCATGGCTTCCAGCATCGCGCACGTAGAGCCCTTGCCATTGGTACCACCGACCGTGATCACGGGGCAGTCGAATCGAATGCCGAGCCGATGCGCGACTTGACTGACGCGATCCAGACCCATCTCAATCGCTTTGGGATGAAGTGATTCGAGGCGGGTTAGCCAATCGTCGAGGGAAAGCGGCATGGTAGTCAGTGCGTGAGGCAAAAACACGCGAGATCAAGGGTGAAAAAGAGATTCAGCACGTAACGGAACCGGGCCCCGGCACGCGAAGGGGTCACGTTTGAAGAATTGTTGGCCTCAACATCGCCATCCCGGGGGAGACCGGAATCTGGCGACGTTGATTACCACCGAAAAAATCAGGCCAGCACTTCCGGCGGCTGATTTTGCAGAATGGCGAGCAGGCGCGCAATTTCTTCACGCATCTTGCGACGATCCACAATCATGTCGATCGCGCCTTTCTGAATAATGAACTCGGAACGCTGAAAACCTTCCGGCAGTTTTTCGCGCACTGTGTTTTCGATGACGCGCGGACCCGCAAAACCGATCAAGGCCTTGGGCTCGGCGATAACGACATCGCCCATAAAAGCAAAGGATGCGGACACACCGCCCATGGTGGGATCGGTCAGCACCGAGATGAAAGGCAGCTTTTTCTCGGACAGTTTGGTAAGCATGGAAGTGGTCTTGGCCATCTGCATCAGCGAAAGCAAACCTTCTTGCATACGTGCGCCGCCCGTGGCTGTGATACAGATGAAAGGTACTTTTTGCTCCAGAGCGGTCTGTGCCCCACGTGCAAAGCGTTCGCCCACGACCGCGCCCATCGAGCCGCCCATGAATTCGAATTCGAAACAGGCGACCACCACGGGAACGGACATGATCGCGCCACCCATGACAATGAGTGCATCGGTCTCGCCCGTCGCATCCATCGCAGACTTCAGGCGTTCGGGATATTTTTTGCTGTCTTTGAACTTGAGCGTATCGACTGGGAGAACTTCCTGTCCGATCTCGTAGCGGCCTTCGTTGTCGAGCAAGGCATCAAGACGATCGCGCGCACGAATGCGCATGTGATGATCACACTTGGGACAGACTTGCTGATTGGACTCGAGGTCGGTGCGGTACAGCACGGCCTCGCAGGAAGGGCACTTGACCCACAGGCCCTCGGGAACCGAGCGGCGGGTGCTCGCATCGGAGCGCTGAATACGAGGCGGGAGGAGTTTCTCTAACCAACTCATGGGGCTCTCTTTCTATGAGTGGCCGCCGGGCGACCGTTAGGCCGGCATTCTACCCCTCGCCCAGCGCGGGAGCCAGCCCGAAGGCACTAAAGATTACCAATACGGCAATAATTCATTCGGGACTGGGGTCCCAAGCGTCAAAACTGGCTGCGACGCTCAGGACCAGCGGGGACTAGCCTCAGGCCGGGATTTCGTCGATAGCAGCGCGTATGCCAGACAAGAAGTCCTGGACTGCTGCCACCGCCTTGTCCTTGGGCGTGTTCTCCAGCTCCTGAATAATTCGACTGCCAATCACGATCGCATCTGACACTGATGCCACTGCCTTGGCCGTTGCCGCATCGCGGATACCAAAGCCCACGCCGATCGGCAGCTTCACATGTGCCCGGATGGCCGCGATACGGCTGGCGACCTCAGTGGTATCGATATGACCGGCACCGGTGACACCCCGCAATGACACGTAGTAAGAAAAGCCGCTACTGATCTGCGCGACCTGCCTGATGCGCTGCTCGGTTGACGTCGGTGCGAGCAAAAAGATCAGGTCCATATCCTGTGCTTTGAGTTTTTCGGAAAACTCAGCCGCCTCTTCGGGCGGATAGTCGACCACGATGGCACCATCAGCACCCGCCGCCTTCGCTTCCGTGACAAAACTGTCGACGCCCATGCGTTCGATCGGATTGGCATAGCCCATCAGTACCACGGGCGTGTGCGGGTTGTCCTTGCGGAATTCGCGCACATAGCCAAGCACGTCGCGCATTCCGACGTTGAATTTCAGCGCGCGCTCATTGGCACGCTGAATCACCGGACCTTCGGCCATGGGATCGGAAAATGGCACACCGAGTTCGAGGATGTCGGCGCCCGCCTTCACTTGCGCATGCATCAAAGGCACAGTGAGTTCGGGTGATGGATCGCCGGCGGTGATAAAGGTAATCAGCGCCTTTTTTTTCTGCGACTGCAGATCTGCAAATGTTTTCTGGATTCTGGACATGACGGTTCGCCTCAATTAACGCTTCGGCTGCATGTGCAGTGGGGTGTGCTCTTTGTCGTACTCGGCCACGGTGTGCATGTCCTTGTCACCACGCCCCGAAAGATTGACCAGAATCGTCTTGTCTTTGGATTGCGTACTCGCAAATTTTGCAGCGTACGCCAGCGCATGCGCCGACTCGAGTGCAGGAATGATGCCTTCGATACGGCAGCAGTGATGAAAAGCCTGAATCGCTTCATCATCCGTCACGCAAACATATTCTGCTCGGCTGGAGTCCTTGAGCCACGCATGTTCAGGGCCGACACCAGGGTAATCAAGACCGGCGGAAACGGAATGCGTCTCCATGATCTGACCATTGGCATCTTGCAGAAGATAAGTACGATTGCCATGCAACACGCCAGGTATGCCACCCAACAGCGATGCGGAATGCTTGCCACTGGCGATACCTTCACCAGCCGCCTCGACACCGATGAGCTTGACTTCGGGGTAAGGAATGTAGGGATAAAAAATACCCATGGCATTGGAGCCACCGCCGATGCAAGCCATCACATAATCTGGCTGACGACCAGTGAGATCGGGCATCTGCTCTATGCATTCCTGACCAATCACCGACTGAAAATCCCGCACCATCATCGGATACGGATGCGGTCCGGCCACGGTACCAATGATGTAAAAGGTATTTTCTACATTCGTCACCCAATCGCGCATCGCTTCATTGAGCGCATCCTTGAGTGTTTTGGATCCGGATTCAACAGGGACGACGGTCGCACCCAGCAGCTGCATGCGATAGACATTTTGTACCTGCCGTTTTACATCTTCGCTGCCCATGTAGACCACGCACTCCAGACCAAAGCGAGCACAAATGGTGGCCGTTGCCACACCGTGCTGACCGGCACCGGTTTCTGCGATCACACGCGGCTTGCCCATGCGCTTGGCCAGCAACGCCTGACCAATGACGTTATTGATCTTGTGCGCGCCGGTGTGATTGAGATCTTCACGCTTGAAAAAAATCTGCGCACCACCCATCTCCTCGGACCAGCGACGTGCGTGATAAATCGGGCTGGGACGACCCACGAAATACTTCAGCTCGTGATGAAATTCGCGCAGAAATTCCGGATCGTTTTGATAGTGTGCGTACGCGGTCTTGAGCTCTTCGAGCGCGTGGGTGAGTGTTTCGGATACGAAGCTGCCGCCGTAGGGGCCAAAGTGGCCAGAGGCGTCAGGAAAGTTGTACATGCCCAGATGGGCGGGATTGTGATCCATGATCTCTCCTCGAACTGCGAATGTTTTACTGTTCGTCTGCCGCGCGCACTGCGGATACAAATGCGCGCATCAGCACTGCGTCCTTGATGCCCTTGGCCGATTCGATGCCACTGCTGACATCAACGGCGTACGGGCGCACCTGGCGCACAGCGTCAGTCACATTTTGCACGTTCAAGCCACCACTCAAAACGGCCTGATGCGCGATTTCTGCGGGAATGAGAGACCAATCGAATACCTTTCCAGTGCCACCGTACGCATCGCTCCAGGTATCGAGCAGCAAGCCCGAGAAAAGCGGGCTGGCAGTGCGATAAGCGGCGTCTGATTCTAACAAATCCACCGCCGTCGTATCGGGCCGGATTCTGAGGGCGCGCATGAAGGGCCGGCGCACGGCCTCGGCGATCTCGCGGCACTGCGCCGGCGTCTCATCGCCATGAAATTGCAAAAGGGACAAGGGTACGCGACCAAGCACCTCGGTCACCGTGGGCAAATCTGCATTTACAAACAAGCCGACCGTACTGATCATGGGCGGCAGCGCTTCAACCAGACGGGCCGCCGCTTCAGGAGCAACATAGCGCGGCGACGGCGGATAGAACACCAGACCGATGGCATCCGCACCCACCGCGACGGCCTGCCTGACATCCTCAAGGCGCGTCAGGCCGCAGAGCTTGATTCGTGTTCTGTGGATCATTTTTTAGTAGAAAGGCAATGATTCATCGGTGCCGGGAAGGGCCCAGCGCGCATCGTAGTCGACTTTTGCCAGATAGAGTCCGTCCGGACTGAACGTTGGCGCAGCCAGTTCGCGCTGTCGGCTGTGCAGCAACTCCGCCATCCATGCGGCCGGACGATTGCCTATGCCCACCTGAATCAAGGAACCCACAATATTGCGCACCATGTGATGCAAAAACGCATTGGCGCTCAGGGTGACGATCACGCGATCACCATGTCGTTTGACGGAAATACGATGCAGACTGCGCACCGGTGATGCCGCCTGACACTCCGCTGCCCGGAAAGCAGAAAAATCATGCTCGCCGATCAGTGCCTGCGCCGCCTCCTCCATCAGCCCAACATCCAGTGGACGGAACACCCACCCTGCCCGCCCCTCACAGAGCGGCGACCTGACCGGGTAGTTGTAGATGACGTAGTGATAGGTACGCGCCAGCGCAGAAAACCGCGCATGAAACCCCTCTTCACCACCTTCAACTTCGGTAGCCCATTGCACAGCGATAGAACCTGGCAGGAATGCATTGACGCCGCGCACCCAGGAAAAATTTTCTCTGTTGACGGTCGTATCGAAATGAACCACTTGAGAGAGCGCATGCACCCCGGCATCGGTGCGGCCCGCACAGGTCGTAGCTATCTGCGTTTGACAAAACTTTGCTAGCGCGGATTCCAGCACATCCTGCACGGTCTGGCCATGCGGCTGCGTTTGCCAGCCATGCCATGGGCCACCGTCGTATTGCAGTCCGAGTGCGATGCGTTTCACCATGTTATTCCGTAAACAGGACGCAGCAGGAGCCCGTGAGTCTGGCCCTTCGGTTTTGCCAAACCACCGGCATTGCGGTGCTGATGACGGATAACGAAAGCTGATGCGTCAGAAAAGAACCCGCCTGGTCGGACCAGTGCATCGCACCCAGGGCCCAATAAGACTTGTTCCAAGCCGCGAATTTTACGCGAGTTGACCCAGCAGAGATTGTGCGCGTTGGGCCAGCTCGGAATTCGGGCTGCCAGCGACTTCGGCAAGCAGCTCGCGCGCACCTTCATGGTCCCCAATTTCCTGACAAGCGATGGCCAGATCAAGTTTGGTTTTCAGAGAAGCGAGATCCCCCTCCGGCATTACAAGACCGTTCGACTTTTGCGTCGCCAAGTTGAGCGCAGAGAATGGCAAGGATGAATTGGAGACTGAGCTTGATGATGAGAATGAATCCGACAAATTGAATTCCAGCGCGTTGGAGAGATCGGTGGCCGCATTTCTGGCGGGCGTATCTGGCGTTGTTACCTTGGCTGTCGCAAGATGACCGCCCGAGGGCAGGTTTGGTGTCGATGTCGTGATGTCGTGACGACGCTCATCCAGCAAACCCTCGAGTCGCAGACCAAAGTCGGCTACCGGCGAGTTTGTCACGGCGGGCTGCACTGGTGCGGGTTTGGTAGACGCAGGCGCAAATTCCGCGCTCTTGGGCAAGGCAGCTCCGTACAGCAGATTGCCGGGATCAAGCACCATGCCGATCTGCGCTGCCTGAACCCAAGCCTCCCCGACACCATGGGTCAGCACGCGAAGTTCTGCAGCGAGGGTGCCAAACTTTTGTCTATCCTTGCGTGCAGCATAGATCTCCAGCAGTTTCACGCGCAGCGCATGACGATCGGGATGTACACGCAAAGCATCCTGAAGAATTTCCTCGGCCTGTTCATCACGACCGTAAGCGATATAGACATCAGCCTCTGCCACTGCATCCACTTCATTCGTATCCAGCTGACTCACCGAGGGAACAAAATTCGAATGGAACACGCTATTACTGGTATCGACATTTCGGCCACCCGCTTGCCCGAAAACGGATTGACTGCCCTCCATCTCAGGCGGCTTTTCTTCGGGTGATCGATGGCGTCGCCGGTGACGAAGGCCAAACCAGGACAACATCAAGAGGAACAATACACCAACACCTGCGATGATTGAAGTTGGCTCTTGTACCAGTGGCTGCAATGTACGAATCACATTCTCGTATATCAGCTGTACCGGACCTGGCTCT
>JBDKLM010000036.1:0-36921 GCA_039806005.1 Pseudomonadota bacterium
ATTGACCGTGACCGTCACGAGATCATTTTCTCTGGTGCCAAAATCGGCGCATTTCAACTGACCGGCGACGGTACCGTCCTGCGGCATCTTCCCACGCGCGCGAGTCTCGGATATTGCCAGCCCCCAGATCCGGAAGATGAGCCAAACAATCAGACCATCAGTTACCAGCCCGGAGACACGTTTGTGATTGTGACGGATGGCTATACGGACCAGATCGGAGGTGATCCGAGTTCACCGACTTCATTCGGTTACCGACGGATTGAGAAGCTGATGGCAGATTCGAGGAATTTGTCTGCAGATAAGATTGCGGATGCGCTTAAGGAAGCTTATGAATCATGGCGCGGTGACCAAAAGCCGCGCGATGATTTGACGGTGATTGCATTTACGCTGTAGGTCGACACTCTGGCCATTGACCATGGCCATTGACCATGGCTGGGTCGGTGGCTACCCGGTCGCAGTTGCTGCATGCGATACCAGTTTGAGGCGCGGTGACAGCACATCGTCGGGCCGTTCGCCGATGAAGCGATCCTGGTCCCAGTATCCTTCTTGTTTGCTGCCATCCGCGTTGGTCAATACACCAAAGCCGTGGAACTGACCCTCTTGCCACTCGCCGATATAGGTCGCTCCATCGGACCAGGTATAAGTACCTTGGCCGTGAAAGAAATCATTAACCCAGCCCCCCGTATACTTGTCGCCATCGGCATAAATCTCCGTTCCTTGGCCGTGGCGCTTGTTGTCTTTGTAGTCACCGACATACTGGTCACCGCAAGCCCAGGTAAACGCGCCTTTGCCATGCTTTCGGCCTTCTTTGAATTCACCGACATATTTTTTGCCGCAAGCGGAGATGAAGGTGCCATTACCATTGGGTAGGCCGTTTCTCAATTCGCCGTAGTACATCGCTCCGTCAGGCCAGGTGTGAATGCCTTGGCCGAAGGGCTTTCCCTGCTTGAATTCGCCTACGTATTTTTTACCGCTAGGGAAAATCTCGGCACCGTGACCGTCGGGGATGCCGTTATCAAAGCTGCCGACATAGCGCTTGCCATCGATCGAGGTGTAAACGCCTTGTCCGTGACGCGTGCCATTCTTGTATTCACCGATGTACTTGTCGCCGTTCGCGAACACATAGGTTCCCTGGCCGTGCCTTGTGCCCTCGAGGTACTCGCCGATGTATTTTTCACCATCGGTGTAAGTCATCATGCCTTTGCCGTGATATTGGCCGTGCTTGAATTCGCCGACGTATTTTTCACCGTCAGCGAAAAACAGCCGAAGCAAACGCTCCATCAGGTGGTTCAGTGGTTTGTTGTCGTCAGATGAAGTGCTCATAACATGCCCGTCCATCACGTCCTTGCGATCACCAAGCCTTGGTGTGTACCTTGCGAGGCGTCGTATCCTGCTAACCCGATGTTCATGTGATCTTGCATTTGATCGATTGAAGAACGCGCAGCGAACCACGTTTTTGTCGGGATGCGCTTGACGATCAGAATGCAGATCGGCCCCGTTGCAGATCCATTGCTATTTACGCAATTTCAAACTGCCGAATTTGTCACGCGAGGCTTCCCACAACAGTCATCGGATAAATTTACCAGAACATGAGCGCCAAAAGACAAATCTCCTGACGAAAGCTGGCCGGTGGATTTTTGGCACTACTAGTGGGAGGCGATTTTGGGTGTGGATTCTGGGCGTTTCAGCAGGAATGGGGGCGGCTCAGGCGGGTCGGATTGTTCTCGAAATCTCTCGCAAAACGCCGCCAGCGCCGCTGGGCTGGCCGGTCATTGAAAGTCAAATTGCGAGCTCACTGATCCAGGAAGGGTGCTTTGAGTTGCCCATTTCGAAACTCGGTTGACGCGCTTTGGTACAGGGCAATCGCTTCTCTTAGCAGTTTTTCATCTACTGCAGACGGCGTGGCTTCGAAGGTTTTGGGATCAATATCAAAGGACTGCACGCGCTGCTTGGGCATCAACACTGTGAGCTTGCCGTTTCTTAGGTAACCCAGCTCCTGATAGTTGCTGATGAAAGCGCGCTCGGGCGCCGGACCTTGCTCGAAAATAGACCGGCCAAAGAATAAATCATCCCCGCGCTTGCCTAGCGCTTCGATCAGGCTCGGCACGATATCGATCTGGCTAATCATCGGAGTGTAAACACCAGGTTTCAGATTGCCGGGTGAATAAAAAATCAGCGGGATATGATAATTTTTGACGGGCAGTCGCGTCTTGCCCGCGACTGATGCACAGTGATCCGCGACAAAAACAAACAGCGTGTCACGGAACCAGGGTTTTTTCTGCGCATCACGAATGAATTTACCGATCGCATAGTCGGTGTACTTGATCGCGCCTTTGCGACCACCGGGGGAGGGAATATCGATTCGTCCATCCGGGTAAGTATACGGACGGTGATTACTGGTCGTCATCACGTGGGCGAAAAAAGGTTTGTCTTTATCGGCCCGCTGATCAATATGATCAATGGTGGTTTCAAACAAAACTTCGTCGGCTACACCCCAGACATTTTCGAAAACAATTTTGTTCGCCGGAATATCAGTGCGATCGACCACGCGGTAATTATTCGCGGCAAAGTAGGCATTCATGTTATCGAAATACCCGTAACCGCCGTACACGAAGAACGTATCAAAACCCTGATGCCTGAGCACTTCGCCCAGCGTGGTCAGGTGCTCATTGTTGGGTCGCCGAACGATCGCCTGACCAGGCACCGGCGGTGTTCCCAGTGATAGCGCTTCAAGCCCACGCACGGTTCGCGTGCCGGTTGCATAAGTTTGCGTAAATTTGAGTCCTTCGCTGGCGATCGCGTCCAGATACGGTGTCAGAGCCTCGTCTGAGCCATAGCTTCCGACGAAAGATGCCGACAAGCTCTCTATCGACACCAGAATCAGATTCTTTGGCGTGCGCGAGAAATAGGAATTTGCTGCCGTTACTTCATTGTTATATTGAACCTGGCGCAAGGCTGGTTGTTCCGGGCGAATAATCCCGAGACCACTCAGTGTCGTACTGATTTCCTGAGCTGGCAGTGTGCGATAAAACTTCAGATAGTCGAGTTCATTACGGCGAGCGGCGGCTGCCAGCGTGAACAAACCGTTTCCAGATAATTCGCTGGCATATGCGTTCTGGCTATGTTCCATTTGTTCGATGCTGGCGCTTCTGATCAGTATCCCTGTCAGGACTGTTGCGATCAACACAGAGGCGATCCGCTGTTGCCACCGCATAGGATAGTTCGCCTCCGGTCCGACCAAAGCGCGGATACCCAGGGTGACGATGAACGCGATCGCTGCGACAGTCGAGAGAATCAATCCCACCGGGTAGGATTCGCGAATGTTGCCAATCACCTCGCTGGTGTAGATGAGGTAATCAAGCGCGATGAAATTGAGCCGATTTGAAAATTCAATCCAGAATGTGAATTCCGATACCGCACCAAAAAGCAGGACAAAAATTGAACCGAACAGCCACACCGATTGGAGCCGGCTATGCCAAGTCGAGGCGCGCCACCGGTTCGGCACGAGGGCGCCATAAATGACCACCGGGGTCGTCAGTGCCGAAGCTACAACGACATCAAACCAGATACCTTTGGCGAGCACCCAAGGCCAAAGCGATAACGGTGCAAGTTCAATACCCGTATAGATCAGCAGCGACAGACGCAGCAGCGTATTCAGCAGCAGTATGAATGACAGTACAACGAGCGGGATTGAAAAAGGGAGGAGAGATGCGCGCAGCCCTTGGGTAATTTTCATGAACAGACTTTATTTGAGTAGACGCTGTATTGTAGTCCCTGAGCTTTACAAATTCCTGTCGAAGAATGTCATTCGGATAACAAAACAGAAAGATATATCGATCAAATTCATGCGCTACAAGATGTGAATTGAGGCGTGTGCATGAAATGCCACAAAAGATCCTCTGGCTGACATAGCTTCTAAAAAACGCCCGCAGCCATGCGAAAGGCAAAAAGCCCCGCGAACGAGGCTTGTGCTTTGATCCTTCAACGGTATGGGAAGGTTAGTACTCGTACTCAATCTGCATGCGAAGTGTCTTGCCGCGGAAGGCTTCGTCATCGATACGTGTCTTGCCCATGAGGTAGGCCACGTTGTATTTGATGGCTTGCTTTTCGCCGATGCCGATTTTCCCGAACGCTGCGGGACCGATGCGATGTCCCTGTTGCTGAGAAGTGGCCCAGTTGTCCCAAGTGCCCAGATCGCCAAAGGCTTGAAAGCCGAAGGAAAATTCCTTGCGATACAGATAGCGGCCCTGCAGGCGATAAAACGCTGAGGCGCTTGATGGTGCATCAGCGCGGTAATTACGCTGAATGAGGGCGTTCGCGATCCACTCGGTGTTGCCAATATCGGTTTGGAATAACGGCCCCCACTTCACTTCATAGCCTTCCGAGCGGTCTTGTGGACGCTCTATTTCAAACAGAAATCCAAAATCAACCGGGTACTTGCCAGTCTCAGTCAGTTGAATTCGGTTCTCCCACTCGATCGCATCAAACTCTGTTTTGCTGCCTGCATTGTGGTTGTACTTGAAGTAAACCTCGGTGAACCAGTGCTCGTTGACACCATAGCCCAGGCCTATCGATCCCGATGAGCGATTCTGGTCTTTGTCGTTCATATTGCGGGAGCCGAATTTGAAGTCGATCTCGCGCTCACCCGCTGTCACGCGGGCAGGATAAATGTATTCATCAGGGGCAGCGTTCGCCATACCGGCGAGATTGAGCAGAGCAGCGCTCAGCAGTAGATATTTTTTCACGGTGGTTTCTGGAAAGAGTAGGTTATCGCGCTTGTGCGGGTTGAAGAATTTCCAATTGCTGGGCTGCCTTGTGTTGTTTCACGAGTGCCGCAAAATACATGATGGCAATGAGGGTGATTGCGTAAAACAGCATTTGCATGCCACTGGGATTGGGCTCGTATCCCACCATCACATGCAGCATGTAACCGATTAGGGAATCGGTCGTGAGGATGGCAGACGTGTCCCACAGAGGAGTTGCGAGTGGTGGTAGCCAGTCAGCCTGAATCAGGAAACCCACCATGCGGCTGGCAAGACCAGCCGCCAGTAACACCAGCAAAGTGCCCGTCACATTGAAAAAGGATTTCATGGGAATGCGCATCAGGCCGAAATAAATCACAACACCCACGGCGGCACCTCCCGCTACGCCCAGCAAACCACCGACGATGACTTCGGTCAGGCCTATCGCGCCACCACTGGCCATGCCGTGCAGGAAAAGCACGCTCTCAGCACCCTCGCGCAATACCGTCAATGCAACCAGCACGGCAATCGCAGACAAATCCCGGATGCCGTCGCTCACATCAGTACCGACTTTTCTGGCGTCGCGCGCCAGTTCTGCACCGTGCGATGCCATCCAGATGTGATGCCAGGCCAGCATGACTACCGCCAAGCCAAGTACGCCTGCATTGAAAAGTTCGGTACCAGTACCATCAGCCAGATCGGCGAGTTTTTCCGTGAGACCCGCGAGTACACCCGAGCCGACGATGCCGATCAGCGCCCCAAAGACGATCCACATGGAGCGACGGGGTACGGTTCGCGTGGCGGCAGCGATGATCGTAATGACCAGCGCGGCTTCCAGTGTTTCGCGAAAAATAATGAGGGCAGGACCGAACATGGTTTTTACTCCGCGATGATCATGCCGCGCGCAGTGGCTTGATTGAATTCACCCATGAAGGGGTATTTGCCGGCTTTCAGTGGTCCCACATAGACCGATCCCTTGGACTTGCCTGGGATGATTTTTTCGCGGTTCAACTCGGCACTCTCGAATTCTTCCGGCGTCGCATCCTGATTGTCGATGACGAGCTTCACTTTCTGGCCCGCAGGTATGCGAACTTCTGAGGGTGTGAACTTGTGGTCCTTGATTGTGATCGTGACCTCTTCCGCAGCAAAAGCGAACAAAGGCGATAGCGTTAACACAAGGGCAGCGGCACTCAGTTTCATGTTCATGTTGGCAATTGATTTTGGATGAGCGGAAACAATGTAAATAGTAATAATTCTCATTTAAATTGTCAAGCAGTCGTGAAAAACAAGCGTAGACAACGCTATTACCAACACTTGAATGGTGGCTGTTCTGCAAAGAGGGTCTGTTTCCCACTGCTTGCCGAGGAAATAGGGGCATTTGAATCAGACAATATTTTTAAATTGATAATTTTATGCGCCCGCTAGCGATTGCCCGCCTGCTGTAGACTCGCTCCGGCATCTTCCTTTCAATACAAGAACGATAAAAATGATTTACCCCATTGCGAAGTTTGTCTGGACTGTCGCGCTGATCCTTCTGTGCCTGAAATCCACGGCGAACGCCGGCATGATTCCCAAGGACGAACTCGAGAAGATGTTTGAGGATCAATACATCGTTGGCGAAATTCAATCTGACCTGCCTGTTTATCCCCTTTTCGTAAAAGATCCTGCATCGCCAGACAGCAAACCTGAACTCAAGGCCTATGTATTTGAGACCAATGAGGTGGTGTCAGTCCGGGGCTATAGCGGCAAGCCAATCAATATTCTGGTGGTCATCGATTTGTCCGGGCGTTTGTTAAGTGCCAAGCTGATGGACCATAAAGAACCTATTTTTCTGGATAGCTATGGCAACGCAAAACTCACGGAATTTGCAGCGCAGTACAAGGGTCTGACCGTTCGTCACAGTATTGAAATCAATAAGGCGACTGACACACCCTCACGCAATGAACATCTGGCTTCTTTAAAAGGTGTCCATCGCGGCACCATCTCGGCAAAGGCAATCAATCGAACCATCATGAGTGCTGCTGCAAAAGTAGCTTTCGCGAAGCTGAAGATGAATGTCACGGATAATTTCGATGAAAAACACAGCGAGCCGGAGTCGAATGCCCAGAATACAAATGCTGAACAAAAGCCCGCAGTAGTTCCTCCACCGGCAGATCCGAAATTGGCAGATGCATCAAAACCAAACACAGTGTCAGCCGGCGATGAAAAAATGCCGTCTTCAGATGTGAATGGAAAAAATTCGCCACCAGCGGAAGCTGCAGAAAAGTCGTCAGGCAAGGGCGTCGACAAAGATGCGGATCCAAAAATTTTGGAAAAAACAGAAGCTAGTACTGACGCGGCCGCAAAAGAATCGGAAAATGAGGTTGCAGCTGCGCCTCAAATTTCTGTAGAAAAAAGCGAGACTTTCAATTACCTGTCCGAGGATCAGGACGCCCGGCGGGAGTGGATAACTGTCTGGCAATCGCGTTGGCTGGATATCGTGATTTTACTGAGCGGCTTGTTCATTCTGACTGTGGGACTCATTGCGCAAAAGCGTTTCAGCGAGAGCAGTCAGCGTTTGCGCGTTTTACGAACCGCTTATTTGCTGTTCACTCTGGGTTTCATAGGCTGGTATGCGCAAGGCCAACTCACGATTGTCAATATCACTGCGGCCCTCGAGTCGCTGACTTCGGGTGGCGATTTGACTTTTCTGATGAACGATCCGATGACGGTCATTCTATGGCTATTCGCAGGAGTGACTCTGCTGGTCTGGGGGCGCGGTACATTCTGTGGCTGGTTGTGTCCCTTCGGCGCGTTACAGGAATTGATCAGCTTGATAGCGAATGTCATCGGGGTCAGGCAGCGGCGTTTGCGTGCCGCACTGGATGAGAAACTGAAGTGGTTCAAGTATGGTGTT
The DNA here is from genome assembly GCA_039806005.1 of Pseudomonadota bacterium. Classification (GTDB taxonomy): domain Bacteria; phylum Pseudomonadota; class Gammaproteobacteria; order Burkholderiales; family Burkholderiaceae_D; genus Pernthalerella. Next base: position 7,639 of record JBDKLM010000036.1, read on the forward strand.
TTGTTCACGCTGTTGGCTTCACTTTATATGGCTCCCCGATTTGCAGAAAAGGCGGTTGAGATCGAGCCTTTTAAAACTGCAATCAGTTTTTATTTCCAGCGCGATTGGCCGTACGTGCTTTGGGCGATAGCTTGTCTGTTGCTTGGGGTTGTGGTTTACCGCGGCTATTGCCGTTATATCTGCCCTCTGGGCGCGGCGCTGGCATCGGTGAATTTTCTGCAGCGCTGGTCATGGATTCCGCGGCGTGATGCGTGTGGCACGCCCTGTCAATCCTGCCGACACCGGTGTGAATATCAAGCCATCGCCCCGACAGGCAAAGTCAACTACAGCGAATGTTTTCAATGTCTAGATTGTGTCTCGATTTATCAGGACAATAAACGCTGTCTGCCGTTGATTCAGGAGAAAAAAATGGCGAGGCCAATCATCCCTATTCATACCGGCGGGGTGGCGTAATGCAGCGACGACAATATTTGCGGTGGGGTCTGGGTCTGGCCGGTGGTTTCTTCTCTGGTCAGCTCGGTGCAACTAATGGTGATTTTCAAGCTCATGCTGTTGAGTCATTCAATCCTGAAAAGCTTATCTGGCGCGAGCGAGTTTTGCTGGGATTTGGCACCACTCTTTGGCTGAAAGCGGCGCATGAGAATGTCGATCAGCTCGAAACAGCACTCTCAGCAGCCGTTGGTGTTATTCGGCAGGTAGAGGGGCAGATGAGTCTGTTTGACCCTGACAGTGCATTGAGCCGTCTGAATCGAACAGGTTCGCTTCAAGATCCGGATGCTCGGCTGGTAGCAGTATTGAATTTATCTGAGCAAGTATCTCATCGCAGCGGTGGTGCCTTCGACATCACCATGCAGCCGCTCTGGCAAGTGTGGGCCAAGGCCTCAGCAGAAAATCGTTTGCCGGCTCCGAGTGATGTGCGGCGCGCGCAGCATTTCGTCCATTGGCGTGCGGTCGAGACGACCGCATCACAAATACGCTTGAACCAGCGTGGCATGGCCGTGTCACTGAACGGAATAGCACAGGGTTACGCTTCCGACCTTGTACGGGCTACTTTGCAGGCTCACGGCATACGGCATGCCTTGATTGATACGGGCGAGACGAGTTTGCTGGGAGTAGGTCCCGATGCAACACCATGGCGCTTTGAAATTGAATCTGCTGCGATCGTTCCCCATCGAGACGCATCAAGGAATGAGTCACTGAGTGGCAGGGGCGGAGGTGAATGGCTCACAACGGCGCCAACGCTCATCATCAGTGATGGCAGGGCGATAGCCACTTCTTCAGATGCCCACACCGTCTTCACTTCGGATCACAGGCATCACCATATTCTGAATCCTGCAACCGGCTACTCGCCCTCACACTGGTCATCAGTGACGGTTATTGCTGGGAGTTGCGTGATGGCTGATGCGCTGACCAAAGTGTTTTTCATGCTGCCACCGCCGAAGGTTCGTTCCGCGGCACGGTTTTGGGATGTGGATGTGGTGCTGCAGAATAAAAAAGGCCAGTGGATGAGTACCCAGGAAGGCTAGCAGCCGCTGGGGTTTGTAGAATCAAGGGCGGAATGAAATTGCCTTGGCTGCCAAAGTTTTCAGGATGACTGAATCAGCACGATTCTAGCGCGCCTGGCTGAAAAATTTTTCAGATTTCAAAGAAGGCGCGAGTCGTAAAATAAAGTCAATCATGTATTGACGCAAAAACGCACCGCTGCGCACCGCAACGCGCGTGGTGTTGGACGAGAAGAGATGGTCGGCGGTGATCGCCGTCAATCCCGACTTCAGATTGTCCTCGGCAGCCATCGAGGCGACGATACCCACGCCCAAGCCTAGCGATACATACTGCTGAATCACATCAGAATCCATCGCTGTCAGAACAATGTCCGGGCTGATGTTTTTTTCTGAAAAAGCATCGTCGATATGACTGCGACCGGTGAATCCCTGATCATAAGTAATCAGCGGATACGAAGCCAGATCTTCAAGACTGAGTTTCTCTTTCTGTAGCAGTGGATGGGTATTGGGCACGACCACCACGTGGTTCCATTCATAGCATGGAAAAGAGGTGAGTCCATCGAATTGTTTCAGACCTTCTGTGGCCAGCCCGATGTCGGCCTTGCCAGACAAGACCCATTCAGCGATATGTTCCGGCGAGCTCTGGCGCAGGGAAATGCGCACATCCGGAAAAGTCTGACGAAAATCCTGCACCACGTGCGGCAATACATAGCGTGCCTGCGTGTGTGTCGTTGCGATCACCAGTGTGCCGGCAGTCTTTTCTGAATATTCTTGGCCGACCTGTTGCAGGTTTTCTGCTTCCTGCAATAGTCGTTCGATGATGGGCAAAACATCTTTGCCCGGTTCAGTGAGACCGGTAACGCGCTTGCCATTGCGTTCAAAAATATCAATGCCGAGCTCTTCTTCCAGTTCGCGAATCTGCCGGCTGACACCGGGTTGCGATGTAAACAGAACATTGGCCACATCCGTCAGATTGAAATTCTGACGGACGGTCTCACGAATGGATCTGAGCTGCTGGAAATTCATGGCGTATCTTCGCGGTTATCAAGCGGCCTGATCAAAGAAGACTCTGACCTTGCGGGGTTTCACCAACACGGTATCGCCTTCTTTAAGTTGCAATGCGACGAATCGCTCGCTGGGAAGCGCAGCTTCGATCAGGCTGCCGTTATCGTCTCGCTCCAGTTCCAGCTGTGCCAGTGGCCCAATGGCATATGCACGTTTCAAGCGTGCGACGATGCCGGGCGCACCGGGTGCGTAGCGGTCGATGTCCAGTTCATGCGGTCTGACGTAGCCGACGGCTTTGGCGTCGACTGTTTGCGCATGATCGGGAACAGCGAGGCTCGCACCATCTGCATCCAGCACACCCTCGTTGACTCGACCGTGAAACAGATTCACGTTACCCAGAAAGCCGTAAACAAAAGGTGAAGCAGGGTGGTTATAGACCTCATCGGGTGCGCCGTGCTGTTCCACTTTGCCTTTGTTCATCAGTACCACGCGATCAGACACTTCGAGCGCTTCTTCCTGATCATGCGTGACGAAGATACTGGTGACATGCAGCTCATCATGCAACTGACGCAGCCAGCGGCGAAGTTCTTTTCTGACTTTGGCATCAAGTGCACCAAATGGCTCATCCAGCAACAACACACGCGGCTCGACCGCCAGCGCGCGTGCCAGTGCGATACGCTGGCGCTGACCGCCAGAGAGCTGGGACGGATAGCGGTCTGCAAGCCAGTCGAGCTGCACCAGAGATAGCAGGCGCATGACTTTGTCGCGAATTTTTTCTTCAGATAATCTGAGTGCGCGGGGTTTGACTCTCAGGCCGAAAGCGATATTGTCAAACACACTCATGTGCTTGAACAGCGCGTAGTGCTGGAAAACGAAACCGACCTGACGTTCTCTTACATGGCGCACTGACGCATCTTCACCATCCAGCAAGACCGTGCCGCTGTCGGCTTGTTCGAGCCCGGCGATCACGCGCAGCAGCGTGGTTTTGCCGCAACCAGAAGGTCCCAGCAGTGCGGTCAGTTCACCTGTCGGAAATTCGAGCGAGACATTATCCAGCGCGACGAAATCACCAAAGCGTTTTTCGATATGACGGACTTCGATACTCATTTTGCAGGCTCCTGTGGACCGGTGTCGTCACCTTGATCCAAACGTGATTCAATCAATGTTTTGAGTGCCAGCGTCACTAGCGCCAGCAAGGCAAGCAGTGATGCGACTGAAAATGCGGCGGCAAAGTTGTATTCGTTATAGAGAATTTCAACTTGCAGAGGCATGGTGTTGGTTTCGCCGCGGATGTGGCCAGAGACGACTGAAACTGCACCGAACTCACCCATGGCGCGGGCATTGCAGAGAATGACGCCGTACAGAAGGCCCCATTTGATGTTGGGCAGGGTGACATGCCAGAAGGTGCGCCAGCCCGAAGCACCCAAGACGAGAGCCGCTTCTTCTTCTTCGTTGCCCTGGGTTTGCATGAGCGGTATCAGTTCGCGTGCAACGAAAGGGAAAGTCACGAAAACCGTTGCGAGCACAATGCCGGGGACAGCAAACAGGATCTGTATGTCGTGCTCCATCAACCAGGCACCGAACCAGCCGTGAGCGCCGAAGAGCAATACATAAATCAGTCCTGAAATGACGGGTGATACTGAAAATGGCAAATCAATCAGGGTAAGCAGCAAGCTCTTGCCGCGAAAATTGAATTTCGCGATCGCCCATGATGCGGCGACACCAAAGATCAAGTTGGCAGGCACCGCGATGGCAGCTGTCAGCAAGGTCAGGCGTATGGCCGAGAGCGCATCATCATCAATGATGGCCATGGCATAGGCTTCCCAGCCTTTTTTCAGGGCTTCAACGAAGACTGCGGCCAACGGGATGAGCAAAAACAAAATCGAGAACAGCAGTGCGATGCCGATCAGCGACAGTCGTACCCAGGTCGGTTCGGTCGTCGCTGCTGGCAGATAAGGCGGCTCGATGCGGCGCGGCTCGGCTGCGATTGTGAGGGCGGGATTGGCAATACTCATTTTCTATCCTTGGTGCTGCTTTTGCGCATCCAGGCCTGCAGCAGATTGATGGCCAGTAGCATGACGAAAGAAGCCCCGAGCATCACAACGGCAATCGCTGTTGCACCTCGATAGTCATATTGCTCCAACTTGGTGATGATGAGCAGTGGCGTGATTTCCGACACCATGGGCATGTTCCCGGCGATGAAAATCACCGAGCCGTATTCGCCCAAGGCTCGCGCGAATGCCAGTGCAAATCCGGTGAGCACCGCAGGAAAAATGGTCGGGAAAATCACGCGCAGAAAGGTCTGCAGACGATTTGCGCCCAGGCAGGCAGCGGCTTCTTCCAGTTCCTTTTCACTGTCTTCCAGTACGGGTTGCACCGTGCGCACTACAAAGGGCAGTCCGATGAACACCAGTGCAACAGCGACACCCAGCGGTGTGAAGGCGACTTTGATATCGAACTTCGCGAGATGTTGTCCCAGCCAGCCATTGCTTGCATACAGCGCAGTAAGTGCTATGCCCGCCACGGCAGTTGGAAGTGCGAAGGGTAGATCGACGAAAGCATCCAGCAGTTTTTTGCCGGGGAACTGATAGCGCACCAACACCCACGCGAGTACGGTACCGAATACGGCGTTGACCGATGCCGCGGCCAGCGATGCACCAAAGCTCAATCGGTAAGAAGCCACAACGCGAGGGGCGCTGACGGTTTGCCAGAATGCCTCCCAGGTCATGGACAGCGTATTGAGAAGCAGCGCAGACAAGGGGAAAAGCACGATCAGGCAGAGATAAAGCAGGGTAAATCCCAGCGTGAGCTGGAATCCGGGCAAGACCCTGTTGCCAGAAAATGGCCGGGAAAGCGCACTTTTGTTAACGTTCATGAAATCTTTGGTATGACTTTTTTGTCTGAAGGGCGCCAATGATTCCATTGCTTCGTTATAAAGAAAACGAATTTTTATGCATTTGCATAGTTGAATTTCAAATAAGGAGGGTGGTCGTTTTGAACTGTGGCGTCTGGGACGGCGGTAGTTATTGAGGCGCACGCAAAATTCCTACCGTCATCCCGGCGAAAGCCGGGATCTAGTGTCTTTTTCCACGCACCCGTTGGCTTTAGTAATGAGAAATTCGGAGACTTTTTGAACCGTGCAGCCAAAAAAAACCGGCCCCTGAGGGCCGGTTGAAGAGGAGATTCAACGAGCAGAAAACAAGAAGTAGGATCAGAAAGCGAGCTGGTATCGGGCGACGGCGAAGTTTTCCGAATTACCTAGCAGGACGGTACCCTTTGTCACATCAGAGAATTTCGTTCGCTCCAAATTAAACGAGAAACGCGAGGCTTCGTTCAGATACCAGTTCAGACCGATTCCCCAGGTTTTTGCACCGAGCGCGTAGCCATTCGTGGTGTTGGCAAAGGTAACAGCGTCCCGATCGATGTTGTTTTCCTGGTAGCGGGCGAGGAGCTCGAAAGCACCCCAACCACCCTCGGCGCCTGATTTGAATGGGCTGTAGGGTTTAACGCCCTTGAACGAGGCATCTTCACCGGTTAACAAATAGGAAGTGGCGATTTGCCATGCACTGTTCGTCAAACTCGCGGTGGCACTGTTACTGGTTTTGATCACATCCTGTTTCACCGCTGCGTATTCTGCAATGATGCCCAGCGGTCCATTGTAGTAATAGGCTTGTGGTGCGATGCGTTCGCGCCTGCCATTGGAAGTGGTCCCGGTATAAGCAAAGAAGTTGTAGGCCTGACCTGCAGTTTTGTACGAACCCAGCGAATTCGAATTGGAATCCTGACTCCATGTGCCGGCGATACCCAGACCTAAACCCGACAGCGCGCTGTCGGTACCTGCAAAGGGCGTTGAAAACACGCGAGCGGCAAAGTCTTTGTGGTTATTTTCATCTTGGCTGGTGAAGTTTTCTCCACCATCTTTGACGCCATTGAAATATCCGACTGCGTAGTTCAGTTTTTTGTCCAGTGCTTCACCATACATCGAGAGGCCAAAATCTCGGTTGGGCAGAATGTTGTTGCTCACATAGCTGCGCTCGATGAATTTGATATCCGAGCCGCTTTGAAGGCGTTCCAGGCCGACAAAGGGCTTGAATTTACCGAAACGGAAGGAATAGGCAGGATCAAAGCGCGCATCCAGATACGCATCAATCACCCGAGTTTTATTCTGCGAAATGCCACTGGTAGCAGATCCATCGCCACTTTCTGCGAATTCTGGCGTGAAGCGAAAACCGTATTTGCCAAATACCGTACCTTCAAATGTGGGGCGGATACGGCGTGCAAGGAAACCGTCGTAAATCGTGCTGGCCGGAGCCGAGCCGTCGAAGCTGCGGTAATCAAAATGGACTAGGCCACGAAGTCTGTATTCAAATTGCCCATCGGCCGATTTAACGCCGAAGCCCTTATCGCTGGCGGTGACTGTCGGTGCGGCCTTTTGCTTGGCAGCGACATCCTCGTTCACCAACTCCTGCTTGCGATCAAGGATGCGTAGTCTCTGATCCAGTTCCTGAATTTGTGCCTTGAGTTTTTCGATCTCGGCAGTGTCATCTGCATAGGCAGGCAAGGCGGCAGCGATGGCGCTGGCAATGAGCAGGCGCGACAAGGGCCTGCCCAGGACTTTGGGTCCTGAGTTCATGTGAATTCCTTTCTTTTTTGGGGATGCAGGCCGGCCGTACTACCGGCCGCAGGGCTGTTTACTTGGGTAGGTAAATTTGATCGAATATGCCGCCGTCAGCGAAATGCGTTTTCTGCGCCTTGGTCCATCCACCGGCAATCTCCTCGACGGTGAGCAGCTTCAGCTTGGGAAACTGTGACGCATATTTGGCCGCGATTTTTTCGTTGATGGGACGGTAATAATGTTTGGCGGCGATTTCCTGACCCTCTTCGCTATACAGATGTTGCAGATAGGCTTCGGCAACTTTCCGTGTGCCCCGGCGATCCACCACCTTGTCAACAACAGTCACGGGAGGCTCAGCAAGGATGCTCAGCGATGGCACGACGATTTCGACTTTGTCCGGCCCCAACTCTTTGATAGCCAGCAAAGCTTCGTTTTCCCATGCAAGCAGGACGTCGCCGATGCCGCGTTCCACAAAGGTGGTGGTCGATCCGCGTGCGCCTGAATCGAGCACGGGAACATTTTTGTAGATCTTCGCCAAAAACTCCTGCGCGGTTTTCTCATTGCCGCCCGGTTGTTTCAATGCGTAGCCCCAGGCTGCCAGATGATTCCAGCGTGCGCCACCCGAGGTTTTCGGGTTTGGTGTGATCACGGATATGCCGGGACGGGCAAGGTCGTTCCAGTCTTTGATGTTCTTGGGATTGCCTTTGCGAACCAGCAGAACAACCGTTGAGGTATAAGGCGCACTGTTATGCGGCAGACGCTTTTGCCAGTCTTTGGCGATGAAGCCACGCTGCGCGATTTCGTCGATGTCATAGGCCAATGCCAGAGTAACGACATCCGCTGCCAGACCATCGATCACGGCACGTGCTTGTTTTCCCGAGCCGCCGTGCGATTGTTTGATCTTCAGGTCATCGCCACTTTTGCTCTTCCAGACTGTCGAAAAGGATTTGTTGAAGTCCTGATACAGCTCACGCGTCGGATCGTAAGAGACATTGAGCAAACTGACTTCAGCTGCGTGTACTTGTGATGCCAGTCCAAGCGCGAGGACGAAGGACAGAGATTGGATGAATCGCATGCTTTTTCTCCGTAATGAAAATGGTGAGCCTGAAGCTTAATGAGCAAGACTTCATTTCCAAACGAATATTTCCGGACATGCTTATGCGAGAAACGAATAAAAGTCAGAGATCTGCTGAATAAATCGGTTTTTCAATCTGGATGAGTGTCGCCTTTGGGTGCGGCGTGCAAACAAAGAAGATGGGCCTCATTCAGAACTGGATGATCTGAAAAACGATCTCCCGGCGGGCTGCGCCGCTCGGTCGGGATCAAATTCTGTACTTGAGCGATTCGTGATTGGGGTGCCGTTGGAACATCGGGCAGGGCCAGTACAACGGGGCAGATCCTTTGGACAGAGTCTCGGCGTTTCCAATCAAACCCTGGGACGCGAAGTCCTGAAGTAGTCGGGAGAAACGTCAGGCTGGACTGCCTGGGTGGAGGGGAGATTAGGTAAGGGTGGACGCAAGTGCGTCCAGAGCGCCCTGCGGCATTGAAAATTCTGCCTTGGCGCTCGCGCGAATTATTGCAATTTTAAAAACCAATTACCGCCATTTGACCAGTTCAAGCTTTCTCATGCCTGCCAAAATCGCAGGACGGCAAGACTGCGCAAAGTCATTCCGGTACTCGCTAGGCGGCATCCAGCCACGCTTGCGCCAGAGGCTTTGCACATCGGCTTTGCGACGGATAGGGAGATCATTCGCAGCCGGCGTGGTGTAGGCTAGATTTGTTCTCATTTCAATAACTCCTTCGTGGGGGTGGCTGTTGCGGTGGTGCTCCAGCCTGGCCTGATTATACTGTACAAACATACAGTATATGTCTCTCCGCCTTTTGGGTGGATGGGCTTGGCCTCTATTGTGCCACTGTTCTGATCCGACCCCCGAAAAGCCATTTTTGGGGGTCGGGCAGGGGTGGGCGATCAACTTTTGGCCTTCCAACTGAATCGTGTTTCATCAGACAGAAGAAAAACTACGCTGGCATGACACGAACGAGTTCGAGGGAAGCGCTGATTGAATAAATGCAGAAACGTTTGTGGCAGATTCAATGGGGCCAAGCCCTTGATTTTATTGATCCCCGCGTCGCACGGCTGCGCCGGCTCGCCATAAAACGCAGATTTATTCAGCGTCTCCCTAACTCGAATTCATCGGCTTTATCAGCTGCCGATTTCGCCGATCTCGCAGGATTTTTCGCGTTCATCGTGAGCTGATCGGGCGGGTTGGCGTGTGCAAAGCTGTTAAACTTCAACGCATGCGAACCTTACTTGCCCTTGTCCTGATCGCCGTGATGTCCTTGCAGGCAGCTGCAGCGGCGGTGGGCTCGTACTGTCAGCATGATCATGATGTGGTGGTCAAGCATGTCGGCCATCACGAGCACCATCACAAGAAAGCGCAGCAGGATGGGTACGCAGCTACCGATCTTGACTGCAGCATGTGCCAGGTCGGCGCGATCTTTGGATTGCCCACCGAGCTCAATCTGGTTACCCTCTCACTTCCTCATACCGATCCGGTCTCGGTGATTGTCGGGCACGCGCCCGCACCACCATTCGACAGACCCGAACGTCCCAACTGGACTCGCCCTCTCTGATCGACTGAATCGTCGAGTCGCTGCGTTTTTCTCAATCCGTACTCGATGGGTCGTGCCAGACCGAGCTAAGTCAGTATTGTTCTGGCTGGCGGCATTTGCGTCTCGCGCCACCATTTCGATGTCCAGTGACACGACGAAATCAGTTTTTGCGCGTAACAGTATCGGGAGTATCAGATGTCACAACGAATAAGTAATGCCATAACGACCGACAGGGTGGTGACGCCGCGCGTCATCATGGCCAGTCTGCTTTTCGGACTGCTTTCGGGAAGTTGGAGCTTGGCGCAGGAAGCATCGACGACCACTCTGTGGAAGGAGTCACAGGTCGCTGGTGATGAGAACCGCATATTTCAGGAGCCTGCCGGGCCACTGACAATGGAAGCTGCGATTCGTCTTGCGCTCGAAGTCAATCCGACGATCATGGCAGCGCGTCGAGAAATCGAGGCGACCGAAGCGCAGGTATTACAGGGCAGCTTGCGACCGAATCCCGGATTCAGCTACACCGCTGAAAACATGGGCAGCATCTCACGCTCAAGTTCGGCGCAGGTGGAGCTACCGATCGAGCGGGGCGACAAACGCGCTGCTCGCGTGGACGCTGCGCAGCGGGGTCGCGATGTTGCCCTGTCAGACCTGGGCGGCCGTCAATTGAAAGTGCGGGCAGACGTGATGGCTGCATTTTTTGATGTGTTGGCGGCTCAAGACCTGCTGGCGCTAGCCCAGGACAGCGTGAATCTTGCGCGCCGTGCGACCGATATTGCTGCCAAACGCGTAGCTGCCGGCAAGGTCTCTCCGGTTGAAGAAACCAAAGCCCGTGTTGCCGAAGCCGGTGTGCGCGTGGTGTTGACTCAGGCGCAAAGCGAATTACGTAACGCGCGCCGGCGTCTGGCCAGCCTTTGGGGTAATGCCTGGCCGCGCTTCACTGAGGCGCAGGGTGATGTCGACTTTCTCCCGCCGATTCCAGCCCCTGAATTGGTGGAGCAGCGGCTGCGCACATCGCCTTTGCTGCAGCGTGCGCAACTGGAACTGGAGCGACGCAAGTCGCTTGTCAATGTTGAGCAAAGCAAGACCATCCAGGATTTCACGGTCAGTGTGGGTGTAAAGCGGCGAGAGGAATCGCAGAATGAGCAGATGCTGGTTGGATTTTCCATTCCCCTGCCGCTTTACAACCGGAACCAGGGCAATTTGCTTGAAGCGCTGCGCCGCGAAGACAAGGCACGCGATGAATTGGTTGCCACCCGTATTACCCTGGTCAGCGATGCCTATCAGGTGATGGAGCGGCTGAGCGCTCGGCGGGAGGAGGCGGAGCTGCTTCGTACCGAGGTCGTACCCGGTGCAAAGAGTGCGTACGAAGCCGCCACGATAGGATTTGAGAACGGCAAATTCAGTTTTCTGGAAGTGCTCGATGCGCAACGGACTTTTTTCAGTGCGAAATCACAGTACCTCAATGCGCTGGCGGCAGTGCATCGCGCGGTGACGGATCTCGAAGGTATTCTTGGCGAGCCGATGACTGCAGGCTCGCCCGCGACACAGTCCTCGGATAACAGGTGATGGTCATGAACAAACCAATCAAGACTTTGGGTAAAGGGCAGTGGCTGGCTGTCATTCTGACTATTGCCGTTGGTGCGTTGCTCGGCATCGGGATTCTCACCCAGGACAAGAAAGTCGTTCGCCAGCAGGATGATGATGGGCCGCGCACCGCACAGGTGGAAAGCAAGCCAAAGCCATCGCATGAAGCCGCGCACGTCATGATGGATGATGATCAGGTCCGTGCATCTGGGATAGCGATTGCAGCAGCCGGCGCTGTTCAGATCGCATCGGTCGTGCAGTTTCCGGGCGAAGTGCAACTCAATGATGATAGAACCGTCCACGTAGTGCCGCGCGTGCCGGGCATCGCCGAGGCCGTACTGGTGAGTACGGGTCAGACCGTGCGCAAGGGGCAAACACTGGCGGTATTTTCGAGCCAGAGCATCTCGGAGCAACGCAGCGCGCTGCAGACCGCGCAGAAGCGTCAGAGCTTCGCACTCACGGTGTACGAACGCGAGAAAAAACTATGGGAACAAAAAATAACGGCTGAACAGGACTTTCTACTGGCACAAACTGCACTGCGGGAGGCAGAAATTGCCGTGGAAAATGCGCAGCAGAAGTTGAGTGCGCTGGGTGTTAGCGGTGGCAGTGGCTCTGGCCTGAATCGTTTTGAATTGCGGACGCCGTATGATGGCCTGGTTGTCGAACGCAAACTCAGTGTCGGCGAAGCGGTCAGGGAAGATACGCACATCATGACGATTGCGGATATGTCCTCGGTCTGGGTCGAGGTCAGTATCCCTGCCAAAGATCTGCCACTCGTGCGTGTCGGCGCCAAGGTGCTGGTGCGCGCTACCGCATTTGATGCCAAGGCAACTGGCACAGTTGCTTTCGTCGGTGCTCTGGTCGGCGAGCAAACCCGCATGGCCAGAGCCCGTATCGTGCTCGCCAATCCTCAGGGTACTTGGCGACCGGGCTTGTTTGTCAATATCGAGGTCAATTCTGCCAACCAGCAGGTTCCTGTGGCTGTCGAGAGCGAAGCGATCCAGACATTGGGAAATCGTCAGGTCGTGTTCGTTCGCGAAGAGAAGCGGTTCGTGCCGCGCAGCGTGAAGCTCGGCATCAGTGATGGCAAATACATCGAAGTCCTGGAGGGTCTGCCACCGGGCACGCGTTATGCCGCCCGGGGCAGCTACATCATCAAGTCCGAGCTGACCAAACTCACGTCAGAAGAAGGCTACTGACTTCAACAGGAGCCTTGCCATGTTTGAGAAACTGATTCAATTCGCTATCAACCAGCGCGCGCTGGTGCTGCTGGCTGCCTTGGGTGCGGCACTGGCCGGGATAATGAGTTATCAGCAGCTGCCGATTGATGCCGTACCGGATATCACCAATGTGCAGGTACAGATCAATACGGAAGCGCCTGGTTATTCGCCACTCGAAGCAGAGCAGCGGATTACTTTTCCGATCGAAACCGTGATGTCTGGATTGCCCAATCTGCAGCAGACGCGCTCTTTGTCGCGCTATGGTCTTTCGCAAGTGACGGTAATTTTCAAGGAAGGTACCGATATCTATTTTGCGCGGCAGATGGTCAACGAGCGTATTTCGCAGGCCCGCGAAAAGCTGCCGCCGGGAGTCACACCGGCCATGGGCCCGATTGCCACGGGTCTGGGCGAGATTTATCTCTGGACCGTTGAGGCCGATGCGCAAGCGAGGAAGTCGGATGGCTCCCCTTATACCGATACAGATCTGCGCGAAATACAGGATTGGGTAATCAAGCCTCAGCTACGTAACGTGCCCGGCGTTACCGAAATCAATTCCATCGGTGGTTATGTCAAGGAGTATCAGATCGCGCCGAATCCGGAGCGGCTGGCTTCACTGGGCGTGTCGATGGAAAATCTGGTCGCTGCCGTTGATCAGAACAATCACAATGTGGGAGCTGGCTACATCGAGAAGCGGGGTGAGCAGTATCTCGTACGAGCACCGGGACAGGTGCGAACACTGGAAGACATTCGTAATGTCGTGATCAAGAATGCCGGTGGTATTCCCGTGCGGGTGCGCGATGTGGCAGAAGTTGATATTGGTCGCGAGTTGCGCACGGGTGCATCAACTGAGAATGGCAAGGAAGTCGTGCTGGGTACCGTGTTCATGCTGATGGGGCAGAACAGTCGCACGGTATCGCAGGCGGTCGATCTGAAAATGAAGGACATCAATCGCAACCTGCCCAAGGGTATACGCGTGGTGACGGTGTATGACCGGACGATTTTGGTCGACAAGGCGATTGCTACCGTCAAGAAAAATCTACTTGAAGGTGCAATTCTGGTGGTTGCCGTGCTCTTCGTCTTTTTGGGAAATTTGCGAGCAGCGATCATTACGGCCGCAGTGATTCCACTGGCCATGCTATTCACATTCACCGGCATGGTTCAGTACCAGATCAGCGCCAATCTGATGAGTCTGGGGGCACTGGATTTCGGCATCATCGTTGATGGTGCGGTGGTTATCGTCGAGAACTGCATACGCCGGCTGGCTCATGCGCAAGCACAGCAGGGTCGGACACTGACACGTGAAGAACGCTTCCAAGAGGTTTTTGAGGCGGCGCGTGAATCGCGCCGGCCCTTGTTGTACGGGCAGTTCATCATCATGGTGGTGTACCTGCCCATTTTTTCGCTGTCCGGCGTGGAAGGAAAAATGTTCCATCCTATGGCCTTTACCGTGGTGGCGGCACTGCTGGGCGCGATGATTTTGTCGGTGACTTTCGTGCCAGCAGCCGTCGCAATGCTGGTGACAGGGCGAGTCCAGGAAAAAGAAATCGGGCTCATGGTCTGGGCAAAACGTTGCTACGTGCGTTTGTACGATTGGGTCATGGAGGCGAAGGCAGTGGTTCTCAGTTTCGCTTTAGTCGCGGCGATACTGGCTGGCTTGCTGCTTACGCGTATCGGTAGCGAGTTCGTGCCCAATCTGAACGAAGGCGATCTGGCGTTTCAGACCATCCGTGCACCGGGCGTGAGCCTCTCGCAAGCGGTGGCGATGCAGATGCAGATCGAGACGACCTTGAAAGCGAAATTCCCCGAGATTGAGCGCGTATTTACTCGCATAGGAACGGCCGAGATTGCTACCGATCCTATGCCGCCCAGCCTGTCTGACGGATACATCATGTTGAAGCCCACCGAGAATTGGCCCAACCCAAATAAAACTCGTGACCAGTTGCTGGAGGAAATACGCAACACCGTTTGGAAAATCCCTGGCAACAACTACGATTTTTCACAGCCGATTCAGCTGCGCTTCAATGAACTCATTTCAGGTGTGCGCAGCGATGTGGCGGTAAAAATTTTTGGAGATGACATGGATCAGTTGCACCGACTCGCCGAAGAGGCGGCAACGGTCATGCGCCAGATTTCGGGCGCGATCGATGTCAAAGTCGAGCAAACCACGGGTTTGCCGATGCTGACGGTCGAAATTGACCGTCAAAAATTATCACGCTATGGACTTACGGTTATGGAGGTGCAGGATGTCGTTGCGGCAGCGATCGGCGGCAGCAAAGCCGGCACGCTGTTCGAGGGGGATCGGCGCTTCGATATCGTCGTCCGCCTGCCAGAAAATTTGCGTGGTGATATTGAAGCCATGAAACGGCTGCCCGTTTCGTTACCAGTTCATGGAACTAATGGCAGCACGGGCTTCATTCAGCTCGCCGAGGTGGCTACGCTGACGCTGGCGCCTGGACCCAATCAGATCAGTCGCGAAAACGGCAAGCGCCGCATTGTCATCACCTCGAATGTGCGGGATCGTGATGTGGGTAGTTTCGTTGATGAGGCCAGTCAGCGATTGGCGTCGGTGACTTTGCCGACGGGTTACTGGACCCAGTGGGGCGGGACTTTTGAAAATCTTCAATCCGCCACGCAGCGTTTGAAACTGGTGGTGCCGGCGGCACTTTTTCTGGTGTTTGTTCTGCTGTTTGCCATGTTCGGCAATCTCAAAGACGGTCTACTGGTTTTTACCGGCATTCCGTTCGCCTTGACAGGTGGGGTGCTGGCGCTGTGGTTGCGTGACATACCGCTGTCCATTTCGGCTGCCGTTGGCTTTATTGCGCTATCGGGCGTCGCGGTGTTGAACGGTCTTGTTCTGATTTCATTCATCCGAGGTCTACTGGACCAGGGTTTGCCGCTGGCCGAGGCCGTTCGAGAAGGCACCATAACGCGCTTGCGTCCCGTACTGATGACTGCGCTGGTCGCCTCTCTGGGGTTTTTGCCGATGGCGATCGCAACGGGTACCGGCGCCGAGGTGCAGCGCCCACTGGCGACGGTGGTTATTGGCGGTATCTTGTCTTCAACGCTGCTCACCTTGCTGGTGTTGCCGCTGTTGTACCGGCTTGTCCATCGCGAATCGGCATGATCCGCCGCCTCGAAAAGCGATTAATCCGAGCGCACGATACGCACACCTACGAATTCATAGCGGCTTCCCGGCGCGTAGCGGAAACGAAAGGCTGAACGCAGGAATTGCGCGTGATTGACCCAGGCGCCGCCACGCACGACCCGGAATGCGCAATCCTCGGATTCCCAGGCGGAGCCGTCCGCAGGGGCATCGTCATAGTCGATATGCCAGCAATCCTCAGTGCGTTCCCATACGTTGCCCAGCATGTCATAGAGGCCGAAAGGATTGGCCTTTTTAGTCCCGGTTTTTTGTGATTTGCCGTCGGCGTTATCCCTGAACCAGGCGTGTTCTGCCAGCCCGGCCGGATTATCTCCAAAATAAAAAATTGATTTGCTGCCGGCCCGGGCCGCATATTCCCATTCGGCTTCAGTAGGCAGTCGATAATTTTTTCCGGTTATTTGGCTGAGTTTATGAGTAAATGCCTTCGCCTCTTCCCAGGTGATATTTTCTACTGGCAGATCGTCACCTTTATGTTCGCTGGGATTGCTGCCCATAATAAAAACCCACTCTTTTTGAGTAACCTCGCGAACACCCATGGAAAATGATTTGATCGTCACTTCATGCTGTGGATATTCCTCGAATTCGCCTGTCAATTTCAGCTGATCTTCGGACAAACCTTCTCTCGACGCCAGGCGTTTTGTGCCCATCAAAAATTTGCCTGAAGGAATGTTGATCATCTCCGGGCATTGCGCACAGTCCTTGAACGTTTTTTTTGGTTCGGCTTGTGAAAGGGAGCACATGAATAAAGCAATCAATGCTGTCGTTGACAAAAAGATTCGCATGGCAGTGGCATTTCCTTCAGCGTGTCGATGACGACCCACCCGGGACGTGCAGGCCCGAATTCATTCGGTTTTGACGGATTTCCCGGCCGGGAGCGGATGGCCTGAATGTAAATGAATTTCCGGTCAATTGGTGCCGGGTTCGCCGACAAATTTGTTGCGGTACGGAAAATTGGTGCACCGCTCAAGCGTTTGTGTATTTGCCAAATCACGGGTTTTAAACATTAAAACAGGGCCATTATTTCATGGTGCGATGCACATTTTCAGTTCGATTTTTGTCTATTTTTACACTCTTATTCGGGTCAAAATCTGACTGATCAGTATCGATAAAAAACTAATCTCGCTAGCCGTATTGCTTTAATTGACTTTTCAAATACACAGGACTAGATTAGCGCTAGCTAGAAGATTTTCTTTATCTCTTAGCTGCTTAAACAATAAAGGGGGGACACCAATGAAGAAGGTCCATAAGTCACCGCTCGCCCTGCTGGGAGCGGTAGTAGCAGGAGCGGTCATGTCGGCCACTCCAGCAATTGCAGGCGACGTTACAACCGAGCGTCTGATCAGCAGTGAGAAAGAGCCTGGCAACTGGCTCAATCACCACGGCAACCTCGAGGCACATCGTTATTCCGGTCTCGATCAAATCAACACCAAGAACGTCAAGAACCTGAAAGTGGCATTCACCTACGCTATGGGTGACATGCAGGGCGGCGGCAAGGAAGTCATTCAGTGGCAGTATGCCGGTCTGGAAGGCACACCCGTTGCTGAAGACGGTTTCCTGTACCTGACGACTGGCTGGGGTACCGTGACCAAGCTGGACACCCGTGGCGGTGTACCTCGCATGGTCTGGAAATACAGCCCGAATCCTGACCGCGATTACTCGACTACCGTAGCTTGCTGCGGTATCGACAACCGTGGCGCAGTTTTGGCTGGCAACATGGTGATCTCCCCCGTCATCGACGGTCGTATCCTCGCTCTGAACAAGACCGATGGTTCGAAGATCTGGGAAGCACAAGTTGCTGATCCAGGCAAAGGTGAAGTTATCACCGGTGCTCCGCTGATCGTCAAGGACATGGTTGTGACCGGCATGGCTGGCGCTGAATACGGCGTTCGCGGTTGGCTCGAAGCCCTGGACCTGAAGAGCGGCAAGCGTCGCTGGAGAACTTACACGATTCCTGGTCCAGGCGAGCCTGGCCATGAAACATGGAAAGACAAGAACGGTGCATGGAAAACCGGTGGCGGCACGACCTGGGTAACTGGTTCGTACGATCCTGAGTTGAACATCATCGTCTGGGGTACTGCTAACCCAGGTCCTGACTGGGACAATGCATACCGTCCTGGTGACAACCTGTGGACCGACTCCACCATCGCGCTGGATGCAGATACCGGCAAGATCAAGTGGGGCTTCCAGCACACACCAAACGATCCGTATGACTATGACTCCATCTCCGAAAATACTTTCGTAGATACTCAAGTTAACGGTGCCTTCCGTCGCATGACCATCCACTCCAACCGTAATGGTTATGTGTATGCGAATGACCGTAAGACAGGTGAGCCACTCTGGTGCACGCAGTTCGTCGACAAGCTGAACTGGTCGGGCGGTCTGGATGCCAAGTGCAAACCCAAGTCATACAACCCCAAGGCAGATGTTCAGACCTACATGAAGGGTACGGCTGCTCAGCGCGGTACAGCGACCAAAGGTCGTGGTACGGTTGACGGCGTGCTGGAGCCAGGTCACATGGGTGGCAAGAACTGGCCACCAACGACCTACAGCCCACAGACCAACATGTACTACATCCCTACTATCGAGGGCTGTAACAAGGCGTTTGCTGAGGTGACTCTGACTGCACCGAAGCCACGTCAGTTGTTCCTGGGTGGTGCACCTTACTCCACGTTCGAAGATCCTAACTGCGGCCGTATCAGCGGCTCCATCACAGCGATCGACGTTCGTACCGGTAAAGTCGCCAAGAAAGCCTACACAGAGCACCCACAGCTCGGCGGTCTGCTGACCACTGCTGGCGGTCTGCTCTTCTCGGGTCACGCTGAAGGCGCTGTTGTTGCCTATGACGCGACTAACCTGGAAGAACTGTGGCGCTTTGAGACTGGCTCGGCAATCAATGCTCCACCGATGAGCTTCTCCTCGGATGGCAAGCAGTACGTTGCAATCGAAGTCGGTCTGGGTGGTGCATGGCCGCAGTGGTTTGTTACTGCGACACCTGAACTCAAAACTCAGGTACCAAGCAACATTCTGTACGTATTCGGCCTGGACAAATAATCTAGGTTGACTGGTCGGGCTGGTGGAAACGCCAGCCCGATTGTTTTAAGCAAATTTACACATCCCACGAAATACAGAGGTAAAGGTAATGAAACGTTTGACCGCAAACTTTAAAGTCGTGGCATTCGCGGCTTTGTCAGCTTGGGTACTCATGGCAATGGCGCCTGCAGCGATGGCTGAAGATGACGATCGCCCCATCAAGGTGCCCCGTGGCGGTGGCAAGGTAACATTCACGCAGTACTGCACGACCTGCCATATGCCCGATGGACGCGGCGGACAAAATGAAGGTGGTTATGGCGCAGACTTGCGCAAGACGCCGCTGGATGTCGATATGGTGGTACACACGATTACGAATGGACGTGCCGGCAGAGGTATGCCGGCGTTCAAGGGTCTGATTGATGAAGAAAACATTCGCCTGGTCGCGGAGTTCATCAAGACCGATGCGCCGAATGGCTTGAAGATGAAATAAGCTTCTGCTGTTCAGTTAAACAGCGAACTCGCCTGCTTGTCTAAAGCAGGCGAGTTTTTTTGTGCCTGTGGTTTTTATTTCTTTTGGACTTCAGCCAGCTGTTCGGGGGTCATTTTTGCCGAGAGTTGTTCCAGCACGTGATTGAGATCCAGACGCGCATATTTCTCGTCATTGGCAATCCCATCCTGCACCCAGCGGTAAGCCTCGACATAGTTTTTGTGTTCCCCTGCGGCCAGTCGCATGTAAATCATTTTCATCATGCGCTTGCCGTACTTGTTTTTACGCTGGACCAGTTCCTTGGCGATTTTTCGTGCTTCGCTCAGGTCGCCTGTCTCGCGGCCCTTGTCGTAGGCATCACGCCCTTTGATGAAAAGTGCCATGCTCTCGTTTTCGAACGCACATTCTTTTTCATCGCCGGACAGACACTTGAACGCTTCTTCCTCTTCAGCACGGACCGGCAGGTGGCTGGTAGCGGTGACCAGAAGCAGGCCAGACATCAGCGCCTGCAGCGTGAGGGATCGGGTGATGTTTTTCATAGGTTTCTTCAGTTGCCCTTCAGTTCGGCAGCCAGTTTGCCAGCTTTGACCGGGTCAAAGTAGTAAACCACGGAATCAAATCGTCCGCTGGTGCCCATCTCGTAGATACCCACGGCATCGATGCGGACTGAGTCGCCCGATTTGCGGTGGGTAATATCCCAAGTAAACACGACAGCGGCGGAGCGGCCACCGACAATCATCTTTTTAACGTCAAAACGCGCTTTGAAGGTTTTGTACTCGCCGTTCACATAATCGGAAAAATCTTTTTTACCGGATTGGCTGGAAAGCGGTGTGGTGCGGCTGACATTATCAGAAAAATATTTTATCCAAGCCGCCGGGTCATTATTCTCCATCGACTGGTTGTATTCCTCCATAGCCTGCCGGATAATGGATTCGACTTGCATTTCGACTGCGCCGGCTGCAAAAGCGGCGCTGGAAAATATGCTGCCGAGAACAAGAATAATGCCTGCAAAACTGCGGCGGATAGTGCTAGTGGCGCTGGTCATGAAACCTCTCTCCTTCGTAGATTTTTGTTTATTGCTGAAATCGCGATGGCCAGACTGGAAAATCGAGGTGCTGTAAAAGACACCCGATTTTTTGATCAGCCGCAGTATTTTTTTCGGTCTGTTTTGCTGGCCGTCGGTGACGTAAAGTACCATTTTTGAAAGCGGTTGCCCATTAAATTTCATTTAAGCTCAGGCTTTATAGCGGAGTGAAACCATGGGGTTTATGGAGTCAGCAGCATCGCCCCAAAACCTTGGCAATCGCGGTGGTGGCGGTGATTTTTATTAATTATTAATTAAAACGTACGTATGCAAAACCCGGTCTGGCTGGAAGTCGCTCTGAATGGTCCCTGGTCGCGCGAGCGACAACCCGCAATCCCGGTGCACGCCGACGAAATTGTCGAAGACGCGATCGCGTGTGCCGCCGAAGGTGCCTCCATTATTCATTTTCATCCCTATGATCCGGTCACGGAGCGTCAGCGTGATGACTATGAAATTTACGCACCCATCATCGAGCGGATACGAGCCAAAGCCGATGTGATCTGCTACGGTACCTTGCCCTTCGCTGGCGATGTCGATGCCCGCGACGCACTGAGTCCGGAAAAACGCTATGCCGCGGTCGAGAAGTTGGCCAGTGCCGGACTGATCGAATGGTCGGTGGTCGATCCTGGCTCGACCAATATCAGTACGCGAAAAGATGTCGCCAGTGGCAAACAGGGTTTTGTTTATTCGAACCCCGAGAGCCACATACGACATGGTCTTGATCTCTGCCATCGCCACAAGCTGACGCCTTCCTATGCCATTTACGAGCCGGGCTTCATGCGTCTGGGTGCAGCCTTGCGCCGCACCGTGAGTGATCTTTCGCCACCCGTGTACCGGCTGATGTTTTCGGATAATTTCACCTTCGGCTTCCCGCCGGAAGAATGGGCTTTGGAAGCCTATGTGCGCCTGCTCGGCATCGAAGAGCCGGATGCGCAATGGATGGTCGCAGGACTGGGCGTACAGATTGATCCGCTGGTTGATTTTGCGGTCACGCATGGTGGCCATATACGCGTGGGTCTGGAAGATGCGCCACTGGGCCATGCGATCTCGAACGTTGATCAGGTGCGCGCTGCGCGGACACGCATTGAGCGCAATGGCGGCACGCCGGCCACAGCAGCCCAAGTGCGTCAGCGACTGCGTGCCTGAACTTGTTGATGCGCCGGATGATGAAACAGTTGCGTCCATATCTGCTGTCTGCCACGCTGGCGGTGACCACCATCGTGGTTTTGGCGACTGCAAACAACGCGCTATCCGAGAGTGAATCGGAGGGCTGTTTCTGGAACCCGGCGACGAAACAATGCACGCCCGATGAGCAGATATTTTTGCAGCCTGTTGCCGAGTTAAGCGCCACGGATACGGCGTTGTACGAGGAAGGTATGCGTCAGTTCAAAGCATCCTGGAGCATTTTCCCGCTCATCGACGGCGAGTGGGGACTGGGCCCGACCTTTCATGCCAGCGCTTGCATTGGCTGCCATGTTAATGGTGGCCGTGGCAAGACCGTGGATGATGCAAGCAAGACCAGCTTTCAGCAGCTTCTGAGATTGTCGCTGCCCACGACCAGTACTTCTGGCGAGCCTGTACCTCATCCAGCCTACGGCAATCAATTGCAGGTATTTGGCATTTATGGTGAGTCCTTGTCGAATCCCGTAGTCGGCGAAGCCGATCTTCGCATCGATTGGGTCCCGCAAAAAATTACGTTGGCCGACGGTACTGACGTTGAGTTGCGTCGTCCGCACAATCGCATCGAGAAACTCGCCTTCGGTCCCCTGGATGAAAAAATTCTCATCTCATTGCGTAACACGCCCGTTGTGTACGGCATGGGCTATCTCGATGCGGTACCCGAGGCCGATATTCTGGCGCTCGCCGCCATGCAAAAATCACTTGGGCTCAATGGTCGTCCGAATTATGTGAAAGATGATGCAACGGGCAAGCAGGTCTTGGGGCGTTTTGGCTGGAAAGCGAATCAACCTACGCTCAAGCAACAGGTGGCTGCTGCGCATATCGGTGACATGGGGATCACCTCCACTTTGTATCAGGACCAGAATTGTCCCAAGGTACAGGCGCAGTGCCAGAGTGCACACACCACCGGCAAGCATGAACTGACTGATCAGGCGTGGGCGGCAGTGACCTTTTTTCTGGCAGGCGTGGAAGCACCACAGCGTCCGAAGCCCGACAGTGATAAATACATTCAAGGTGAAAAATTATTTCGTGGAGCGGGCTGTGCAGGATGTCATGTCACCGAGCTGAAAACTGGCAAATTCCCGATGCTCAAGGCCATTGAGAACAAGCAGTTTCATGCCTATACCGATTTACTCTTGCATGACATGGGCGAGGATTTGGCGGATAACCGGCCTGACTTCAAGGCAGGTGGTCGCGATTGGCGTACCGCACCACTGTGGGGAGTTGGCTTGTCACGAAGAGTGAACGGCAGCATGGATTTGCTGCACGATGGCCGTGCACGCAGCGTACTGGAAGCGATTTTGTGGCACGGTGGTGAAGCGAAAAAAGCTCGGGATCAGTTCGCTGCGATGAAGAAGGAAGATCGCGAGGCACTCATCAGCTTCGTGCAGGCCCTCTGATTCGCGAGTGGGGCGGGCGCACGCGCAAGGACGCCCGTGATGTAGTCGAGACGTCTTACTGCGCTGCTTCCAATGCGGGCGTTTCCTCGATCGGCTTTACCTGCACCTGCGGTGTTTCTACCTTCGAGCGTACGTAGGATTTGGTTTGCAGCGAGCTGGCCGTTCTTCTGCCGAGTTCCGTCAAAACAAACACACCCGCCAGCGGGCGCACATAGCCCGTCTTGACCAGTTTGTCGATTTGTTTCTGGCGCTTGCTGAAATCAGTAACCGCCGAATCGGTCTCGATCATGTGAACGATGAGTTCGATATCTTCGATCGATAGCACATGCATGGCTGTCTCCGTTGTGTCGTGAACCGCGAGGCTCTTCGGTTGCCTGTCTTGGCAGCCTTTATCCCTTTGATTATGCAGGATATGTGTGATTATAGACCGCTATATTTGTGAAGCGCTGAAGAAAATAGCGATATCAATCATTTAATAAATCGGCCAAGTTTTATTATTCATTTGGCATCATGGTTATTTTTTGATAACGCCCCAAGCGCTGCACCCAAACCGGGTATTCGTAAATATCGAAGTAGCGACCCCGTCGAATTTTTTATACTGCGCCATCCGGCTCGATTCTTAAGCATTAAACAGCACACCCAAGGAGGCAAAATGAAACCTGGCAGCGTCAAGCGCATCGGCATGGTCCAGCGCAAAAAAAGCATGACCCGTGAACAATTCGAGACGCACTGGCTGACCGTGCACGCCGAGCTTTGCAAGAAATTGCCCGGCATGAAGCGTTACTCGGTGAATTTGGTCGCGGCCGCTGATATCGAAAAACTCGGTTTCGACGGGTTTTCCGAATTATGGTTCGACTCCAAAGAGGCGCTCGACGCTGCATTGCAGAGTCCTGAAGGCAAGACCCTGCTCGCTGACTTGCCCAATTTTGTCGAACACATCCAGCCAATTCTGGTTGAGGAATATCCGATGTTGTGAGGCTCGCTGCCTATCGACTCAAAAGCGGTATTCACGCCTGCCAGACGCCGAAGCCGGCTTCGCGCAGGCGTATGCCCAGATCCACTTCCATGTAGCGCGCATCTTCGTAGGGCATGGGATTGTGCGCTTCGTAAAGCTCGGGTAGCAGGTGCAAGCCGTAGGTCTGCACGAATTTGTTGGCTTGTATGCCGGCCTTGTGTCTGTCAAAGCGCAGATCGGGATCTAGCCCGGTCATGCCCACATAGACACAGGGCTTGCCGACTCGGTAGTCCGGATTGGCTTTTTTGAATTTTCCTTCGTAGAGCACATCTTTCGACAGCTCGATCACGTACACGTAATGCTTTGCCGCGATGCTCATTCAGTCCCACGCGTACATCACATTGATGCGTGCGACATATTTCGACACATCGCCAAAGACCCGACAACCTTCATGCAGCACGCTTTGCGGACCAAAGCCGTGACGGAAGAATAGCGCCGAACCTTTGCGCGGCGTGACGTCCACCCAGCCGCGATCTGGACGATACAGACGAGTACTGCCACCCTCGATACCGTCCTCGGGCCCGTTCAGATACAGCAGCATCGACATGCAAGAGCGCAGTCCTGGCCATTCGACCATGTGGCGACGATCGGGGCTCAAGCCGTAACCGGGCCAGTCGCCATCGGTATGCATATTGAATACGTCGTTTGCATCGTAGCGGTACATGTTGATGCGTCGGCTGAGCGCAGGGTAGAGCGTGCCACCGTTGATGGAAGCGGGCAGCAAATGGCAGATGCGTTCGAACACGGGTCCGAGCAGAGATTCTTCGGCAAGCCAATGCACAGCTTTGTTCATGCGCATGCCCGGTGGGGTAGAGATACCGGGCGCTTCTTCGCGGTAGCCAAAACGTTCGCTGGCTTCGACGATGTTATCCGCCTCGGCAGGCGTAATGACGTCATCGATCATGAATGCGAGCAGACCACCCAATTCGATATCAGTGCGACGCGGTGACAGCGAAGCTTCGTGCGAGAGAATCAGCGGTGCTGCTGGTGACTCAAACGCGAAGATGGGCGTCATTGGAATGACACCACCCATCGGCAGCGAGCCAGGCATATGGGCTGCCTCGAAATGGGCTGGCCAGACTTTGGCTTCAGCGAGGCTTGTATCCGATTGCATGCAAATGTCCTGTTCTGAAACGAATTACCACTGACCTGTATTGGGCATGGACACCCAGGGCTCAGCAGGGGCGAGGGGTGATCCACGCTGCAAGAGCTCGATCGAGATGTTGTCGGGCGAGCGTACAAACGCCATGCGACCGTCTCGCGGCGGACGAAGTATCGTCACCCCGTGCGCCTGAAGTCGCTCGCAGGCGGCGTAGATGTCATCCACTGCGTAGGCCAGGTGGCCAAAGTTGCGGCTGCCGCCCAGATCCTCCGGATCCCAGTTGTAGGTGAGTTCAACCTGTGCATCATGGTCGCCTGGGGCAGCCAGATAGATCAGGGTAAAGCGGCCAGCGGGGACGTCAAACTGGCGTACCAGCTCAAGTCCGAGTGCATCGCGATAAAAATGCAGGGAGGCGTCAACATCGCTGACGCGGACCATAGTGTGAAGATATTTCATGGCGTGAGGGTAGTCAGTAAAACCTCTATTGTAATGACAGCCGCGCCGAACGGACTGCGAAGGACCCTCGGTTGTCAGGCGGTGAGCTAGCGATCGCTCAATTGGGGGCTGCGAATTTCAGCCAGCGGCGCAAAGAAGGGTGGTCCACCAAGCATTTTTAAAGCAGCATCAGCCGGCACCGGGGGTGATGCGATAAAGCCCTGAATCTCGTCGCAACCCATCACTTGCAGCATTTGCAATTGCTCATTGGTTTCGACGCCTTCGGCCACAACGGTCAGGCCCAAGGTTTTGCCCATCTGCGTCATTGCCTGACACAGCACGATGCCCTCGCCACCCGCAGATAGATTACGCACGAAGGACTGATCGATTTTCAGCACATCGACACTCAGACTTTGCAGCCGGGCCAGCGACGAGTAGCCGGTACCGAAATCATCAATCATCAATTTCAGTCCCATATCGGCCAGGAGGTGGAGTTCATTTTGGATTTCATCGTTATCGCCGATCATCATGGATTCGGTGAGTTCGATAGCGATCTCCGAGGGGTTGATACCGTACTTCTGCATGTGCGCGTGAAGCTGCGTGCGGAATTCGGGGTCTTTCAGCTGGCGTGCCGAGACATTGATTGATACGGGAACGATTTGATTTCCGTGACTGCGCCAGCGCGCCAGTGTCTCGCAGACTGTCGCAGCGACCCAGTTACCCACTTCCACGATCAGATGGCTTTCTTCTGCGAGCGGAATGAAGCGCTGCGGCGTGACCAGCCCCAGCTCAGGATGTTGCCAGCGTACTAGCGCCTCAAATCCCACGAGCTCGCCAGTCGCTGCGATGGCACGCGGTTGCAGGTAGAGCAGCAGTTGTCCGTCCGGAATGGCACGCTGGAGGGCACTTTCCATGCTTACACGCTCGGACAATTGATCGAGCATCGTGCTGGAGTAGCGTGCGACCCTGTCCTTGCCGGATCGCTTGGCTTCATACATGGCGATATCAGCAGCCTGCACCAGAGCCTCGGGCGTTGTTGCATTCTCGGGAAAGAAAGCCACGCCAATCGAGGCACGCGGAGACAGGCTGCTGGCATCGAGGATATCGATATCGCGAAGTCGGGTCAGCAGATGTCCCGCGATGCCGAGCGCAACGTCGGTGCTGTCGAGTTCGTTCAGCAGAATCATGAATTCATCGCCTCCCAGGCGCATCACATGATCGTGCGTGCGTACCGATTGCTGCAACATACTTGCGACTGCCTGCAGATAAGTGTCACCTACTTTGTGACCTAGCGTGTCATTGATGGTTTTGAAGTTGTCTAGGTCGATGAACAAGGCGGCGAATTGTTGTCCGTGTTTTTCGGCCTCTTCGATAATGAAAGGGAGGTTCTGGTTCATCCAGTGACGGTTGGGCAGATGGGTCAGCGCATCGGTCAGTGCCAATTGTTTGAGTTGCTCTTCCTTTTCCTTCACCTCCGTGATGTCACGCAGCGTTACCGCCAACCCGAGATCGGCGCGCACTGCGCGTGCCTGAAACCAGCATTTTTTATTCGGACCTGATCGATGCATGAAGACTTCTTTTTCTGCGAATCCATCGTTCATTGCGCTATGTAAAAATAGCATGGTGATGGAGAGGTTTTCTTGAATGACAAGATGGCTGATTCGTTGGCCAATCAGATCTTCTCTTTGTTTTCCAGTCATGCGTATCGCCTGACCGTTACAATCCTGAATCAGAAAATCAGTGATGACGCCACCTTTTTCGAATAAGGGTGAAAACATGTAAAGCTCTTCGCGAGAGGCATCAACGGCCAAGCGGAATGTGCTGCGAATCTGATTTTTATAGTGCAATCGTGTGTCGCGACGCGATTGCAGCCAGCCGCCTGTGATGCACAGAAAAAGAATCAGACAGCTTGCTGCTACTTGCAGAAGGTTATACAAATCGGTTGTTTCGTTAAATGATCGCAGTACATTGTTATGGCTGACTGCAATCACGGCCTCGAGCGGGTAGTTTTCGAGCTTAGACCAGCCCACGTACATCAGATCACCCGGGACACGGATTTCCGAGAAATTTTGTACGCCACTGGTTCTCCTCAAAATATCAAGATTATTTTCTGAGGATTTGTCGCCTATGTCGTGCCGGAGCAGGGTGCTGCCGTTTGAATATCTGATGCCAATAACATCACCGCGAGCGAGTGCTATAACGTCACCGAGTTCAGTAAGCTGGTCTGGCATCATGGTTAGCGCAACTACCCCAACAAACTGCCCCTGCGCGTCATTGATGCGGCGGGAAAAGCGAATAACTTGCTTGCCCGCGAGCTTGCCTATACCCGGTTCGAGCGGATTGATGTTGAGATCGGTGGAGGATGACTGGAGGTGATTCTGAAAAAATCGTGTGTTTGACACCGACGATCCAATGATCGCGGACGTATGGGCGCTTCGAACGATACCGTTTTTGTCGATGAGCAGAGGGTTGAACCAGCCATAAGAGGGCAGTCCCTCAAAGGTTTGACGGATGTCTTTATTGGGGGCTGAGCTGGCGATTCGGCCGATAACGAGAGAAAGCTGATCAATTTTCTCAATTGAACTTTGCAGCTCTTTCGCGTAACTGTTGGTCAGGTAAATAACGTGTCGCCGTCCATCGGCTTTTGCCTGATTCTCATCTGCCACGCGTTCCAGGTGGCCCGCCCCCAAAAGCAGGGTGATTGAGACTACAGCGACCAAACCCCATACGAGCGCAGCTTTCTTCCACAAAGATGGGTTGTTATCACCCGCATCAAGTGCGCTGATCATGAAAAGTTACTTTTGGTTAAAGACAATCACTTTCTCATGGCAGGTGTGCTTCGCACAAGGGATAATTTGATATCAAAAGAGCACTTAAATCGTCATGCCCCCATCAACGGAATAGATATTCCCTGTGCTGAAGGCAGAGTCACTTGAGGCGAGAAATACGGCGACGGGAGCTATTTCTTCTGCTTTGGCGAGACGGCCCATGGGCTGTCTGGCGATGAATTGTTTGCGTGCCTCGACTGGATCGTCATAGGCATTAATGCGATCTTGCAGTGAAGGTGTGTCGACCGTACCTGGGCAGATAGCGTTGCAGCGTATGCCCTTGCCGACATAATCTGCGGCGACGGATTTGGTCAGGCCAATGACGGCGGCTTTGCTGGCGCCATACACGAAACGGTTTGGGAGGCCTTTGACGCTGGAGACTACGCTGGCCATATTGATGATGCTGCCGCCTCCTTGCGACAGCATTTTGGGCAGCACGGCCTGAATCATCCAGAATTGCGAACGTACATTGAAATCAAACGCGAAGCTCCAGTCCTCATCACTGGCTTCAAGGACATTACCCGCATGGACGTACCCTGCACAATTGAACAGGACATCGATGCGCGCCAGTTTGTTGACGACGGTATTGATGGCTTCTTTATCCATCACGTCCAGCAGCGCGGTCTGGATATTCGGCACGCCAGCGAAGCGCGATAGCAATTCGCTGTTGATATCCGTTGCCAGAACGCTGGCGCCCTCAGCGGCCATGGCGAGAGCGCTGGCATAACCGATACCCTGGCCGGCAGCGGTGATGAGTGCGGTTTTTCCCTGAAGTCTCATTGTTTTTCCTTTGTGAATGCCGATTGCTTACTCTTTTTTGGTGCTGGCATTCAGTGCCGCGATCTGGAAATTTTGCATGCGCTGTTCTGCAACCGAGTACCACTTGTTCTGCTGATCCTGAAAATTCGTATAGTGCTCATAGATTTTTTTGAAGTTGGCATTTTTTGCTGCTTCTTCTGCCATCACTTCCTTCGCCGCTTTCAGGCTGGCCTTCATCACATCCATCGGGAAGGGGCGAAGC